>DALYIB010000222.1:0-3833 GCA_031970595.1 Pseudobdellovibrio sp.
CGCTTGGAAAACAACTTCTGTTGGTAAATTTAACAATGCACCGATTCCACCAGCACTTGCAGGTGCCAAGTGAGCGATATGATCTTTTTTGTGTTTGTGTAAACAGATCGCTTTAACTAAATCGACATGTAATTCGTAACCAGCGACAGCCCCACGGATAAATTCTTTGCCGGTTTTTCCCATTTGCTGGGCTACAGCCAAAATCGGTGGAATGTTATCACCTGGATGAGAGTAATCAGCGGCTAAGAAAGTATCATGATAATCTAATTCACGAACCGCTGTTCCGTTGGCCCAAGCGGCCCATTCACATGAAAATTTTTGATCGTTCGGCATTCCGAATACAGTGGCGCCACCCGCACGTGGATGAGCTAAGGCCATGCTACGAGCTGAAGCGACGGGGTGACGGTTAGCGGCTGCAATAGCCACTGAAGCATTATCGATCACGCGATTAATAATCATATCAATAACATCTTCTTTGATCGGAGCGGAATCAGTACAGATTTCTGCCATTTTCCACGCAAGTTGATCTTTACGTTCGATTTTTTCTTTAGACGGGTAAACTCTGACCGTATGTTGACGCATAATATTCTCCTACAATTTATTAGAGTTGTTGAGCGGTTCTGTTTAACTATAAAATTAAGACCTAAAAGTACCCTAGAACACGCCGACAGACAAATGAAATGCCCCTGATGACTCGTAGGGTTTTTTGTCTAGTTTGTGCGCATACTCAAGATTCAGCGGTCCAACGGGAGTGTTGTACCGGATGCCGAATCCAACGGAATCGCGATATTCATCTTGGAACTGTCGTCCGTCAATATGGACAAGTCCGCCATCATAAAACAATCCGCCATCCAGCTCGTATTTTGACCATAATGGAAAGCGAAATTCAGATTTAATCAGTTCGTAATGCGAAGGCATCGTCAATTTAAAATCAGCCGGTAAATATTCGGGATGATTAGGGTCTGTCGATGGAAAAAATTCGTTTGATTCAAAGCCCCGGATCGTCGAGCGTCCACCCAAGACAAAGCCTTTTTTATCAAATGGAACGCCATATTCCGTGGTGCCGACAGGTTTGATATATCCACCGCGGATGGAATTGGCCCAGATGATTTTATTTTTTGCAAATGGCAAATACAAAGTGGATTGTCCTGTCATTCGAACAAAGTCATCGACTTTGCTGGATCCCAAAGCTTGCATCGCGTATTCGAATGTAAAACGTGAAAAATGACCCGTTTGTGGATTGATGATATTATCACGATAATCAATATCCAAAGTGGGGCCAATCGAAGCGATGACGAAATCTTGACCGACATAATTGTAATCAATTTCGTCCTGTGGAGTCATGCCTTTGTCCACGAACGTCGTAATGCTGTAATCCATAATACCCGTCACGTGTGACGTAAAATCTTGCTCTAAGGCCCAAGTCGCTGAATTGGAAATCGTTTGTTTACGTAAATTAACATCGGATACGTTGACTGCTGTCGTATAGTTCACACGAAAACGTGTTCGGGATTCGAATAGATAAGGTTCAAGATATCCCAATGTCAGTTTGTGTTCTAAAAATTTCAAAAAGACGTCGTTATAATTCACATCGCCGCGGACAGAAACCCCACGTCCCCAGCCGCCGAAATTACGATGGGCCCAACCTAAGTAGGCATGAAAAGTTCTTTCGTTCTCGTTCGTAGCACCGATACCGGCCGTAAATAAAATGGGTTTTCTTTCAGTCAATTTAACTAAAACGGTGCGGTCTTTGATAGCACTGCCAGCTTCGAGTGTGGTGATCTCAACCGAAGAAAAATAAGAAGTTTTTTGTAAACGAGAAATGGATTCTTCGATCTTAGGGGCCGTTAAAATATCACCGGGTTTAAATTCTAGCTCTGTCAAAATCAGTTTATCATGGGTCAGTAAATTTCCTTGTAAAGTGATCGATCCTACAACGATTTGCGGGCCTTCTTGAATATCAATATTTAACTGCGCTGTGGTTAACGTAGAGTTATATTTTAACAGTTCAGTCACATCCGTCGTAATTTGAAATTCCAGATAACCTTTTTCCAGGTAAAAACCTTTTAGTTTAACCAGGGCTTTTTCAAGTTCATCTAAGTTCAGTCTTTGGGGTGTTTTTAATCCCATCGCAGTTAACAAATCAGACTCAGGAAAAGACGGGTGGTTTTTAATTTGAATTTGCTCCAAAACTGTTTCAGGTCCTTCGGTCAAATTCACAATGATTTGATTGCGTTGATCTTTTTTGACAACTTGCCAGCGGTTCAACTTGGCCGAAACAAAGCCTTCGTTTTGAAGCGCTGTGATCATATTTTTCAAACTGCTGTCCACATCGGCGCGAACTAAAATGCCATCCTGCAGTTTGCTAGATGCAAAATCTTTAAATAAACGACGATAATAATTTTCAGGTCGTGAAATCTGACCTTGGAATTGGATTTGACTGATTAAATGATGAGGGCCTTCTTTGATATTCAATGTTAAAACGATCACTTCCGAGGTAATTGTTTTATTTTTTTCTTTGCGCTCGTAATAAGTTGAATCAAATTCATCAAAACCTTGGGAAATGTAAAAAACTTTTAATTTTTCAGCCAATTCCGCGCCCGGATTGGTTTCTGTCGTAAAATAATCATTCAACTTAAGGACTTCGTCCAACAAATAGGATTCTGAATATTCGCGTTGGCCTTTTAATTCAATCCGATAGGCTACTTTGTGACCTGTTAATTTGTAAACTAATCGAGCTTTTGATTCGTCGGCGGTATAGAAAACCTGCGGGTTTCCAACAGTCGCTAAATAGTAACCGAGTTGATTCAGCTCAAGTCGGATGCGATATTGTATTTGCTTAAGTTGATCATCGGTCAAAACAGAGCCGATATTGTTCCAGTAAATTTTTTTCTGCATCCATTCGGACTCGCTTTCGCTCAGACCTTGAATTTCAATTTGTTGAATTTGTGTAACGGGTCCTGTGTTTATTTTAAAAATCAAATTCCGTTGATAGGTATTCGAGTTTTCATAAACCACATTTATTTTGGGGTTACGATAGCCTTTGTTTTTCAAAGTTGTTATCAGCTTGTCATTCGCTTGCTCGACTTTGCTATCTTGCAAGGCCTCGGATGGACTGATCAGGACCAATTCTTTCAGTTCTTCGTCCAAGTCAGTTTGGCCCGTTCTAAATTCGATAGCCGCTACTTCTGACATCACTGTGCCGACTAAATAATACTGTTTGTTCTTTTGAATAATTTTTAAATTTTGAAATTTGTAAATTCGATAAGCTTTTTTAAGAATGGCATTTAGTTCATCCTCATTCTTAGGCTGGGATTGTAATTCCGGAATTTCCAGTTTCAGTTTTTGTGCCATTTCAGGGGGCCACTGAGATAAGTCAAAAGCCGCCATCGCGGGTAGGCTCAGCATCAGTCCTAAAATAAATGGCAAAAGGTTTTTGAACATTAATCAAACTCCTTTTTATATTCTAGATCAATTCCACCCACACCATCATCCGTTTTTTTGTTATCGATAATACTATTTTGCTGATTCGTTTGGTTTTGATAATTCAAAATCAGCGATAAATTCTTTTGTAACAGATATTGCAAACGCACTTCGTTTTCCTGACGGTCTCCTGTCAGGGGACGAGAATACGAAGTGGTCACTTTTTTATTCAATTTTTTACTGACGATCACTTTGGGAACAGCAATATTGCGAGTGCTATCGATAGAAGGAGCCAGTTGCACGTTCAAACCTAATTTTTGCTCGAGTTTTTTATTCAATTTAGATTGGTTGCTCAGGGCGGCTAGAACTTCCAGTCCTGTTTGTTGCTGCTGGGCATCCGAGCTGAGCGT
>DALYIB010000223.1:0-1490 GCA_031970595.1 Pseudobdellovibrio sp.
ATTAAATCGGGTGAAGTGCTTTTGAAAGCTATCAAAGACTTTCCTGGTACTGTCATGATGGTATCGCATGATCGTTATTTTTTACGTGAAATTACTACTCGAGTTTTTGAGATCGATAAAAACAAAATGACGACTTATGATATGAAATATAATGAATACTTAGATTGGAAAAATCGTCCCTAATATTTAGGGACGATAAATACATAAATTTACACAGAACTTTCGACAATTTGTTGTGCAATTTGTTTGAAGGCTTCTGATTCAGGGCATTCTGGGTAACTTTCGATAATTGGAATTCCCGCTTCTGATCCCAAGCTGACGTTAGGATTAAATGGGACTTCTGCTAGTTTTTTTAAGTTCTTGTTTTTCAAATAACTATCAATTTCGCCTTTTGGAAATAAAGCCATTTTTTCATTATTAGCAGGGTTGATCATATAAGACATGTTTTCAACAACGCCGGCAATTTTGACACCTGTTCGTTCAAACATATCAATCGCTTTTTTGGCATCAATAAGTGACACGTTCTGTGGCGTGGTGACCACAACCGCTGAGTGGACAGGTACTTTTTGGACCAAGGATAGCTGAACGTCACCAGTGCCTGGCGGTAAATCGATGATAAGATAATCTAGGTGACCCCATTGAACATCGCGAAAAAACTGATCCATGGCTTTAAACAGCATAGGTCCACGCCAAACTATGGCCGAGGCTTCATCAACTAAAAAGCCAATACTCATAAGTTTTATACCAAGACGTTGCAGTGGTTCGATTTGATTATTTTCATTAATCATTGGTTTTTGGTTTAAAGCCCCCATCATTCTTGGAATTGAAGGGCCATAAATATCCGCGTCTAAAAGGCCGACAGAGCCATATTTTTTTAATGCTAAGGCCAGGTTTGTAGAAACTGTACTTTTACCAACTCCGCCCTTTCCAGAAGCGACAACGATTATTTTTTTTACACCAGGGATGTCTTTTTGCTGATCAAAAGGATTTGTGGCCATTATGATACTCCTTTGAGTTCTTCTCTTTACAAAATACCGAACTCCTTTAATAATTAATTTATTGTGAACAGCCAACAGGTTTTCTATATAAATCTAATTTTGGGACTTATTTTGCTAGCTTATTTCTGGCTTGGCCGCTCTTCTAGGCAAAAATCGCCAACAAAATTGAATTTAAAGGCAACCGGATCATCTGCAGAACCATTAGCTGTTAATTCACAATCTTTAAAAATTGTACCTCAGCCAGCGCCAGTTCAAACGTCTGCACAAGTTATTGATGCTGAGATTGTCAATGAAGTTAAAACGCCAGTAAAAACTCGCGAGCTGAATATTTATTTTATGTACAATGGTCATGATTGGGAAGCTCACGATGTTTTAGGTATTCCTCGGGGAGCGTCGTTAGCTGTAGCGACTCAAGTTTATCAAGATTTGATAAAAAAATCTGACCCTTCGACGCTTGAATTTTATGAAGCGGCCTATAGCACTTTAATGAAA
>DALYIB010000223.1:1500-3807 GCA_031970595.1 Pseudobdellovibrio sp.
CTGAATCGGTTGGAAGCGATACTTTGTAATGAAAGTTTCAGTCTTGGCCAAGCCTAACTGCCGCAAAGAAGGCATTGAAACTCAGCCTGATGGAGTTTTAGTCGTGCGTGTGAACGCTGTTCCCGAAGACGGCCGGGCGAACGAACGCATTATTGAATTATTAGCTGACCACTTTCAAGTTCGAAAATCGCAGATCGAACTTAAAAGCGGTCATCGCGGAAAACACAAGATTTTTGAAATCCTTTAGTGTTTGGTTTGAATCATCAAATCGGCAATCAATTTTGAAAATCGTGCCGGATTGGGCACAGAATTTCCTTCAGATAACAAGGCCTGGTTGAATAAAATTTCAGACCAGTTTTGGACTTTGTCTTCTGGGGCCGACAACATCACTTCGAATAACGGATGCTGCGGATTGATTTCTAAGATACGTTTGGATTCAGTCGCTTTGTTTTCGCCCATTTGCGATAAAATTTTCTGCATATGCGCCGACATATCATTCTGAGCTGAAACTAAACACACCGGCGTTTCAGTCAGGCGATCTGAAATCACAACATCTTTGACTTGGTCGGATAAAACGTTTTTCATTTTTTCCATCAAAGGTTGGAATCTTTCGGTTTGTGCTTTTTTGACAGTTTCTTTTTGTTTTTTCTCTTCCTCGGTATCTAGATCCAAGCCTTCCTGAGTAATTGAAACTAACTTTTTATCTTTGAATGTTGTTAAACCTTGAGTCACCCATTCATCGACAGCATCTGTTAAAAGTAAAACTTCGTAATTTTTTTCTTTCAATTTTTCTAAATACGGAGAATGTTGGATCGCTTCCAAACGTTCGCCCGTAATATAATAGATGTCTTTTTGTTGTGGCTTCATACGTGCAATATATTCATCTAATGTTGTCCATTGATCTGAAACAGTGGATTTAAATAATAATAAATCTTGGATTTTTTCTTTTTGTGAAGGATCCAGAGGAATTCCTTCTTTTAAAGTCAGGCCAAATTCATTCCAAAAATTTTCGTATTCTTTACGATCTTTGGTCAGCCAATCTTTTAAAGTATTAAAAATTTTGCTGACGATGTTTTTGCGAATTTGAGTCACCAAACGATCTTGTTGTAATAATTCACGCGATACATTCAATGACAGATCGCTGGAATCAACCAGACCTTTTACGAAACGTAAATACGGAGGCAATAAATCTTTACAGTGATCCATGATAAAAACACGTTTGATATAAAGACTCAGGCCAAACTCATAATCCTTCATCATGTAATTCCAAGGTTTTTTGCTGGGGATATAAAACAACGATGTGAATTCCGTGACGCCTTCGGCTTTGAAGTGAACATGCTTCGCTGGTGGGTTCCAATCATGAGTCAAGTGCTGGTAAAATTCAGTGTATTCTTCGGCCTTGATTTCAGAAGGGGATTTTAACCAAAGGGCTTTTTGACTGTTCAAGGTTTGATCTTCAAAAGTTGTTTCGTTTTCTTTTTTGACTTCGACTTTCATTTTGATCGGCCAAGACACAAAGTCGCTGTATTTTTTTACTAAACTTTTCAAAGTCCATTCATCCGTAAAATCCTGGGACGCTTCGGTCGATCCGTCTTCGTGCTGTGTCGATTCGAATTTTTTCAATTTTAAAGTAATTGTAGTTCCAGTTCCTTCGGGACGTGCCGCCGTATCAACTGTGTATGTGCCGTCGCCGTTGGATTCCCAAACAGTGCCCACAGTTGTGCCTGCCTTTTGTGTGTGCAGAGTCACTTTTTCGGCGACCATAAAGGCCGAATAAAAACCAACACCGAATTGTCCGATCAATTCAGGCTTGGATTTCATTTCCTGGTTCATTTGTGAAAAGGCTTTGGTGCCAGATTTGGCAATAGTGCCTATAAATTGGGTGACTTCTTCAGGCGTCATCCCGATGCCCGTATCTATGATTTTGAGAGTTTGATCATTTTTATTGGTTTCCAGGCGAATTTCGAATGGGTTCTGGTCGCTGGTTAAGGCAGGATTTGTTAAGCTTTCAAATTTTAATTTATCTAAAGCGTCGGATGCGTTGGAAATCAGCTCTCGGATGAAAATTTCTTTTTGGGAATAAAGTGAGTGAATCACGATATCTAATAATTGCTTAATTTCTGCATTAAAACTTTGAGTTGTTTTTGACATTGAATGACCTCCTGTAAAATCGAACTTAAATTGGTGGCTGGCTGCGAAATTGTCAAGCTAGTGGAGCTAAAATTCTAGGTGGGTGTATTTAGGGCATTGCGCCATACCGGTTTCACAAAATACCTAAGAAATTTGACCAAATTAAGAGGGGGCGAT
>DALYIB010000224.1:0-153 GCA_031970595.1 Pseudobdellovibrio sp.
TTGAAGTTGAAAAAGAAAAATTAACTTTCAACCAAGCTCAATTTGACCAAGTGATTAACAACATCCGTCAATCACGCGCTCAGCTTGTTGACGTATTAGATGACCGTGCTGCTCAAAACGGCGATGTTGCAATTATCGATTTCGAAGGCTTTG
>DALYIB010000224.1:200-3806 GCA_031970595.1 Pseudobdellovibrio sp.
CGGTGGGTATGAAAATCAATGGCACAAAAACTTTAACTTTAAAATTCCCAGATCCATACCACTCAGTTGAATTGGCTGGTAAACCTGTTGAATTCAAAGTGACTTTGACTGCATTAAAGAAAAAAGAACTTCCTGAATTGAACGATGAATTATTGGCTCAGATCGGAACTAAACAAACAGTTGAAGAATTCAAAAAAACTTTACAAGAAGACATCGAACAATCTGAAAAGAAACGTATCGAAGATGCTTTCAAAAACAGAATGATCAAAAAATTAGTGGCTGCAAATCCAGTTGAAGTTCCTGCAAGCCTTTTAAAAGAACAAAAAGCTTCACTCGTTGAAGACTTTAAAAAGCGTATGCAAGACCAAGGAATGCAAGAAGCTGACTTTGCTGCCTATGTTGAAAAATGGGATGCTGATTTCAACAAAACAGCTGCTGAAATGATTCAATCTAGCTTTTTAATTGATAAATTATCAGTTGATCATAACTTAACTTGCACAGACGAAGACTTAAATACTAAATTTGCTGAGTACGCGAAGCAAACAGGTATCGAAGAAGCTCGTATTAAAGAATGGTATTCAAAACCAGAACAAATGAGCCGTTTGACTTATATGATCACAGAAGAAAAGGTCATCAAACTTTTAACTGAAAAAGCAAAGATCAAAGAAGTGGACGCTAAAGAATTAAAAGAAGAACAAAACTAAATTTAAGTGACAACTTAAATAAAAAAAGGAGAGGTTAACTCTCCTTTTTTTTTTGCTTTTGATTGTTTGGATTTTATTTTTCTGGATGACCGGCATCAATCCATCGAACGATGTAATCGATTTCGGCGGGTGTTAGGCGTGGGATTTTTGAATCCAGTGGCGGCATCAAATCATCATCGTCGTCCGCTGCAATAATCGCGCGGTGAACTTTGCTTTGATTACCTGGTGCTTTCCATTCGTTACCAGAGCCTAAATCTTTGTCCATCATCAAGCTATAAGGATAAAACGGATATAATTCAGCTTCGCCTCCGGTATCATGGCACATAATACATTTAGGCTGAATGATTCGCGTATTTAAAGTGTCATAATTTAACGGCATTAATTCTATCGGAGTAACTGGATCTGGCGTTGTGTTGATCGGTCCCGCCGTTTTACATTCAGGTACATCTGCAACTGTAGCCACTGATTTTTCGGCCATTCCCGTGTCGACCCATTTTCTGAGTAAAGCTTTCTGACAGTCATTTAAAGGGCTGAATCCTTTGTTTGCTGGCGGCATTTGGCCCCCGTCCACTTGGCTCATGACGGTACTGATATTGGCTCTAAAAGTCTCGATCGAATCCAGAGTTGGCTTGTTAACGCCGGCGTGACACTTTGTACAAGTGCTGAGTGAAAAATTAGATACAAGCTCGAATGAAATAATCGTATTACCACTCAAAGAGCCTTGATCTGGTCCAATGCCTATTCCGTTGCTGTTTGCCTTTTGCGTGTTGTAGTTACAACTCGCTAAAACAAGAACCGCCGTGAATAAAGCCGCTTTCTTATAAGTAGTAATGTAAGACCAACCACGCATAATCACCTTCTTTGAATGAACCTGATTGTTCACGCGTCCAAAAGGCTTGCAGATCTAGATGCGGGCGCGGAAACCATTGTAAACCAGGGCCGTATTTATAATTTTTAGTAGAACCATTTTTTGAATCAGTCTGTAGGTAGTCATTCAACACAATAGCATGGACACCTTTGGTCAGCTCATAAGAAGTCCTTTGTGTCATCGAGTATCCTGTTTTCGTCAAACCCACTTTAGGTGCGGTTTCTTGTTGATCAATTTCAAACAGAGTCGATAAATCTTTGGACCATCCTAAATAACCCAAAACTCCCGTTATGGACCGTTTCTGAGTATCGTCGGATTCGGCATAGTGCTGAATTCCAACTTTTTTATTTTCCAAAATAACTTTAGAAACAACACCATAGACAGCAGATTGATTATTAGCTGATAAATACTTTGGTGATTTTGCATAGCCACCAATAAAGTTCCACTCTTCTCCCAACCAGGACATTTCTGCAGATTCTTTTTCCATTCCATAACCGAATTGTAACGGTCCACGAGTTGAAATAATGTGATCTGGTAAATTGATACCAAAGTTAGGTAAAAATTTTCCTACTTTTAAAGACAATTCATCTCGAATATTCCACAGACCATAATATCTAGGGGAATATTCTTTCCATTCGTTTTGTTTAACATACTGACCAATAAAAGCGACCAGCGCCCAGCTGGGTTGAAATACAGCGACTTCTACGCCCGCTTGCATATTCACCCAACGACCCCGTTTGATGGTCTCATTTTCTTGGTGAACTTGGACTCCACGAAAATCACCGCCCAGTGCTAACCACTCATCGACTTTTTCAGTGTTAACAAGTCCGTGGAAAACTCCGGCTTCTTTTTCTCCGCTCCAAGTACTGATCAAATCTTTTGAAAGATTACGTCCATACTGATTTAAAACCCCACCACCTGCTGGCGACATATGACAAGCCGTACAGTTAGTATAACCGTGCTTGATCATATCTGGGAACGCCCAGGCTGCAGAGTTCAAAGTTAAAATAAGCAAAGACGCAATCAGTTTCATAGATATTCCTTTTTAGATTATTGAATAGTGCCGTTCAATTTTATTTTCACTTTAACGTCTTCAGCAACCTTAATACCGGCGTAAGATGGTAAAGTTTCTAGGAATGTCATAATTTTGACACTGAATTCAGCTTCACCTTCAAGTTTTTGTGAAGATTTTTTCAACTTCACAGTTCCGCTGATTGGCTGCGTTTTGCCTCTTAAAGTCAAATCAGCTGTAAATGGCATTTCTGTTTCTTTACCAGTCAACTGATCAAAAGCTACAGAAGGCTTGAAATCTTTGAAAGTGATTTGTGATTTTGGAAATTTTTGAACTTCCAAATATTTATTTTTCATGTGGTCGTCACGCAATTCAATGTCTGTTGTTAATTGAGTTAAATCAACATTCAATGTCCCGTTGATAGCGCCTTTATCGACAGTTAATTTCCCTTCAGGGCCTGTACCGTGACCATTAATCTTAATCATAGCTGGCTTGCCGACCGCAGAAAATTCTGTTTTTCCATCTGCTGGCTTGAAATCAACAGTCGCTGCGTGAGCGGCTGTTGTTATCATCATCAAAGCGATTAGTAAAAAATTCTTCATAGATAGCTCCCTATCAATTATTTAAATTGATTGTGTCCTTCTTTTTTAGCGGCATTAATTTTAGCAATTAAATCAGTCGCTTTTGTATTGTTGTTATCATGAAAAGCGGCTGCTAATTCTTCTATCATTGTGACAGATTCATCAATTAACTTGTTATATTGTTCAAGTTGAACTTTTTGCTGATCCGCAGGCAAGTTTTTTAAAGTTGGCGGAATAAAGTTTTTTGAATTTTTAGTCATTGCTGCTAAATCCAAAGTCAGCTGTTCTGATTCGGCATTCTTAGTGGCATCAGCTGCCTGGGCAGTGATTTTTTTCAACGAAGTCGCCATGGACTTCATAGTCGCACCCAAATTCGCAGGAGCTTGTGGCTGCGCTGTTTGAGCAAAGCTTGTTAAAGATAATACTGTTACGATGAAAAAT
>DALYIB010000225.1:0-3786 GCA_031970595.1 Pseudobdellovibrio sp.
GTTTATGCTATCACCTAAGTCTTTGAAATCAATAAATAAAGGAACGGTTATGAAAGAAGGATTACATCCAAAAGTTAAAACAGTAGTTTTTAAAGACATCTCTTGCGATTTTCAATTTCTTGGTACTACAACTCTTGATTCTAAAGAAACAGTTAAATGGACTGATGGCAAAGAATACCCACTTATCAAAGTTGAGATCTCTTCAGCTTCTCACCCATTCTATACTGGTAAACAGCGTGTGATGGATACTGAAGGTCGTATTGATCGTTTCAAAAAACGTTACGCTAAAACTTCTAAGTAGTTTTGCAAATTTTTACGATCTTAGTTTTTTAAAACTAAGAGTCATTTAAAAGCGGCGGTTCATGCCGCTTTTTTATTTGTAATTTTGTTGTACAATACTCTTTAAGTTTGAGGTTTTTATGTTTTCTAAATTAGATCAAGTTGAATCACGATATGAAGAAGTGAATTTATCACTTCAACGTCCGGACATTGCCTCCGATCAGAAACAATATCGCGCTTTAATGAAAGAACTTTCTGATCTTGAAAAAATCGTTACTCTTTATCGCGATTTTAAAAAGAAAACGGCTAATCTTAAAGACAGCAAAGAATTACTAACTGCCGAATCTGATCCCGAAATGAAAGAAATGTTTCGCGAAGAAATCAGACAACTTGAAGTTGATATTCCTGATCTTGAACAAAAACTTAAAGTCGCTCTTATTCCCAAAGACCCTAACGATGATAAAAACGTTCTATTGGAAATCCGCGCTGGTGCCGGCGGAGACGAGGCTTCTTTATTTGCTGAGGAGCTTTTCCGCGGGTATGCCTTGTACGCAGCAACACAAGGTTGGAAAGTTGAAATGCTTTCTTTTTCCGAAGGAAATGTGGGCGGCGCCAAAGAAATCGTCGCATCTGTGTCTGGCGATTCCGTATATAGTAAATTGAAATATGAATCAGGCGTTCATCGCGTCCAACGTGTTCCTAAAACAGAAGCCGCGGGCCGGGTTCATACATCGACAGTCACGGTCGCAATCATTCCTGAAGTCGAAGTCACGCAAATTAATATTCCTATGACAGACATCCGCATTGAAACAATGCGTTCGCAAGGCTCTGGTGGTCAGTCTGTCAACAGAACAGAATCGGCTGTGCGTATTGTGCATCTGCCAACTGGTATTGATGTAAAATGTCAGGAAGGTAAATCACAAAGCTCAAACCGAGAACGTGCCTTCCAAATTTTATACGCTAAATTACAACAAATCGAAGATGAAAAAGCTCAAAAGCTAGCTTCAGATACGCGCCTTGATCAAATTGGAACTGGCGATCGATCTGAGCGTATTCGTACTTATAATTTTCCACAAACACGTATCACAGATCACCGTATTGGTTTAACAATACACCAACTTGATCAAGTCATGAGTGGTGAGTTTGAATATCTTATTGATCCGTTAGTGGCCCACTTCCAAGCTGAAGCCCTGAAAAAACAAGCTTCGAATTCATACTAGCTTTAGATTCGGCTTCATTGTAATCTGATTCAATGAGGCTGAATGAAGTTTTGAGTAAATCCATCCAATTTTTCAAAGATAAAAACTTTGAATCAGCTCGCTTAGACGCCGAACTTTTAATTGCTCATGCATTAAAACTGAATCGGATGGGTCTTTATTTAAAACACGATCAACCTTTATCTGAACCAGAAATTAACCTATGTCGTGATTTGATCAAACGAAGATCTGCTGGCGAACCTGTGGCGTATATCATTAACGAAAAAGGTTTCTATGGCTTTGATTTTTATATCGAGCCAGGCGTCCTGGTACCCAGACCCGAAACTGAAATGATTTTAGATCTAGCGATTCAACATCAGGAAAAATTTCAATTCGAATCTCCTCGTATTTTAGATATCGGCACCGGCTCTGGCTGCATCGGTCTGAGCGCTGTCAAAAACATAAAATCATCACGCCTTGTCGCGATTGATAAATCAAAAATTTCACAAAAAGTTTTTTTAAAAAACTTGGATAAATTGGAACTTAAAGATTCGGCGCAGTTTATTTTAAGTGATTTCGAAAAAATCAATTTATCAGAATTGGGATCGTTTGAGTTTATTTTATCAAATCCTCCCTACATAGCGAACACAGATCCTCGAGTTCAAAAATCTGTTCGCGATTTTGAACCTGCGGAAGCCTTATTTGCTGCAGACAATGGCCTGGCTCTTTTAAAATCCTGGTCACAAAAAACAGCACCACTATTGAAGCCTAATGGTTTGATGATGATGGAAATGGGTATGGATCAAGGTTCAGCTATGCTCGAGCACTTCAATCAACTCAATTGTTTTCGTTCTGTGGAAGTCGTCAAAGATCTTGCAGGACTTGATCGTTTTATAAAAGGAATTAAGAATTAATTAAAGATTGGATTTTTTATGGATAAAATGCAAATAACAAGTGGATCGATTTTAAATGGTCATGTCAGTGCCAGTGGCGCAAAAAATGCGGCTTTACCTATTTTGTTTGCGACTCTGTTAGCAGAAGGAGAACATATTTTTGATAATGTTCCTTTGCTTAAAGATATTGAATCGACTGCAGAACTATTACAAAGCTTGGGCTGTGAAAGCCAAAGAGACGGTCACACTTTTTATGTTCGAGTTTCTAAATTAAAATCTTTTGAAGCACACTATGATCTTGTCAGAAAAATGCGCGCAAGCATTTTATGTTTAGGACCTATGTTAGCAAAATATGGCGAAGCTATTGTATCGTTACCAGGTGGCTGTGCTATTGGAAGTCGCCCTATTGATTTACACTTAGATGCAATGAAAGCATTGGGTGCAGAAATCGAATTGAAAGACGGTTATGTTTTCGCAAAAGCTCCTGCAAAAACAAACAAACTGAAAGGTGCAACGATTTTGTTTGAAAAGACAACTGTCGGCGGCACAGAAAATTTAATGATGGCCGCTGTCCTTGCGGAAGGTAAAACTATTATTGAAAATGCGGCCAAAGAACCCGAGATCGTAGACTTAGCCAATTACCTTGTTAAAATGGGCGCAAAAATTTCTGGCCATGGCACAAGTGTTATTACGATTGAGGGAGTTGAAAAACTAAAACCCGCTCGTCATTCTATCATGCCAGATCGTATTGAGGCTGGAACATTGCTTTTAGCAGGAGCCATTACCGGCGGCGATGTGACTGTCGAAAAATGTATCCCTCATGATTTAGAGGCCTTGATCAGCAAAATGCGCGAAGCAGGTTTTAAAATTGATACAACTGAAACAACTATGCGTGTTTACCCACAAACACATTTCGAAGCTGTGGATATCACAACAGCTCCGCACCCATTGTTTGCAACCGATCTACAGGCTCAGTTCATGGCGTTAATGACGGTCGCCAAAGGAACCAGTGTCATCACCGAAACGGTTTTTGAAAATCGCTTTATGCACGTGAACGAGTTGATGCGACTGGGAGCCGACATTACACCGAAAACTCAAGTGGCAGTCGTCCGTGGTCGACCGAATGGTCTTTCTGCGGCGCCTGTGATGGCAACTGACTTACGTGCGTCTGCTTCTCTTGTACTTGCAGGTTTGATTGCAAAAGGCGAAACAACAGTCGGCCGTATTTATCATTTGGATCGTGGATACGAAAATCTTGAAGGTAAACTCAGCCAATTAGGTGCAAAAATCAAACGAGTTCATTAAAAAAAATAAAAACTCTTATTACGAAACTTCATATGAATTATTTGATGTAGGGGGTTTTAAAAAATTAAGGCTTAGTTGAGGAGGGGCCACAACTAAGCCTTTTATAAAACAGA
>DALYIB010000226.1:0-3746 GCA_031970595.1 Pseudobdellovibrio sp.
AAAACATCACAACATAAGGAGAACACAATGAAATTAGTATCACTTTTAGCAACTATCGCTTTTGCTTCATCTGTATTTGCAAATGAGCCTGCTACAACAGCTCCAGCTGCTGCAGCTACAACAGCTCCTGCTGCTCACACTGAAATGAAAAAAGAAGATAAAAAAATGGCTAAAAAAATGAAAAAAGCCCACAAAGAAGAAGCTAAAAAAGAAGAAGCAAAAAAAGAAGCTACTCACTAGTTAGCAAACCGATCATTCGGTACAAAAAAGACCAGGTAAAACCTGGTCTTTTTTTTTACTTTCAACGCCGCTATCAACAAATCGCATTCAATCGTTAAAATTAAAATTTTCCCAATATAAAAAATGAAATCATCACCACAATCGTCAATGGCAAAGCCGCTGCAAATAATTTTCCCGCATTCAAAGTTCCATTTTTAAATTTAGAACTTAAAATTGAAAACCCCGCAGGATTCGGAGCATTGGCCAAAATAGACAATCCCCCACCCGAAATAGCGCCTGACACTAAAGCCCACTTAGAAAGCTCGGACAGTGAAGGCACTTGGGATCCCAGGTATGTCAAAGCTGCGTTGTCTGTAATCGCAGTCAATGCCGTTGCAGCGACGTACAATGTTTTCTGATCCAGTGCAGTTAAAATAGGTTCCAACCACCAACGCTGAAAAGATCCAAACACAATCAAGCCCGCCAAAAAGAAAGCGACTAATAAACCTTCGCGAAACTTCAATCCGTCTTGGTAATTTTTAGTCACTGTTGTTAAGCCAATAAAAATTAAAAATAATCCCATAAATACTTGCGAATAATGAGCCGTTGCCACGACCAAAACTAAAAACAAAACATGCGATCCAATCACCCAAGCAGGCATTGGATACTGATCTTTTTCAATGGGGTTTAAATTTTGCGAAATTTCTTTGCGAAAGAAAATTGAAAACAAAGTTGTGTTCACAAAAACTGCTAACAAAACTGCTTCCCCTAAATTAATAAAGACATCTTTCAGCGACCAGCCCCATGTTCCTGCAACAACTAAAATGGGCGGAGCCGCAAAGTGAGTGAGTCCTCCACCAATGGAAATATTCACAAACAACAAAGCTAGCGTGGCATACAAAAATTTTTCAGAAACTCGTTCGGATATCATTCGAAACAATAATAACGCCACTAATGTTATCGCCGCGGGTTCAGTAATTAAGGATCCTAAAAGGGGCCCTACGGCCATCAAAACAAAAAACTGCACACTGGTTTTAGAAAAAGGCACTATTTTTAAGGCCAGATCAGACACCGCCAGAACCGCTTTACGCGCCAACGTCACCAGGGGGCGTGTCGAAGCCAAAATCATAATACAAAAGATAAACAATGGCTCTGTCATGTTCAGCGACTGTTGATATTTGATGACCGGAGAAAAACCTTCGATGCCCGACCAAATCGCTAAAAATAAAAAAGCCCAAAAACCAAAAACGACTTCGACCTCTGAAAGCAAATGTAAAAAAGCTTCTGCCCCACTGCCTTTAGGAAAACGATGTGCCCATTTGGCAAAAAAAGTAACAGAAAACGAATGCGCCAAGGCACAAAAAAATAAAATCGTCGCAATTTTTTCAATAGTCATGGAACTAGAATGCTATGACTGCATTTTGAAGGCAAATATTTTCGTTTTCACGCTGAAAACGTTCTTGTTCTTGGATTTCAGCCTGGGTCATTACGAAAGTTTGAGGTGAGCAATGGTTTTCAGCAGCGATTTCTTGAATACGTGTTTTTTCCTTGGGCGTAAAACGTAAATTCCAAATGTATTTAATTTTCATCCAAATTTTTAAATATTCGCAGGTGTAGGCTGTATTAGGTGGAATGTATTCTCGAGGACTGCGATCACCTTTTCTTAGATTTTCAGAACCGAAGACCGGTTTCAAATGATAAGTATTTCCCATGTAATTGGCGTACAAACATTTTTTTGCATCGGACCATTCATAAGCCCCCGTCATATACGCATTTTTCAAAGGCACAACATGATCAATTTGCACTTCGCTGGCCAGCTTGTAGGTTTTAGCAGTATAATCATCATGCCAGCTGCCGCTGTTCACACGACAACTGCTGTTGATTTCGACCTCGGTTTTCGAATCACGCTGCAGAACTAACCCACGCGTATCTAGACAAGAATTATCATTCGCAAAGTGCAACCAACCTCCAAAATGTTTTTCACGATTGTAAGGCTCGCTGGGCATCGGAAATTTTTGAGGATGATCCACAAAGCGCATCAACGAAACATTTTCCGTTGTCGGCGGTTGTTGAATTGTAAAATAGTTATCATAAATAAAATCTTCTTCGGCCTTGGCCAGATCATCAAAAATAACTTTTTTGGATTCAACAAGCTCGTTCGCGAAACTGTGACTTGGAGAGGTTAAAATAATAAAGGATGAAAAACTCAATAGAACAGACTTGATTAATTTATTAGCTGTAATAAGTTTCATAAAAACCCCTTCCCTGAAGTTTCCGGCTGTTGTAAGTCTATTACAAACAAAGGTCACGTATGAGGCAAGCAGAAACTTGTCAGGAATCGGCCAAGATTCATGACTCGTCAAATTATAGAAAAAGACAAGGGATCAAAAAAGATCGCTATGCTCCTCATTTTTGCAAACCTGAATACTATATTGACAACCAACAGGCTTTTCAAAAATTGCATGAGTTGACTCAGCACTTATCTCCTGACAACCAAGTCATTGTTTGGACACTGACGTTATCAGCTCTGCGCCGTCCGAATTCTTGGTTTAGCGGGCAACATCATCCCTATGTCACCCATCCCAAAAGGTCAGAACCCCGTTTGCAGTTTAGCTTTTATAGCACTTTTCAAACACTTGGAATAAGTTGGTCACACTGCTTATCCCAAGAAGTTTCCTTCGAAGAGTTCATCAATACGGTTCAAGTCATTCCATTACCGCAAAGTGCTCAGCGATCATTGGCCGCTCTTTATTTTCGAACCTATCCCCTAGAGATTTTAAATTACCAACCGGAACCCTTAGAGTTGTTACAGATCCAATCGAAAAATAAGCGCATCATCACATTCGAATTGGATTATGAAAATTGGCCGACAAAAATGTACGAGGCGCGCGATCCACTGAGTTTTTGGATTCATGATCTGATTCATGCTGATCATTTTTTCAGTCATCCCGAATTACGCCAAGGACAACTGCAATTTTATCTTTGGATTTTATTTATTCTAGATCAAAAAATACTTGAACCCTATTTTGTAAATAGCGAATTTTACAATAATTTTTGTTATTTAATTTCCGATATGAATTCACACCCGATTCATCTGATTAAGACGTTCCGAGCCCACCTGGATTTACTGAATTTACCAGCTCCGATCTGGGATGTGGTTTTACAAAAAAGCTTTGAAAAGTACCCGCTTTTGCAAAATAACGCGGGTTCCCTGACTGCACTGCAAAATATTAATACCCCCTTATTTTCGAATACAGACCTTGACTCGCTGCTCGTTAGCTTTCAAATCGAATAAAAAAACTAGACCTTTTTGTTCATCTGACCTGATGTCTTAGGACCGATTTCCAGGTATATTAGGGGCATGAAAACACAAATGATCGACCAAAACATTCAACAACACACTTCTCAGCAAAAGCCCGAGAAGTCTCAGGATGGCTCGCTCAATTTAAAACGCAAAAAAAATCGTTTAGCAGCTCGTAAGGGCTGGTAGTCCGTCCTGAAAATTAACCAACAGTTTGTTGGCTTTG
>DALYIB010000227.1:0-3716 GCA_031970595.1 Pseudobdellovibrio sp.
TGTTCTCCACGCATAAATACTTTTAAACTTCCATGTGTTGAGGTGGCGTTAATGATAAGATTTCCACCATTACGTCCATCAATATTTAGATTTGCTTTTTGTCCTTCAGAAAATGTCTCAATGATTCCCTTTTTAGAAATCAGCTCAGACGTTTGGATTTCGACATCAAAACCGTTTGTTCTAAGAGGCACCTCACCAAGGAATACCCTATTAACAGAAAGGGTTGTGTTCTCTGTAAATTCTGATTGATCTTTGCGAACAACAAAGTCGCGTGGGATCTTAACTAACTTAGAAAAGCTTTTCTCAATCTTGTTATCAATGCTTAAAATATCAAATGTATACGTCAATGTCTGATTGTGACTGACCTCATGTGAAAATGTTGTCTGATTAGATTCCACAACCGCAAGCGTTTGCTCCATTCTAATCCGAACACGTCTTGGATCAGAAATTTTTGGCCAACCAAAATAGACCATGTATTTTTCTGGCTCTGTTGTTGGCTGAACTCCAATTTTTACGAAATCTGAAAGATTACTCGCATTGACTTGAATGGGTTGCTGGTCTTGGTTTGTAGGCGCTTCATTCTTGAATTCTGAGCATCCAATCGCAGCAAAAAGGCAAAGTACGGCCATTACGTTAAATAAACGCATTTTTTCTCCTTTAATTTTTATGAGGTCATTGATGTTAAAATCCGAAATCCGGATTTATTCTTAGATGTCGATTTGGACCTGTCGTTTTAGTTACGAGCTGAACCTAAAAAGAAATAAACGAGATTTCAAAAAAATATTTACACTGATTGCGTACTAGAAATTTCGGACCTCATCCGCAATTTCGTTCCTAAAACGCAATATAATTGCGAATACGCAATTATATCCCGAAAAAGGCTATAACACGCCGCAAGCGACAAGAATTTCCTTTATATTCCTAATATAAATGCCTAATAAATCATTGTTTATATTCATTCGGAGGAACTTTGGTCGCATTAGTCAAAATGCTTATGACAGCACGAGGACTTAATCAGATAGATGTTGCAAGAAACACAGGTGTGTCTGCGACTGCTATTTCTCGTTACTTGAACGAAAGTTCTGATTTACGAGCTGATGCTCTTATCAAAGTTTTAAATTATCTTGGCGCGGATATTGATAGTCTGATGAAAAGAGAAATCAGCCGAGTGCTTGGAACTGCCGACAATATTTCGATTGGTGAAGACATTAGTTATCTGTTGGAGCAATCAAGTCCAATTACTCGTAAGACGATTGCAGATACTTTAATTACAAGTTTTAAGAATAATAAAAACTCAGACACAAAGGTGCGAGTGACGAATTTAAAAAAATATCGCGACTCGATCAAAACTGTTAGGAGGACTGTTTGTTAGAAAATAATAATTCACCAGCGTCATTATCCGCTGGTACATCGCAAAGCCCGATAAGCTATGCAGATGCCCTAGAGAACCACAAAAAGAACACCGATTGGTGGGTTGTCTATGCGGCCTTTGATTTACCTGACTTTCAGTCCTCACCGCTTTGGCTAGCATCAAGACTTAATCTTTCAGTAGATACAGTGATTGAGGCCCTAGAAGGACTGACTGTATTGGGTCATTTAAAAAAGGACGCCAATGGATATGCTCCTTCTAAAGGCAGAAACTTTGTGCAACTGAACGTTACACAAGGAAAAAAGGCCGATGTGATCGAAGATCACTCGTTAATTTCTCGTCAAATCATCAATCATTTGGCGGAAGAGGCTTTAATGGCTGTAGATCACAGATGTTTCGCATCAAATGTTGAAATTCTTAAGGAACTCTATTCAGATATCAATGCTGCTTTTGAGAAGGCTTATAAGAATTCATCAAAAGTTCAAAACAATGACCGCATTTTTAAAATGTCATTCACAGCAGTCGACGTGCTTCCAGGGAGACAATAACATGAAAGCAATTATTTTAATTATCACAGTTTTTCTTTCTCAATTGTCCCTAGCTGGCACTGGCGGCGGTGGCGTGATGATGAGAACATTCTCTTTAAATAATCCTCAGATCGTCTACCACATGGGACAACAAGACGGTTTAGTTCGTTTTGCTTATGGCCAACTTGTAGATCAAAAATGGCAGATTCAGAATATTGAAATGCAAGAAGCCGATTTGATTAAAGAAGTGTCTGTAGTTAAAGCACTCGAGAATTCAAAAACTACTAACGACTGGGTAACAATCCAATAATTACTATTCCGAGTGCATGGCACACTTGGTTCCAGTAGAAAATCACTATCATGATTGAACGTTTTAACGATCCTACAGATGGAAAAAGAAAATTAATTGAGTGTATCCAGCAACAGTCTATCGTTGCTAACAACGAAGATATCTCAAATTTTATCGCAGACAACTGTACCCTTAAGGAATTGAGTACTGGACAAAAACTAATTGATCAGGAGGATTCAGATTCCGATATACATTTTGTTATCAGTGGAAATCTGTCGGTCATCGTAAATGGACGAGAAATTGCGGTAAGATCTGCCAAACAACATGTTGGCGAAATGGCTCTAATTGATCCATCCGCCAAAAGATCAGCAACTGTAGTTGCCAAAGAAGTAACTGTAATTGCTACACTAACAGAAAGTTCATTTTCCAAAATTGCCAATGAACAGCCAATTCTCTGGAGAAGAATAGCAGTAGAATTAGCTCATAGATTAAGAGAAAGATCCAAATATATAAAGCGACCAAATGGAAAACCGATGGTTTTTATTGGTAGCTCAAGTGAAAATTTAGATTTTGCAAAAAAATTGCGGGAAAAGATTCAAAATGACTCGCGAGACGTAAGTATCTGGTGCGACGGCGGCATTTTCGAACTGTCGAAATCGGCGTTGGACAGTCTAATTACCTCGGCGCGAAATTACGACTTTGCAGTTATGATTTTCGACGACAATGATATCGTCGAATCCAGAAGTAAGACTTCTTATGCTCCAAGAGATAACGTCATTTTTGAATTAGGTCTTTTTATGGGTTCGCTTGGAGCGGAAAGATCATACATCGTAAGATCTAACTCAGCTGATCTAAAAATTCCTTCTGATTTATTAGGAATCACTACGTTAGTGATGGATAAAGATAAACTTGATGAGTCGCTAGGTGCAGTATCCGCTCAAATTTCTAGTGCAATTGACAAATTAGGGACTAAATAATGTCGATTACAGCTGATCTTCAAAAAGAAGTTAAACAGATTTTTTCTTATGCTGATAGCTGGGACGTTCGAAAAGGGCAGAGAGTTCCTGAACCAGAAGATGTTAGCCTTGGCAATGGTGCTGTAGAGTTAGAAGCCACTGTACTATATGCTGACTTAGCCGACTCTACGAATTTAGTTAAAGATTATAGATGGTGGTTTGCAGCTGAGGTTTGTAAATCCTACCTTCACTGCGCGTGTAAAATCATCCGTCACAATGGTGGAACAATTACCTCTTTCGATGGAGATCGAGTAATGGGTATCTACATCGGCGACAGCAAAAACACCAGTGCAACAAAATCAGCACTTCAGATTAACTATTGCGTCGAAAAAATAATAAATCCAGCTATCAAAGAAAAATTTAGCTCTACGGACTATGTAGTTAAACAGGCAATTGGGGTTGATACGAGTAAGATTTATGCTGTACGTACAGGGATCAGAAACAACAACGACTTAGTTTGGATTGGCCCTGCCGCAAACTATGCAGCAAAACTTTGCGCTCAAAGAAAACACGAT
>DALYIB010000228.1:0-3702 GCA_031970595.1 Pseudobdellovibrio sp.
ATATCTCGCCACAAATATGGGCTTGGCGACAAAGTCGTATCCACGATATCAAAGCCTATTGTGAAAAAGTTTTTTTATTATTTCCGTTTGAAAAAGCCTTCTATGATCGCTTTCAAGTCCCTAACGAATTTGTGGGACATCCACTATTAGATGATTTAGACACCAGTTTGCTGGATCCTGAAAAAATTGATTTTCGCCAGCAGCAGTACGGCGTTTTACCGCATCAAAAGGTTTTGGCTTTGATGCCGGGGTCGCGCAAAGGCGAAATCCAGCATCATATGCAAATTCAATTGGAAGTCGCTCGTCAATTACTAAACAAATATCCAGATTTGAAATTATTTATTTTTGTGGCTCCGACGTTAACCAAAGAATATTTGTCTGGATTTCTTGAAAACTTTTCAGAAAATTATACTTTGATCAAAGATGAACCCTATAAAATGATTTCACTCGCTGACTTTATTTTAGTGGCTTCGGGAACTGCGACCTTGCAAGTCGGGTTGATGGAAAAACCGATGGTGATTATGTACAAGGTCAATTGGTTGACGGGTGTCATCGGGGAATTTTTAACTCGTGGCTTGAAATTTTTTGGTCTTGTGAATTTAGTCCTTGATAAAGAAGTTGCCCCTGAATTGAAACAATCCGAAGTGAAAGTCGATGAGCTTGTTCGTTTGATGAGTCGGTACATAGATTCAGAGGAATTCGCGAATCAAACTCGTCAAGAACTCAAACAGGTTAAAACAGCTTTGGGTGATAAAGGTGCGACGTCTCGTGTGGCTGAATCGATCAATCGATTTTTGGAAGTCAAACAATCATGAATCCTTATGGTTTTTTTATTCACGTTAAAAACTGGTTGTACGATCGCCAATTTTTAAAATCGGATGATTTCGGTGCGGCCAAAATTATTTCCGTCGGGAATTTAAATACGGGTGGCAGTGGAAAAACTCCGTTTATTATTTTTTTGACCGATTTAATTTTGCGACAAAAGCCTCAGGCACGTATTTGTATTGTGACTAAAAGTTATAAAGCCCGTCTGAATACTCCTGCGCAGGTGGATTTGTCCAGCCGGGAAGCTATTGAAATTTACGGGGACGAAGCCTGTTTGTTGCAAACTTGTTTACCAAAGGTCGTTGTTTGGTCAGGCCCCAGCAAATCAAAAACGGTGCAAGCCTTGATGCAGAATCAAGATCACTTTGATTATATTTTGGTGGATGATGGTTTCAGTCATCGCCAACTCAAACGTCATTGTGAAATTACGCTCATCGACACCAGTCGTGATCCTGCACATTATCGATTATTACCTTTAGGACGCATGCGCGAAGACTGGTCGGCCTTAAAGCGATCCGATTTAATTGTTTATACCAAGACTCAGCATATGCCGATTCATCATAAAATGTTTTTTAATCAAAAGACGGCGCCCTATCAAAAGCCCATCATTGAATCGTCTTATCAGATTCAATTAAAGATACCAGCTTGTCCGGTGATTTTGATTACGGGTTTAGGTAATCCCCAAGCCGTCCGAGATGATTTGTTTGCAAATGGCTACACAGTTATGAAGGAATTTTGTTATCCCGATCACTATGACTTTCCAGAAAAGGAACAGGTTCGTATTTTAAATTGGGCTCAGGAACATGCGGAATGGACACCGGTCATGACCGAAAAGGATTTTATTAAAATAACAGTTCCGGACTTAAAGAAAATGATCCAAGTGATTTCGTTGCAAGTGACTGTCCCCGAAGAGGATTTGAAGTATTTTTATGAAAAAGTTTTATAGCCAAATCAGCTTAGTTTTTGCTTTTTTTTACAATTTACTGCCGTGGTCGGCGAATCGTTTTTTTGGTTGGATCCTGGCTACACTTTGGGTGGATGTTTTCAGAATTCGTCGACAGGTCATCCTCGGCAATTTGGAAAAAGCCTTTCCAGAAAAGTCGATAGATGAAAAAAAATATATCATGAAGCAAAGTATGATTTACTTGTGCCAAAGTTTTTTTGATGTGATTCGAATTCCCTATTTAAATGAAAAACAATTACAAAATCGGTTTGTCATCGAAGGCCAAGAACACTTACCAACAGAAGGCGGTGTGTTTTTTATGTCTTTGCATTTAGGCAGTGGCGATCTGGGGGCAGCTGTTTGTAGTGCTCGCTCAAAACCGATTTCCTTGATTACAAAAAGATTTAAAAATCAATTTTTAGATACTTTTTGGTTCACTTTACGACAAAAATCAAAAACAGAATTTATTGATGCTCACGGAAAAAATAACGCCTTTGAAATACTCAAGGCGTTGAAACGTGGTCGCGGTGTGGCTTTTGTTATCGATCAATTTATGGGAAAGCCTTTTGGTGTAGCGACTACTTTTTTTGGACATGAAACAGGTTCGCCCTATGGTCTAGCATTATTTGCGCAAAAAACGAAAGCACCGATTCACCCCTTGTATACCTATTGGGATCAACAGGGACGTTTACACGTAGTTGCGGGCCCCCGTATTCGAATCGAAGATCATTTGAGTCCAGATCTTGAAAAAAATAATGTTATTTTGACTCAATTATTCAATCATGTCCTAGAGGATATTATTCGTCAGCATCCCGAACAGTGGATGTGGGTCCATAAACGATGGAAGGTGTTTGAATGAAACTCGGTCATTTCAATTTAATTTTTAAAATTGTTTTAGTTCTGGCGTTAGCCTCGTGTTCAACAACGGCCTTTTTAAAATATGAAAAAGAATCTGAATTACGACAAAATAAGGAATTTGAAAACCAGGTCGTTGTGAAGCCCGCCGAAGAAGCAGTCGTTGCTCAACAATCCGTTCCACCTGCAGTTTCAGTTCCTGTCGCAGTCGCGACAGAGTCTTCGAAAGAAGTGACTCGGGCCGCAGTCGCAGTAAAGCCCGCTGTTATTATAGCTAAAAAAACTAAAAAAATGCTGCCGGCTAAAGTCGAAGAAATCAAACCGATGATTCGTTTGCCTGAGATTGAAAATTCGGAAGGATTTAACGGTCAGCGCCGTCCGGCTGTGGACCCCTTTCGTGTAGGTGAAAAAGTCGTTCACTCTGTTCGCTATTTTGCAGCTGAAGCTGGACAGCTGACTCTAGAAGTAAAACCATTCGTTCAAGTGAATGAAAATAAATCCTATAATTTTTTTATTGGCTTAAAAACAAGTTCTCTTTTTTCCAAATTTTATTCAGTTGATGATTATGTTGAAACATACATGGATTACGAGGATTTAATTCCACATGTTTTTAAGTTAAATGTCAGAGAAACAGGCAAGTTATCACACGCTAATTCATTTTTTGATCATAAAAATTTGAAAGCTCGCTACTGGGAAAAAAAATACACACAAAAAAATGGTGAAGAGATCATTAAAAAAGAATGGGATTTGCAAACCTTTTCGCAAAATGCATTCAGTGGTATTTTCTATATGCGAATATTTAACTGGAAAATCGGCCAGCAATATTCATTTCGCGTAGCTGACGATGAAAAAAATGTCGTTTTCAAAGGAACAGCATTACAAAAAGAAAAATTAAATACCGAAGCCGGCGAGTTTAACACCATCAAAATCAAAGCGGATATTCTTTCTCGGGGAGCCTTAACGCAATCTGGGAATGTTTATTTTTGGATTTCGGATGATGATCGTAAATTAGTTCTGCGAATTGAAGCTGAAATTAAAATTGGTAAATTGGTTTCAGAAGTTATTGAAATTGAAAATGG
>DALYIB010000229.1:0-3699 GCA_031970595.1 Pseudobdellovibrio sp.
CGGACATTTTAAACTTTAAATTTGCTGACGTCAGAAATTGATTTCTGCAAGCCTAAGATCTGCTGCGCCAGAGACGAATTTTGAGCAAAGGCTTGCGACGAAATCACCAACAAATGTCTTCCCATTTTTTCATTTTTAATTTCTGGCCACCAGTGACTGATTGAATCAATCACCCAAGTCGGCAACTGACTGATGGCAAAAGCATGCTGAGTTTGAATTTGTTGATTGAACACCAGTTCTTCGATCATTCTTTGTCCCGTGACTTCTGTTAAGGATAAAACAATACGATCTTTCAAAGTCGTAACAGATCCAGCAAACTGATTAAAATAATTGAATTGCGAAAGTAGGTTTAAATGAGTTTCGTCAATTTCAAGACATTTGAAATCAGTTGGATTTAATTGAGGATTTATTGAAGCCAACGACTGAAGAGGACCGATCAAGCTGGGCGCTTTTAATTTTTCTGTAAAAAAAACGCTGCTCTCTTCAGGTAAAAATAATCCATTCGACTGAATCAGAACAGCATACCCATGATTGAAAATTTCTTGGTAGGGAATTTTTCTGTGGGGATGAATAATTTGTATCGAGAAGATTCTTTGACTGGATAAATATTGATGAATTTCAAAAATTTGCTGATCTGAATATAAATATTCTCCGGTGATTTCATGTTCAGACGCCCAAATCACAAAGTTGGTGTCTTTCGATAATGTTTTCAACCAACTCATCATAATTTCTGAATCTGGCTTGTACTGCACCGGCGTCTGTTGGCGCATCCACATAGGTACTAGGTTTTCGATCAATGGCGTCCCCGATCGAACGGCGCCGATTTGAGGTTTATGGCTCATGTACTGAATTTGGGACTGGACAATATCATAAACAGCTAAACGACTGTTTTGATAAAAGCGACCCCGATACTGGCCAAAATCCAATTGATTGCAAAGCTGGTGATATTGTTCGAATGTTTCAAAATGATTCATATTTTCATTTCAAATTGTTCCATAGTTGTGACTTTGTCGTCACGACTTTTGTCTCTTTTCAAGGCCAGTCATTTCATTAAATTGCCGATTGATTTGAAATACGATGAAATGAAAGAGTCAAAACATTATCTCTACACGGAGGATCTATGAGAAAACTATTATTAGCACTTTTATTAACCCCTATGAGCGCATTTGCCCTATTTGAAGGTCGCCTGACTTACGGAGCTATGGGAGCTAAGGATGCCCTTACAGAGATCTGTACAGGCATTTGTACGGGAACCGTTCCTGGAATGGTTCCATTGTATGGAATGGGCGCCGATGTTCTAGTCAAATTACCTTTGATCCCATTTGGTTTTGGTGTTCGTTACGAAAAACTTTCACTCAGCGGAACAACTTCGGACATGACCGCAGAAGCTCAGTTCAACAGAACAGCCGTTTTGGTTAATTACCGTTTGATTGATACAATTTTACATATCGGACCGATTTTTTCCTACGGGATCAACCACTCTGGTGGAATTAAAATGACTCAAAACTCGAATTCGCTGATGGACTATACTTCCAATACAGGTGAATCGATGACTTTGGGACTTGAAGTGGGCGTTAAACCGTTGATCATCATCCCACTCAAAGTCGGCGCGGAAGCAGGTATTTCACAAGCCAAATTAAAAGACGCTACTGACTCATTTGGAAACACGAATAAAACGATCGATCTCAGTGGTTATTACATGAAATTGTTTATTGGTTTGGATCTTTAATCCACTCGACTTAAGTTTGATTTAAATATGCCGATAACTAGACCGTGGGAATAAAGCCAACTACGGTCTTTTTTTTATCTTATTGGATAGCACTAACTGCTTTTGCGCAGACTCACGTCCTGAAAAAAACCTATAATTTTCGTAATGACGATAAAAATTTTATAACTTCTTCGAATATCGTCGGCCAAATCTCAGAAGGCTCTGAAGTCGAAGTTCTTTCGAAAAAAACTTTGAACAGTGGTGCCACAGCTATCAAAATCAAAGTCATTAATCCCGGCTATGGCAGTTCTGATAAATTAATGGCCGGCGACGAAGTTTATGTCTATCAACCGGCACGCACAACATCGATGAAGCCTGTTGAAATAGATTCCAATTCTGCGACGGAAGCCGGAATTCCCGAGACGTGCGTCGGTTGCAGCACTTCAGCCATGGGGTCACAAACAGCCGTCAGCACCAGTCAGAAATTATTAGCAGCTCTGGAACAACAAGCCGACGCTGTGAAGGACTCCGCCCCTGCTGTTTCTGGAAACTACGAAGAAATGATTCAAAAATACGAAAACAGCGATCAAGTTGAAAAAGCCGTTAAGTGGGCCTCTGTCAGTATCGGTCGTTTAAAAGGTGGCGGGAAATGCTATCGCGGAACAAAATTAATTTTAGCTAAAGGAAAGTTGATCGATAACTCCAGATACTCGGACAAATACGCTCGCGATGCGGCAACGACATTGTCGACTATGGGATTTGTGAACTTACTGAACCCACCTTATAATTTGAAACTGACTCCGGACAATGCACCTAAAGGAGCTGTTTTAGTTTATGAAAGCGCCCTTGCTTGCGACAAAAAAACTAAAAATATCATGGGCGAAGGCTGCGGCCATATCGAAGTTAAACTGGGCGATGGAAAAAAAACCAAGGGCTACAGATTTGCCAGTGATTACAAAAGCGAAAATTCTATCTTAGATGGAGCTACGGGCCATAAGTACCGCTTGATCGGCGTAATGATCAAACCGGAGCTGTAACATGATGATTCGTTCAATAATATTAACCGTTTTATTTATCTTTAGTCTGTCCGCCAATGCGGCATCACAGATTACATTTGGTAAATACAATTCACAAAATATTAAAACAGAATTCAAATCGGCCTTTTCAGATTTACAGAAATTTTCGGAAATTGAAAAATTGAATTCAAATGATTTGTCTTTGGTCGTTTCAGCTTTGGAAACTTGGATTCTAGTCGATACCCAAGACAACGCGCGCAGTGCGGCTCAGATGTTAGCCGGTTCTTATGATAAAAATAAAAAAATTTATAAACAGGCTTTTCAGAAATTAAAAAAAGATCAAAAGAAAAAGATTCAAGAGCTCTTTGAAATCCTTGAGCAGCTGAATCAATCTGCCCAAGGATAATCTGTAACAATTTAGTAACTAAATACCTGACTTATGACGTTCGTTATCGTCAACGATCGACTGTACTCCGCCTTTTAATTGCGGACGATACGCCAAGTGTTTGATGTCGTAATGAAAATTTGCACCATTCACTCCTGGAGTTTGCCACTCAGGTCCTAAACGAATCGCATCGACCGGGCAGGCTTCTTCACAAAAGCCGCAAAATACACAGCGAAGCATATCAATTTCATAACTGATTGGAAATTTTTCAACAGATGGGTCTGAATGTTCGCTGGCATGAATGGTAATACATTCCGCAGGACAATTCGTCGCGCACAACATACAAGCTGTACAACGAAGTGATCCGTCTTTTTTAACTGTCAAAATATGATTTCCCTTAAAACGCGGAGAATATTCATGTTTTTCTTCTGGGTAATTCAATGTCAGCATTTCTTTTTTGTTAAAAATATTTTTAACTAAATGCTTAAATGTAATTCCCAAACCAGTTAAAATTCCCGGTAAATACCACTGACTTGATTTAGAATCGTTTTTAACTACTGACATAATTATAACCGTCCTCTATTGAATAC
>DALYIB010000230.1:0-3692 GCA_031970595.1 Pseudobdellovibrio sp.
ATTGAGAAGGATTAAAATACTGAATAGGCGAAGGTATTCCCGTACAAACATTCATTACTTGTTGGTTGAAATTTTTTTGGTGGGGATAAATCACATTGTAAATTCGAATCATTTCACACAAAGGACGTTTGTCATTTGAAAACTGATACGCGAAAGCATAGACCCTCTGAAAATCAGACGAAAAGTAAGCAAAGTCTTTGTAGTATAATAATGTTTGCCGAGCTTCGGTGGATTGTCCTTTTTCAGAATAGGAAATAGTACTGCTGTTGCAGTTACGTATATTGACTGGATACCAATCACACATCGTCGAAGTCAGATCCAATCGAGTTTTTAGCTGAGATTCCACAAAAATAGATGTTATAAATAAACCGGCTTGCACAATCATCACAGTCCCTAATATCACTAAACCCCAGCGTGTTGTAAGTGACAGAGGTTCAGGTGACCATTGTTTTTTTAAATGGAGCCAGATCCCCAAATAAAAGGCCAACATTAAAATGGTTCCGGGATTTTCAAACGGAAATTGAAAACTCATTTGAGGAATCATGACTACGAAGGCACCCAACAGCATATTATTTTTTAACTGCCAAAGATCCTTAATAATCAGGGCCAAAGCGGTCAAACACAGCAGTCCGCCCAGCCAACCATATTGAGCAAACCATTTCAATATTTCTGAGTGGGGCTGATCCGCAAATTCGTATTCAGGTGCTGGAAAGGCTTGTTTAATTCGGTAAGGAATAATTTCACTGGCAAACGCGCCAGAACCAACTCCCAAGGGGTTATCGAGGATCAACTCAGTGGTTGCTTTGTAAAGGGAAAGTCTTTCGGCAAAAGAATTACTTTTAGCTTGAGTGACATTGCTTTGAGTGGTCGGGATCAATTGCATCGAAAAATATAAACCGATGCCGATTAAAATGGCGGCGACTTCTTTGATTTTAATTTTTTGCCAAACTAGAAAAACAGTCCACAGGCCTAAACTCATCCACGCTGATCGGCTGCGAGAAAAGACAATCAGGAAGATCCAAAAAACAAATAAAATCCATTTGAGCCAATAAGGAATTTTTGTCGGATGATTCAGCCAGAAATACATCAAAGGCAACGAAAGTAAGAAAAATTCGGCCAGCATATTGATGTTGCCGAACGTTCCAAGAATATGCCAGGATTCGTCAATTCCTTTGATAAAACGAACATCGTAGACATCGTTTAAGGTGACAAAAATGATAAATGTAATCACGCATGTAAAAATCAAATCAAAAGTGGTCGTTTTATAGAATAAATCCCAATCCGCGTTAATAAAAAATAAAACCAAAGCGATCAAAGCCAGCATTTTAAATGAATATAAAATAAATCCCCAGTGGCCTAAAAAAACAGGCTGGATCAGATTAAAAGCTAAAATAAAACTGATTATGCCAAAAAATAACCGATTTTTTTTAAAGTCGGGCCATTGAATTTTATTTGGAAGAGTTGCCAAAAAATAACAACAAAATCCTGAAATCGCGTAAACTAAAAATAATTTTGCGTTGTAATAATTGCCATTGATTTGGCGAGACCAAACCATAGGAATTAAAACTAAAACGATCGAAATCAGTGGTAAGAGGAGTCGATTCAGGATGGATCTCACTGAATCTCCTTGAGCCATTGAGCTGTCTTAATGACGCCGTCTTTTAAAGGAATCGACGGTTGGTAGCCTAAGTGCTTTCGAGCCAAGGTGAGGTCTGGACGACGCTGTTTTGGATCATCGGCAGGTAAAGGCTGATAGATAATTCGTGAAGTTGTTTGCAATTGTTCAAGCACCATTTGCGCCAGTTCCAGCATATTAAATTCTTTGTCGTTACCTAAGTTAATCGGTGTTGTTTGCATAGATTCCGCATAAAGCTGAATTCCACGAATCAGATCATCCACATAACAAAAACTGCGTGTTTGTTTACCATCACCATAAATAGTGATGTCTTGATTTTTAAGGGCTTGTAAAATGAAATTGATGACCACGCGACCATCATTTGGATTCATTCTGGGGCCGTAAGTATTAAAAATACGCACGAGTCCATGCTTGGTTTGGTGTTTCTTGTTGTGAGTAAATATCAAGGCTTCGCCAAAGCGTTTCGCTTCGTCATAGCAGCTGCGTTCGCCGAAACTGTTGACGTTTCCCCAATAGGTTTCTGGTTGGGGGGAAATAGCCGGATCACCATAAACTTCGCTGGTTGAAGCAAAGACGACGCGGGCGTTGTTTTGGTCGGCAAAACTGAGGCAATGAGATAATCCCATGGTGTTGACCCAAAGTGTTTCAAGTCCCAGTTTTTGATAATGAGGCGGAGAAGCGGGTGAGGCGAAATGAAAGATAAATTTCAAATTTTTGAGCCAATCTGCAGGGATTTGATTTTTTATCGGAGCAAAGCCCAATGTGATATCAGATTCTAGGAAGATCAAATTCTGAGGATATTTTTGTTCCAAATCGGTTTTGTTAGATCTGAGCCCCGTACAAAAATTATCGATGCCGATGACGCAGTAATTTTGTTGTAGAAATCTTTCGCAAAGATGAGATCCTAAAAATCCTCCAGCTCCAGTCACTATCACTGTTGAAGAAGTTGGGTGAGGGGATGTTTTTAATTCGTTCATGGTATTATCTATACTTTCTTGTTGTTCTTACAACTATTAGCATTTCTGAATGTAATTATTTGAGCAGATGAGCGTTCATTCTGGCAATCTTTTTTATAAATTCTTTTCAGTTTTGTCTTGTCATTTCAGCTAGAAAGAATAATATCTTTTCGAACATTTTGAGGGTATTTTTATATGAAAATTTCAGTTTTTGGAACGGGCTATGTGGGGCTGGTTACGGGGATTTGTTTCGCAGAAATGGGGAACGAGGTTATCTGCGCCGATATTGATCAAAACAAGATCGAAAAATTGAAAAAAGGCGAATCGCCAATATATGAACCTGGGTTAGATGATCTGATTACTTCGAATATTCAGTCGGAACGCGTGTGTTTTACCACGGATCTCAAAGGTTCTATTGAAAAATCAGACGTTCTTTTTATCGCCGTAGGAACCCCTTCTGCAGATGATGGTTCAGCAGATATGAAGTATGTTTACGCTGTCGCCGAAACAATTGCTGAGCATATGAACGGCTATAAAGTCATCGTTACGAAATCCACAGTACCAGTAGGGACTTATCAGCAAGTTCATCAGATTATTTGAAATAAACTAGCGCAGCTGAATAAAAAAATGGATTTTGATTTAGTATCTAATCCAGAATTTTTGCGTGAAGGCTGTGCTATCGAAGATGCGTTTAATCCCAACCGTGTTGTCGTTGGTCTGCAGACGGATAAAGCGGCTCAAGTGATGAAGCGTTTATACGAGCCCTTTCTTAAAAATGGAGCTCCGATTTTGGTGATGGATCCCGCTTCTTCGGAAATGACTAAATATGCAGCCAATGCGACCTTAGCCGCTAAAATTTCTTTGATGAATGAATTTTCTCAGTTATGTGAATTGACCGGTGCGGACATTGAAAATGTTCGACGGGGTATTGGATCAGACCACCGTATTGGTCCACATTTCATTTACGCTGGCGTTGGGTATGGTGGATCTTGCTTTCCCAAAGACGTTCGAGCATTGATCTATGTCGGTCAAAAAATGGGCCGTAAGATGCAAATTTTAGAACAGGTCGAAGAAGTGAATTTAAATCAACGGAATTTCTT
>DALYIB010000231.1:0-3690 GCA_031970595.1 Pseudobdellovibrio sp.
TTGGGTTCAAAAATTCAACCCAACTCTGTCTGCCGAAACAGAGTTTTCAATTCCGGCTCAGGGGCAAATGACCCTTCAGCTCGAATCGCTCAGCGCCGTTGAAAGAAACTCGCTGATCTATTTCCCCCAAGGTCCTAATCAAAAAATCAAGGCGCAGCTGATGTGCAAAGAATTCTCGGCAATAGCCACCGAAAACGAAGGCGGAGTCCAAATATTTAAGGCGACCTCACAGACTTTCTATTTAAAAAATCTAACAAATTCAGAAAATACATTATCTATTGAATATTTAGACTCGTTTTTTAAGCCTATTTATAAAACACAGCAGAAATTGAAACCCCAAGAACAAGGACTTTTTAATACACCCGCTGAAGAGGCCGCTGTTAAAAATGCAAAGTATATTCAAATCAGTGGTGAATCAAAATGGATGGGCTATTCCGTAAAGTCGAATTCTTTTCAATTACCTATGATCATCAATCCCCAACAAGGGATCCCCGCCACCGAAGGTGTCTTTTTTGAAGTCGCACCACGCGATAACAAAGGCGATTCTTTTATTGTATCTATCAAAGAAGGCTCGCTGATTCAAAAAGCACGCGATCAGATCAGCAATCCTCAATTGGAAAAAATATTATTTGGAAAAATAAAACTTGGACATCAATCGATCAACAGAAACCTCCGATCTCTGACCAAATCTTATTGGTCCTGGTCCGTTTCAGAGGTCACAAATATTTCTGACTTGGCCAGCACGTCCTGTAACGGATTCCCGCAAGCTGTCGAAGACAGATTGGACTCATGGGTCGACGATCCTGGCCGAATTTGTTTTTGGAATTACCGAATTAAACGCGAACTAACCCCGTCCGAAGTATCAACTGGTCAAGTCGCTTCGCCGTAAGCCGAACTGGCGCTCTGGCCGCGCGTTTCTTCGATTGAGACGCGCACACGAACAACTTTGTGTTCGCGAAAATCTTGGTACAAATTGCGCGCCATTAAAAGAGATAAATTTTCAACACTGGTATTTGTAATTGGCAACCAGATTGTCTCTTTGATGGGTAATGAATAAAATCTGTCTCTGAAATGAATTTCATAATTTTGACCCGAAGCTGAAATTTGATATTTCATATCAGGATGTTTCTCGGGTAGTAAAACATGCTCATCCCAACGGTCACAATGTTCTTTGATGATTTTTTTAATAATAGCAAAATCGACAAAATAGCCTTTATCTTCGTAGGCTTCTGAAGAAGGACCTAATAAATCGACTTTGACTTGATAATTGTGCCCGTGCAACATTTCGGCAGATTTTTCGTCAAAAATCAAAAAATGCGCCGATGAAAATTTAAAATTTTGTTTCGCTAAATGGAGTGTGGTATGACTTTTAAACATAGAGGAATGTTAACATGAAATTTGAACTGAAGCAGCACTTTCATATTGAATCCGCACGTTTTTTGCCAAAACTCCCATCTAACCACCCCTGTTCGCGCATGCATGGTCACAGTTTTAAAATAACTTTGTCATATATCGGCGCTGCCGATCCACAAATCGGCTGGGTTATTGACTATCACTTGATTACAACTAAAGTAAAACCCCTCTTGGACCAATTAGACCACAAAGTACTGAATGAAGTCGCTGGCCTGGAAAACCCGACTTCTGAAAATTTAGCTGTTTGGCTCTATGACAAAATAAAAAATATTTTCCCAGAATTAAAAAATGTAAATATATCAGAAACGACATCGACAGAGTGTATTTATCCGGCCGAATAATTACTTTAAATCATTCACGACGTCGATAACACGACTCAGAACATCCTTGATTGAAATAATACCGGACAAATGACCTTGTTCGTCGACGATAATCAGATGTCTGAATTTACCCAAACGCATCGCTGCCATTATTTTCGTAAAAGGCGTGCTCAACGTGACACAGACAGGGTTCTTCGTCATTAAATGTTCTATAGGTGTCGTCGCAATATCTATGATCGTCGAACCCACCACTTTTTTCAAAACATCGCGTTCCGTAAAAATACCAATTGGTTTTTTGTTTTCAGTAATAACGATGGATCCAACTAAATTTTTATTCATCAGATCGATAACGTCTTTGATTTTGCTATTTGATGAACATGTTAACACCGGGGAAGATGTAAAAAACTGACCTAAGGGAGACTCTAAGTTTTGAACAAGCTGATTAAATGGCATACTTAAATACTAAAACTATGCATCCACTAGGTCATTAAAAACTTGAATTCACACGAACAGCTCGACCACGAAGGGCTTCAGCACCCTGCACTTGGCCTTTTTGATACAGCATGACCACTGTCGAACCCATTCGAAACTGCCCTAGCTCCTGGCCCTTTTCGATCGGAATATTCAAACTGTCTTTGACTAAATTTTTCGAAAGAACCAGCTGATTGCCATGAATTTCAGAATCTACAAAAAGCTGAATTTGCCCCACGTTAGTAGCCCCAACAAACACCACATTGACTAAACCACGATCTGTTTTAATTTCTACACAGACACGCTCGTTAACAGAAAACAATTCGGGAATATTTTCCGTCGACCACGCATTGACTGGCCACAATTGACCAGGAATGTGTGTGATTTTCTGAATTACTCCGGTCACTGGAGAATGAACCCGGTGATAATCCGTCGGACACAAGTAATATGTTAAAAAGACACCCTCTTCATACTTGGATAATCCCTGAGGGTCCGCTAAAAGATCATTCACATGGTAAGTCTTGTTTTTAGCTTGAATCAGGCGACCGCCCTGAATAACCGCTGCTTGTGTGATCACTGAATCTGCGGGATGCGTATTCCAAGTTGTTCCTAAAGGCCGAACTCCAGGTTTTAAACGACGAACGAAAAAATCCCCTAAAGAAGTATATTCTTCGATAGGCTTTTCAGCTTCTTCTAAATTGATATGATAGGCCTGAGCAAAAAGCTTAATAATTGGCGTCCAAATCAATCTTGGTAACGGCAAGTGTGTAAGAATTCCCATGAAATAGCTAATATGATTCTTTGGAATAAAACGTGTAATTGAAGACATGGCGGTATTCTGCTATATAATTGCAGAAATGTCTAAGATTATTAAAGATTTAAAACTTTCTATTGATCAAGATTTACAAGAGCATCTGGCTTGGCTTGAGCCACAAATGTCATCTTATCGTATCCTTAGACAATCTGTTGATGCCAGACAAAAACACTCTCCCCATTTTGTTTATACTGTTGAAGTCGCAGGTCAAAATGAAATTCTTAATATCGAAAAGTTTGAACTACCAAGGCATCAATTTAATTCACAAAAAAATAAAAAACCTCTCATTATTGGCACAGGACCGGCGGGTTTATTTGCCGCACTTCGTTTAGTAGAACAAGGCATTCCGTGTCTTTTATTTGAGCGCGGATCACAATCAGCAGAACGTATCAAAGGGATCAATCGGTTTTGGCGCTATGGCGAATTAGATCGTAAAAACAATGTCTGCTACGGCGAAGGTGGTGCGGGTCTTTATTCAGATGGAAAACTGATTACAAGAATTAAGTCTCCGCATATCCCCTATGTTCTGAATCGTTTAGTTCAATTTGGAGCTCCCGAAGAAATCCAATGGCTATCCAATCCCCATGTCGGAAGTGATAAGATTCGCCGAGTTATTCCCAAAATGCGAGAATTTTTATTACAGAATGGGTGTGAGATATTTTACGACTCGCA
>DALYIB010000232.1:0-3679 GCA_031970595.1 Pseudobdellovibrio sp.
AAGTCTGCTTCTATTGCAGATGCATGCCACGGTTCATAATTTAAAATTCATATTTCTGATATTTATTTTAATAAAAGCCTCACATTCGTGGGGCTTTTCTATTTCTAGGACAGATCAATATATTCAACAGGCCAAAGACCAAAAATTGTGGCAAGATCCGCAGTGGATCAAGCTGGGTCATTATCAAACAAATTTGTTGGGACAAATTTCTTCACCTTTTAAACAAGGTTTATTTCTGGATTCCGAAGGGGCGAACAGCCCCGAAAAAGAATTACTGACGACCATCGAATCTTTGTACTCGGATGCTAAAATGACAACGGAACAGCTGGGAATGCATCCGCAGTGTTATTATTTAGCCCGATCAACTTGGTTACAAAAAAAATTGAATTTGGATCCTCAGGATATTTTACCTTGTGAAAACAGACAGCAATGGAAAAAAAATCTGAATGCCCAATCAGTGGCGATTATTTTTGCAGCCTCTGATTTAGGAAATGCTTCATCCAGTTTTGGCCATACTTTTTTAAAGGTGATTAATCCCAATAATGCTAAAAACAAAGATCTGATCGACTATGGCGTGGATTATTCGGCGCAAACAGACGCTAGCGAAGGATTATTATACGCCGTTAAAGGATTAGTCGGAGTTTATCCTGGACGATTTGCGATGATGCCCTTTCATCAAAAAATCCGCGAATATTTGAATGTCGATGGTCGTGATATTTGGGAATACCATTTGAATTTTACGCCTGACGAAGTCGATTTTTTAATCAGCCATTTACTTGAAATGGAAAGAGCGCGAGCGCCTTATTATTTTTTTGATGAAAATTGCAGTTATCAAATATTAAAAACTTTGGAAGTTGTTCGTCCCGATATGGATATTTCGGATTCATTTGGTGCTTTTGTGATTCCAATAGACACTGTGAAAAAAGTTTTGCGCGACACGAATTGGATTTCGGACATAAGATATAAAAAATCATTGAAAAATGACTATATGGAAAGCTACTTGCAATTAAATAGTGAACAGCGATCTGAACTTAAAAAAATTATTGAAAATCAAAAGCCGGAATCAATTCCTGTCGGATTCAGCCCACAGCAAAAAGCCGAAATTCTGGAAGCTGGGCAAAAATATTACGCTGTCCAAGCGTTTAAAACTGGAAATGATTTTGATCCGCAAATATACAATTTATCTGTCGAACGTGCGATGTTAGGAGTTATTCCTGATAATAAGCCGGTTCAAAAACCACAGCCACCACACGACAGTCATGATTCGTCAGCAGTTAAAATCAGTTACATCAATAATCAAAAAAACCATGATGAAAAATATCAATTTAAATTCAGATCTGCGATGCATGAACTGATTCAAAATGATTTTGGCACAGTTCCCATGAGCCACACTGAATTAGCCAGTATCGCCATTGATCATTATGTGGATCGAAAAACCGAGGCCACGCAATTTTCGCATGTCACTTTGTTGAACCTAATCAATTTAAATCCATCGAATGAATTGCAAAATCATTTTTCATGGAAAGCCTTGGTGGAAATTTATAATAACTGGGATTATATTCTTGAAGGTTCTGGTGGAGCCAGTGCCGACTTATTCAAAGGACAGCGACTGCGAGTCGCGGCCTTTATGACAGGCCGTGAATGGATGATCGATGATCAGCAATACACCGGAGCAGGCCCTGAAGTTTTAGCTTTGGCTTATATGACTGATGACCTAGCTATTTCTGTTTCATCAAAATATTTACTGATGAACAAGCGGTCGGATTTGTGGTTTAATAAAATAAATTTTAATTATAACTTTGCAAAAAACTGGGATCTGCAACTGTCCTATGAATCCAATATTCAACTGAATGATCCATTGGCCATTTCGTTGATGTATGGATTTGTGTATTGATTTGATGTCTTTCAATTCTTAGTCTAGCTTTGATTCAAACTAGACTTTCAGACCCTTTTAAATCTAGTACAATATAATTATTCGTTTAAAGGGGTCAGTGTATGTCTGGATCAAAATGGTTTTGGATGGTGGGTTTATTGTCTGCAATCAATTCAGGTTGCGTAACGCCGCAGGGTTCGCAGCAACGTGTTCCTAATCAAGCATCAGCCGATGTTCAAAAATGCCAAACAAAAAATTATCCCGAAGATACTTTCGATAATGGATTTGTTGTTTTAGATACAGTTCAGCCAGCAGCTTATTCCAAAAAAGGCGACAAAGTGATCCAGCCAATTATGTGTGCCGACGACATAGCTGAAGTGCAAAACAGAAAATTACCAACATTTAAACCGTTATATGATTTTGTGGAAAAACCACAAGTCGTGCAACAAAAAGCCTTAAAGCGAGCTCGCCAAAATGTTTCGCAAACGCCTTGGTTGGATGAAAAATTAGACGTTAAAAATATTCAAGACGCAGAAAAATTGGCAAAAATTTTACAAAAATATGTCTATGCGGGTTGGTTCGATTCGGATACGACGGTGGGGAAAAAGGATCATGATTCCCATTTCCGAAAAAATTCACTACGGACTTGGTGTCAAACGCCTTGGTTGAATGTGACTGAGAAAGGTCGCGAGGCAATTCATGGTTTAACTAAAGAATTTCCAATTCGTACAACGCATGTCTATACAGTTCCAAAAGACGTTGAAATGACCGAGGATGCAGTGACTTGGGGTGTGGCATTTTTTAACGAACCAGTTTGTAAACAGTATCATGAATTTTTCAAAGAAAAAGGTTCAATGATTCCACAGATTAAAACTCAAAGCCCCAATTTTTCATCGGGGAACGGTAGTGTTACATTTAAATTATTATTTAATACGATGCCGGATTGGGAAAATCGTATGAAGGGTCAGTGGACATCCGAAGACGGGCAATTAAAAGCCTATAATTGGACAGCTCACGTCAGTCATGGTCGTCAGGATGATGGCAAAACAGCCAAGGATGAAAGTATTCGTCAGTTGATGAATGTCGCCCACGTCCAAATGGATATTGGCCTTAGGGATTCACGAATTTTAGGTACGAAAAGTAATGTGAAAAACTGGATCATGACGACTTATTATTTTGATCCGAATTACAAAAATGAATTATTAAATGATATGGATATTCCAGAAGCCCTTCGCCATATGCGTCCAGTCGGATTGCAGTATGGTTTGAATGCGGGTGATACGCACATTTTCGATGGTGCCCATAATAATCATTTTCCACCGAAAACAAAAATTCCATTGGGATCTGAATTGCCACCAGAATTGGACAGAACGGCGACGCGTTTAAATGGACCGGTTGATAATATCAATGGTTCGTGTTTGGGTTGTCATGCGGCTTCGGGCCTCAGATTTAATGTGGGTCCGATGAACAAGCAGCCACCATACCCACCGATGGTATTCACCAGTGACGAAGAATATTCCGAATTCATGCGCAAATTACGCAAAAACGCCAACATTACCGGTGATTTCGATTTCAATATGCAGTTGGACAAAGCCATGCGAAATTTCGTGAATTCAAAACGCGAAAAAATCGATCGCATGCCTGAACCACAAAAATAATTTTTTCCAAAAAATAACGAACAATTTTAAATTTCAATTTAAACCCACAACAAAATTGTGGGTTTTGTTTTATGTTTAAATTGTTAAGTTTTTGTTAAAAAATATTTTTGATTTATGGGCTATATTAGCACCTACTATTTTAGTAAAT
>DALYIB010000233.1:0-3601 GCA_031970595.1 Pseudobdellovibrio sp.
TCGTGCGTGATCGGCAAAACACCTTTTGATTTTTGTTCCAAGAAGAAAGGAACTACAGACCCACGTGATCCTAAAACGTTTCCATAACGAACGACAGAAAATTTCAAAGGACGTTCGCCACGAATATTATTGGCCGCAATAAATAATTTATCGGAACAAAGTTTAGTAGCACCATACAAATTGATCGGTGCAGCGGCTTTATCTGTTGAAAGAGCCACAACTGTTTGAACTTTGTTATCAAGGGCCGCGTTCACAACATTTTCGGCACCCAGAACATTGGTACGAATACATTCAACAGGGTTGTATTCAGCGGCAGGGACTTGTTTTAAAGCAGCTGCGTGTACGATAATATCGATATTTTCACAGGCGCGCTTTAATCGTTCGCCATCTCGAACATCGCCGATAAAGAAACGAAGTTGGGGGTATTTGGACTGAGGGTATAGTAAAGACATTTCATATTGTTTAAGCTCATCACGAGAAAAAACAACTAAACGTTTGATATCAGGATATTTTTTAAGTACGACCTCGATAAATTTTTTACCAAATGATCCAGTACCACCAGTGACTAAAATTTTTTTTCCGTTGAGCATTATTACCTCTGTAAAGTCCTCAGTTCTAGCAACCAAACGATTAAAAATCAATTCGGCGGAAAAATCAAATTTTCTGTAACGCTAAACGCTGTATTTCCGATATTTTTGAGTCAATTTCATAAACTCGTGAACCCGCCCATGGGTGCGACGCCGGAAGGGTGATATATGTCGATGTGGTCATCAAGCGATGATAACCCTTTTTTAAACGAGATCCCATGTGTAAACATTGATCAGTACATACTAAAAACGCCGACAATTTAGGCGCTTTCATTTGGATCAGCTCAGAGACAGGTAGTTTGCTGTAAATCTCTTCATCTGTCCAATAGCGGTTAATTCCATTGTACGGAAATGTTTGTGAGTTGGGTTTTGAAAATAATGTAAAAGGTCCTTTTTCAACCTGATCCACATCTGTCAAATACACAAAAAGCTTTACAACACGATGATCATCGCGATCAAAATGCCACAACTGAGACTGTGTCAGTTTTTCGGTGCCTTCGTCATTGGAAGACAGTGTCATCAGAACATAGTCTAAAAAAGCAGGTTTTTTAAAGTAAGCCGCTAAGATTTTTAATATCTTTTCTTGTGTCGAAATTTGAATCAAAGGATGCGAAGATGTCAGTTTTTTATCCAGATCACTCAGGCGTAACCAGATTTTCTTTCCGTAATCCTGCGTGTCAGTTGTGATCTGATTTTGAGTTTGTAATCGTTCTGTTCCGTATTGATCTAAATTTTTTAGGGCAGAAGGATCCAGCAAGTGACTCACATCCAAGTAACCTTGTTCGTTCAATTTTTCTGCATAGGATTTGAACTCATTTTCTATATTTTCTTTAAATCCTGAATTTCTTTTTAAGTACATTTTAGGATGAGTGACATTTTGCAAGACCTTAAAGGCATCACGTAAATAATCAGTTTTGTTGATAAATAAAACTGTTCTTTGAAGGGCGTTGTCAGACTTAAGAACTTTGATGACTTTTGCTAACATGGGAAAATAACCTCTTTGATTTGAATCTGTTGTTCTGATTGAAAGTTTAAATTTACGTAAGAATCTGTCCCGTTTATATGATCTAGATCATCAGTATTTATCGTAAAAGAAATAGTTTCTTCATTTTTCCAATGACCTTGAATTGGGCGATGGGCTGCTTCGAGTGTGATGGATGGTTTTAAACTGGGAACGGCTTTCATTTCGATCGAACCTGGTTTTAAGATTGGGGAACTGATGGTCCACTTTTGGGAATCAGTTACAAAACTTTGATTTTTTAAAGACAGTTGACTGTAAAAATAAGGGTGGTGCTCTGGATGGATTGCTTTCAGGTGTTGTGGTGGCGAAAAATCTAAACGAATGCCAATTTCTTTAGCCGGGATACCACCATAAATACCGTAAGATTTTAAATTTTTTGTCACAACTGAGTTCGCACCGACTACAACACCTTTTCCGATGTGGATACCAGACCGGATAGCCACACCCCAGCCAATCCAGCAGTCGTCATCAATGACAACTGGACGAGAGGTGGGTGGATATTTTTTGTCCTGTTCTTTGATACTGAGTGCCGGTTCTTGTTGAAATTGGTGATCAAAAGAGCTGACAAAAATATTTCGCGCAAATAAACAAGATCGACCAATTTGAATGTCGCCAACCAGAGAACAATCCGAATGGAACGAAGTGTTTTTCTGAATCACCAGCTTGCTGAATAAATTAGCAGAGATAGAGCATCGACTTCCAACTTTAACACCGTCTTCAATATTCAATTGAGATTGATTTTTACAAGTGATCACAACGTCTTGATCAAAATGAGTGTTTGTTCCGACTTTCATATTTTTTAAATCGCCTACAAAAGTGACGTTTTTCCAAGGGATCATCCATGATGAACTGCCCGTTCGAGCAAAAACATAAGCGCGTGAAATTGCATAGTAAGTCTGCCGTGCCCCATTTTTTAAAAAAGAGAGAATAAAAATAAAGGGTGTTTTTATTAAAGCGATGGCCGAGATCGGCGGCTGACTTAAATTCATCTTTTGATTTTAATAGAGGAATGAAATATATTCAAACTCTATTATTATGAAGGCCTATGAACCTATTTAAAAAACATCCTCAAATCTGCATACTGAATTGGTCATGGGCTATCTATTTTTTTCTGATTATTATCACGGGGAGTGTGAATTTAGGTGCAAATAATTGGGCGCATTTATACTCTTTTGTTTTTTTAATGATGGCTAATTTATCTTATTGGTTTTTCAATCAGCGGCTTCAAAACGCTCAGAAATATGAAAAAACCTTATCCACAGCCTCAGATTGGCCGAGCTTTACGAGTCGCATTTGGTGGTTCTTGTTTGTAATTTATGTGATCAGTATCGTTTTTCATTTTTATGACAAAGTCTATGTCATGAATTTAGATTATGCCGGTGGTATTTGTAAGGCCAAGCTGGAATGGATTCGTCATGGTGCCAGCCGGGGTGGGCAAGTTTCTTCGATTTGGAGCGTGTTAGGTCACCTGGGAAGTTCTTTGTTTTTTGTCTTTACCTACGAATGGATTCGTCGCAGTCGTCGTTTAGTGGACATTTTGTATTATTTGGCTTTGTTTTTGTATTTACTTTACTGCGCAAGCATAGGTAACAGATCCAGCATTATCTTGTTTTTATTTTTTGCCTTATCTGTGATTATTTTATATCGCTATCAGTTTCGACAAGCGATTATTAAAATTTTACCGACATTGGTTTTAATTATAGGTTTTGTTTTTTATATATTCATGGACCGAGCCCGATGTGAAAACTATCAACAAAGCATCACTCAACTGAGCTTACAACAGGTCAATACCTATAAAAATTCATTTCAAAAATCTTTGAATTTTAATTCAGACAGTGATTGGATAGATCAATTTTGGCAGTCTCATCAAGTGCTGTCTTTAACGCAACTATCGATTTACTATATTACTCATACACAAAATGTATTTGCTGAAGTCATAAATACGCCCGAACGTCCCGGGCAAAATCTGATTAATTCATTGGTGGTTTGGGTT
>DALYIB010000234.1:0-3588 GCA_031970595.1 Pseudobdellovibrio sp.
CGAAGACGTGTTCGAAGCTCCAATAGATTCTTTTTTAACAATCTGATCTAACTCTTTGAAAATTTTAAGTTTTAAATCAATATTTTCTGTCGCCGCTTCAACAACAAAGTCACAGTCTTTCAGATCTGTCATTTGCGTTGTTGCTTTGATTTTTGCAAGCAATGTCTTTTTAGCATCTTCAGTCATCGTGCCTTTTTTAATTAAACGGTCACAACTTGAAGAAATTGTCGTCAGACCTTTGTCGAGAGCTCCGGAATTAATATCAAACATGACAACGTCAAACCCCTTGCCTGCGGCCACCTGAACGATTCCGTTCCCCATTTGACCTGCACCAACAACACCTATTTTTTGAATTGAATTTAAGTTCATAAGTTATCCTTTTTACATTTATTTTTTAAAATTGAATCAAAGACTTTTTATATACCAAAGAACTGGTCTTGATTCATGATTTTACCTCTGTAAAATTAAAAAAGATGCTACTTGTCATACCGTTGCTGCTCTTTTTTTCAACTGCCTTTGCTCTGGAGAGCCCTCCGACGAGTGCCTTTTCTATTTTAAAGCCCCAAAAAGCCAACGAAGTGGCCTTTTACAAATCCCCGAACAGCCAGTTTCCGTCAGGACACACTACATTCGAAAAACTGACGAAAACTCAAATTGAAACTGTTGAACATGATTCATATTATTATCTGCATAAAAATCAAAAAATTTCCCCCAGTTTGGTCAAAGTCACAACAGCTAGCGATTTATCTGAATCGACCCAATTTCGCGACACGGGATTCGCTCTTGTTTTAAAAAAAACTGTCCTTCGACAAAAAGCCCAAATCAACAGCGCCACGCTTTTGAATATCCCCGCTGGAACAAAACTGAAACCCCTCAGCTATAAAAATGGTTTCATTCAAACTCGAATCGGATCGGTCACGGGCTTTATTAACATCAGCGATTGCATCACAAAATTTGATTTTGCCAAAGCGGTTTATGCCAAAAACCCGATCACTCAAAAAAGCCAATGGTTTTATATCAAAAACAGAACGTTCGATCATATCGAAACTTTGTATCAATTTTTAATTCCTCTGTCTGAAATTGAAGGTATTTATCCCGATGCGAACAAAGCGATCGTCACTGATAATTCGTCTATTCTTCCGCTTTGGACATCTTTGAAAATTGAATACAACAACACAGATCAATGGATCAAAAGCCGCGTGGATGGCCACGGTCTTGTCTATTGGAAAAAAACCAAATCAGTCACTGATTCCGCTGAAAGCAAAATTAGAATCGATGAACTTTTAAAAAGAGAAATTGCATTCGTGTCGTTTAATCCTAAGAATCCGCGCAAAGCGATTGCGAGCAGCCAAGGTTTATACATCACCGAAGACGGAGAAAACTGGAAAGAAATACCCGCTTTTAAAAATTTTAACGGACCAGTCCTGTATTTTAATGATTTTCTGATTTACGCGGGATCTTTCCGCAGCACGGATGGTGGAAAAACCTTTGAACAATTTTTTCAAATTGAAAAAATCGCAACCACTCTGTCAGAAAATATGGGTGTTGATCCTAAAAAAATGAAAATGACCCAAATTAAAATTATCAAGCCATTTAAAATCGAAGTCGACATTGATATTGGCGTCGGACGAAAAAGAATTAAACTTCAAACCCCTGTTTACTCTCAGGATTGGAAAATAGTTAACATTTAATGGATGGGCTGTTTCCAAGCTTGATTCATTTTTTCATAGGTCAGTTTTTGCAAATCATGACGCTGTTGCAGCTGATACCCCGAGGTTTCGATCGGATCTAAAACTTCGATTTGAATTTGACGCTTCCATTGACCCAAGTTGGCAATAAAAGCCCCTTTAGGCAAACACTCGTAAGCCCCCTTGATAATCACTGGCACTAAAGGCACTTGAGCAGACATGGCAAAAATAAAGGGACCTGACTTAAACGAAGCTAAGTCTGATCCATAAAAGCGCCCGCCCTCTGGCGAAAGAGCAAAACGTTCTCCGGCGGCAAAGCGCACTTCGGCATCTTTGTATATTTTAAAGACTTCTTCTCTGTTGTTACGCGCAATCGGTAATGTCCCCGCTCGCCTCATTGCAATTCCAAATAAGGGAATACGAAAAAGCTCACTCTTGGCTCCGAAACGAATATCTGTAAAAGTCGCTGCTAGCGCAAAAACATCAAAAAAGCTGGAATGATTAAACAAAAACAAACAGCCTTTGTTTGGAATTTTCTCTTGTCCAAAGACTTTGACTTCCACACCATGAATCACACAAGCCCAATGCGCCCAAGTCGATATCACCCAATCATCAAATTTTTTTTTATTGATAATAATATTTCCAAAAAAACCGAGTATGCTAAATAGCATTGTCAAAATAACAAAAAGAATCGTGGCTAATAAAGAACGAATAAAAATGAAGAAATTCATATTAACCAAAAATCCTTTTTCGAGCGGCTTCGACTTGTCGATTTTTGTATTCTTCGTGTTTAGAATCGCCGGTTTGCATCTGATCAAAAGCCGAACGGTCCATAATTTGAACTTCAAAAGGATAGAAAAAGCTGAATTCTTTATTTTGACCTTGTGAAATACGAATCAATTTTCGAGTGATAAATTTGATATATCTAAAATCAATCGAAGAAAATGGGTTTTCTTTGCGAAAGATGTTCAAAAAACCGGAAGACGAAATTTCCAATTGTTTTTTCAACAACCGATCGATTTTTTCAGATTCTATTTTATGCAATGGCCCATGTTTTTTTTCGAGCTTTTCACAAACTTTTAAAAATTCAGTCACGGGATACATATTATTCGAAGACTGATCCGGCATAATATGCGGAAAACTGATCAGGTTTTCTTCCACTAAAAAGCGAATCACTTGAAAAGAATCAAAGATCGAATTCGTGATAAATCGAACACCGACTTTATCAAACACTTTCATGGCAACCGCATCCGGCTTGGCCAACAGTTTAATCACCGTGCTAGAGGACGTTTTAAAAGGCTTGGTTTGAAACTTGTGCAGCTCAACTTGTCCAGGACCTTCTTTTTTGTACGATCGCAGATACAAGCGATCTTCTTGCACGACACAATTTTCAAAAGGAAATAAAATTTGCTTTTGAATTTCTTCGGAAAAAAAACTGAATAAATCAGATTCAGAGTGAATAAAAACGTGCAGACAGCGAAGCAAGGCACAAGACCAGCGCTGCAAATCCGTTTCATTGGTTTGCGAGGCCCAAATCAATAGATTGCGTAAATCAACCAGTTTATCGGGACGATGAATTTGTTCGGGAATTTCTTCTAAAGAAAATTTAAGCTTTTCAGTCAATAAAACGACAGCTCGACGATGAAAATACCACAAGCGTTCTTGGTGTTCTTGGTTGGATAAATCAAATCCATAGCTTTTTAAAAAAGCATCTGCTTCCTGCGGATTGTGAATGTGCAACTTCGGTTGATCCAAAACCGAAGCCCCACCAGCAACAACTGATAGGGCGTAAGGATCAAATTGATAATGAGAAGTATGGCCACCAAACATGTGGCCATAGATTATTGAATTATTCCGCAGCGAGCAACATAGAACTGACCTAATTGACCTTGCGCAGGTG
>DALYIB010000235.1:0-3581 GCA_031970595.1 Pseudobdellovibrio sp.
GAAGTTCAAGCTAAAAACGAACCTGCACGCGTCTTTTTTGGTGAAACAACTAAAAAACGTAAATTCGATGCGATGGCGTTATTTGCATGGGTTTCATCACCTGAAAGCAGCCCTAAAGGGACTTTCCACTCTTCAAAAATTCCATCTGCTAAAAATGGTTACTCGGGCCAAAACCAAATGGGCTGGTCAAATCCTAAAGTCGACAAATTAACAGAGGCTTTAGAAACTGAAATGAAACACGAAAAACGTGTTGAAATCGTCCACGAGCTTTTAAAACTTTATACAGACGAAGTTCCTGTATTGCCGCTTTACTATCGTTCGGATGTAGCTGTCATTCCTTCTCAGATGAAAGGTTACAGATTAACTGGTCACCAGTTTCCAGAAACTAACGAAGTTGAAAAGTGGACTGTTGAGTAATTCACAAAAGGTAAGGTAGAAAATCATGACGACATATATTCTTAGAAGACTTCTACAAACTTGTGTTGTTTTAGTTATTTTATCTTACCTTTGCTTTGGGTTGATGGCTTTGATGCCCGGCGATCCAGTGGAACTGTTGATTTCATCCAATCCAAAAATTACAGCGGACGACGTGGCTCGTTTGCGTGAATTTTACGGATTGGATCAACCGACCTACAAACGTTATATTAATTGGGTTTCCCAAATCTCTCAGGGAGATTTGGGTTATTCCAGAACTTACCGCATCCCTGTTTCTGAAATGTTAGGACCTGCTTTATCAGCAACTTTTACTCTTTCGATGGTTTCACTTATTTTTTCATTAGCCATTGCCATCCCGCTGGGAATAGCCTGTGCGTTGAAACCGAATAGCCGTTTTGATTATTTTATTAATTTATTTAATTTCACTGGGATTTCTCTGCCGTCGTTCTGGCTGGGAATCGTTTTAATTATTATTTTCTCTGTATGGTTGCCACAAACGTTGGGTTTTGGATTACCGGCCGGTGGTTATCAAACAACTGGTATTGTCTATGACAATTTCTTTCATGAATTATTTGATAAAACGAAATATTTAATCCTACCCGTTTTATCGTTATCGTTTCAATCCATTGGTTTCTTTGCCCGTTTTGCGCGTTCATCGATGCTGGAAGCCATGAGAAACGATTTTATTCGTACGGCACGTGCGAAAGGATTAACAGAAAATATCGTCATCTGGAGACATGGCTTTAGAAATGCTTTAATCCCGTTGATTACAATTGTCGCCATCAGCTTGTCTTCTATTTTTTCAGGAGCTTTGATCACTGAAACATTGTTCGCTTATCCGGGTGTGGGTCGTCTGATCTATACGTCGATCATCGGGAATGACTTTAATGTCGCCATGGTTTCTTTTATTATTTCAATCGCAATGGTGTTAATTATGAATCTGGTAGCCGATCTATTATATGGTGTTGCCGATCCACGAATTTCTTATAAATAAGGGTGAGCCATGAGTCAGACTGAAGTTCAAAATAAAAATATCATCGCCGAAATGGAAAAAGCCCAAACTTTTTCCCGAATGGTTTTCAACCAATTCAAAGAAAACAAAGCCGCTGTTGTCGGCGCTTGTATTATCGTGTTCTTTATTGCGATCGCCTTATTTGCTCCATTATTGGAAATGGCTTTTGGTGTTGATGCAAATACACAAAATGTCTTTAATCGCTATAAACCGCCTTTTTCAAAAATCAAAGCCGGCCAAGACGTTCGCGAAGCGGCCGTTCAAAAATTTATTCAAACCAATCCAACCGATGCGGCCCAGATTCAAACAGAACTTTTATCACGTAATTTAGTTCAGCCCGTGCGCCCCGAAGATGCTTTGTATGACTGGGTCAATTTAGAACCTTCAAAAGCCATTTCAATTGCACAGTCTTTACAAAATAAAAACGGCGAAACTTTAGCAAAAATGGTGCGCAGCTTTGATAGTTTTCATGTCTTTGGAACAGATGAATTGGGACGCGATGTTTTAATGCGCTTGGTTTACGGAGCCCGCGTTTCAATGGGTGTGGGAGTATTAGCGACCTTGTTTTCAGCCTTGATTGGATTAATCATTGGGTCATTAGCTGGATTTTATGGTGGTTTGATTGATACTGTTTTAATGCGTATCACGGATTCCTTATTAGCCTTACCTATTTTACCGGTCCTCGTCGTTGTAGCGGCCATTGATTTACAGAAAATTTCATTTCTGCATTCCATTGCACAAGGCGGAAATGAATCGATCGTAAAGTTAGTTTTCATCATGTGTTTATTTTCATGGATGACAGTGGCACGTTTAGTTCGCGGCAGCGTTTTAACACTGCGTGAACGTGAATTTATTATGGCAGCTCGCACTTTAGGCGCGACAGATTCAACAATTATTATACGTCATATGTTTCCGAATGTAATTGCTCCGTTATTGGTTTCAGTCACGTTGGGCGTCGGTAATGTGATTTTATTTGAAGCGGCACTCAGCTTTTTAGGTTTAGGAATTCAACCACCGACACCGAGCTGGGGCAATATGCTATTCAACGCCCAAGAGTTGATTTATCAAGCTCCGTTTTTAGCTATTTTGCCAGGTATTCTGATTTTTCTGGTTGTAGTTAGCTTTAACTTTTTAGGTGATGGCCTCCAAGACGCGATCGATCCTAAAGCCGTCAAAAGGTAGTTCAAGTCTGTAATTTTTATGGGGACAACTATCCCCATAACTAACTATATCGAATCTTAGTAGGCATCTTTTTTGTACACATCCCTGGTATATAGAACTGGGGGTTTTATGCCTTATTCATTGATCGTGGCTCTTATTTTTGGATCATTTGTTATTTCTGCTCAAGCTCAGTCGTCGATTGAATTGATGTGCCGTAACCAAGCCAAAGAAATTGCGGCCGAAACTTATAAAAACTGTGTGACTGAAAACAAACAAGTTCAAATTGAAAAAATCCGCAAGGAATATCAGGCCAAACTCGGTGAGCTTAAAAGTCACTACGACCAAGAACTGAAGAAATTGTCTTCACAAAATAAAAACTCCGGTGAAACTGCAGTGCGAGGTTCTGCGAATAAAGCGTCTCAAAAAAGAGCTTCCGGAGCTCGCGCTTTGCCGGAAAAGACCATCCAAGTCAAAACCGAAGCTATTGATTTAACAACCGAATCATCAACAACAGAACCTACAGAGAAAACCGTATCAGATTCTAACGTAGAAATTGTTGAAATCCCTACTGAATAGTACTAACCTGATACTGACAGGGGAGATTTTATGGACGGTATCAGTTTACCACAAATTATTATTATTGGTTTAATCATCTTGATTTTATTCGGATCAAACAAGCTTCCAGTTTTTGGTCAGTCGTTAGGTAAGGCCATCAAAGGTTTCAAACAAGGTCTTAACGAAATCGATGCCGACGCCAAAGATGTTTCTCAGCAGCAATTAAATGAGGGACAAAATAAAACTCAGCAAGCTTCAAAAAATACAACAACAACAGGTCAGTCTTAGTTTTTAAGATTTCCTGAATCCGGGGTTATTGAATCAGAAATAACCCCATGAATTCCCTGGCGGAACCATGGTTCAACGTCAGGCGAATGATTACAAGTCCACAACACCACTGGGACTTTCGGTAATAACC
>DALYIB010000236.1:0-3565 GCA_031970595.1 Pseudobdellovibrio sp.
CTAATTTTTCAATCAGTCTCGCAAAGGATTTACTTGTAAATTCAGCCTGCGTATCACCTGTACCCTTAAGACCCACAACTAAACCATATCCAATTAACTGATTTTCACGAACACCACGAATGCTAGCGATATCTTTTAAACGTGCTGCTTCCGCTTGAAATGATAACAACAATAACGTACTTAAAATCCATTTCATAACGTTCCCCTTTACTTCACTGTCGATGTCGTATTTTTCTTAACGTGAATGACATCAAATTGCGGCTCAAACATTTTCGCTGTACTTGTCGCAACCTCATCAAAATCTTCGGGACGAACTAATCCTGTCGCGATGACCTTGTAAGGACGTTTTTGTATTGTTAAAAACTGCTGACCCGTTACACGCAACATTCCATCTGGCATTTTTTCAACCACTTTGGCTGGGATATTTTCAACTTCTTTCAAATCAATTTTTTCTTCTTTAGGGGCTGCTGCTTTTTTGTCGTCTTTTGCAGGCTCTACGGCAGCCGGTTTACGTGCATTGACACGTTCCTGTGCCATCGCCTTAGCCGAAGACTCTGATCGCGCTTCACCATTTGCTAAAATATCTTTTGTCATCTGTTCGATATCAGCCAAGCGTTGCTTTTCAGCGGCTTCAGCTTTTTCTTTTTCTTCTTGTTCTTTCTTTTGAATTTCCAGTTCCTTCAGCAAATCTTTGATCGCAGCCACTTTCATTTCAATTTGTTTTAAAGCAGAACCTTCCACTTTTAATTGAAATGGATCGCCAATTCTTTTTTGTTTATTTTGTGCAAACAAATAACTGGTCTGACCTTCCATAACCCACAGCGACCCAGCACCTGCCTGTAACTCAGACTCGTCCTCCATTTGCTGACGTGTCATTCGACGGTAATCACGATCTGTCGCAGGCGCGAAATTATTATTATCGGAATACTTGGCTAAACCTGGTTCTTCTTTTTCAACTACTGGTTTTTCAGCCGCGACCTCTGCGGCTGGAGCCGGTTGAGCGACTGCTGGTTCGTGAGCTGTCTGAACAGTTGTACAATTCGATAAAGCTACTAATAATAAAACGGGTAATATCCATCTTAACATCTAAAAACTCCTATTCAATTTCCACAAGACCGCGATCAACGACTTTGGCCGCAAATAATTTCTGAGAATCAATGTTTTTAACTTTAATGACATCGCCAACTGCACCAGCTTCTTCGGCCATAGCCATAATGGAAACTTCGTAATCTGTTTTACCAACACGGGCTTTAACGATTTGACCTTTTTTCAAAATCATTTCTTTCTTACGGTCTTTGACAGAAATTGTCTGACCTGCGGTTAAAAAGCGTGTTGCTTGCATTCCTACTAAAGTTTTCAAATCAGTCACTGTATCTGCATAAGGAGAAATTTGTCGCTTTTCTAAAACTAGCATATTTTCGTTCAATAAATCGCCTACTTTAATAGACTGATTTAAAACTGGAACCATTGCGTATTTAACGACTTCGGCGGCAACCCAACCCTTTTCGTTCGGCTGACTTTCAGAAAAAATAGGAATCAGAACTGATTTTTTACCCAGATCGACATTTAAATCCAAAGCCCAATCTGAAGGAATGTGATTGGGAACCGAATTGATTCGAACTTGAAAATCACACTGCGCACAGTTAGCCAACAATTTATTTTTAATTTTTCGTTCTAATTCCATACGCGAAACATTTTGTTTGGATTTTAAAATTTTCATTTCTGCAGGAATCAGCAAATAGCTTGCTGTTCCCTTGGTCAGACGAACCAAATCATTTCGTCTGACAATTCGATCATCGTTGATTTCAATTGCTTTTGACTTTAAATCGTCCAATTGTTCTTCGCTGACACTTTTGGTTTCAACTAAATCATACAATGAAATTTGCTCTCGTGGTGAAACCTCGACAGCGGATGGAAAAACAATTTCGCCTTTTTTAGCAAAAACAATTGAAGAAAATAAAAATATTAATATTGAAACCAATCTCATCGCTTATCTCACATTCACGGCTGTTTGAAGCATTTGATCTGCAGTTTGCACGACTTTCGAATTCGTCTCGTAGGCTCTCTGGGCGGTAATCATATTTACCATTTCATCAACGATATTGACATTGCTTGTTTCAAGCTCTCCTTGTGCTAAATATCCTGTCCCCGAAGTTCCAGGGCGATAAGTTGTAGGCTGTCCACTGGCGGCCGTTGAAACATACAAATTTTTACCAGTATTTTTCAAACCCGCTGGATTGATAAAATTGACAATTTCAATCTGTCCTAAAATTTGAGGCTCTGCATTGGCTTCCATTAAACACGCGACTTCACCTGACGGTCTAATTTCTACGGACATCGCCTCTGCAGGAACTGTAATCTCGGGAATCAGCGCATTCCCATTTTTATCTACGATTTTACCAGATGGGTCTTTTTTAAATGAACCATCCCGAGTAAAGGCCATTTCTCCGTCTTGGGTACGCACTTGAAAAAAACCGTTTCCTTCAATATGCAAATCAAGTGGATTTTTCGTACTGATCACTTGTCCCATTGAAAAATCTTTTTGAACTGCGGCTGTACGAACACCCAAACCAGTTTGCACACCTGTTGGGGTCACCGACTGAAGTCCGCTGGCTTGTCCTGGATCTTTTAAATTGTGGTAAATTAAATCTTCGAATTCAGCGCGACCTTTTTTAAAACCTGTCGTATTAACGTTGGCAATATTATTGGCTACAACGTCCATATTACTTTGTTGTGCGATCATTCCTGTTGCTGCTGTATTTAAACTTTTAATCATATAAACTCCTTAAAATTTTAAAAATTAACCTTTTGTATTACCAACTTGATTGATCAATTTATCTGCCATTTGATCATAGGCTTGAATCGCTTTTTGAGTTCCTTCAAAAACTCGTTGTGACATGATCATATCTGTCATTTCATTGATAATATTGACGTTACTTGTTTCTAAGTATCCTTGCTTAAGACTTGGATTTTTTAGTTGTGTGATTTCTGGAGCCATATTGGCTTTAAAATCATACAAATTATTTCCTGTTTTTTGGAGAGCTTCAGTGTTTTTAACTTGGATCACACTCAGCTGACCAATTTTATTTTCACCATCGAAAACTTCGCCACCGTCCGAAATATAAACTTGGTTTTGCCCAGAAAATCGCACAGTCCGTTGTTCTGGCGAGACTTCGGCTGGGTTTTCACCTTCAGGCAATTGCATCATCACAGCGTGGCCATCCTTGGAAACCAATTGTCCACTGTTATCGATTGTAAAATTACCGGCTCTTGTCAGCTTAATTCCTTGCGGCGTCGCAATTTCAAAAAATCCTGCGCCATCAATCGCGACATCTAATTTTCCGCCTGTATTTTTCAAACTGCCTTGCTCGAAATTGGTATATGTTCCTGCAGAATCTACAAATGCTTTGTCTCCGCCATTCATATCATAAAAACTTTCAATCGAAGCTGGGACACGAGGAACTTGAATCACTTGCTGTTCTTTTTCAACAGCCGAAAGATACTCGCTAAAAGTCTGTTGATCTTTTTTAAAGGCTGTGGTGTTCACGTTCGCAATGTTATTGGC
>DALYIB010000237.1:0-3553 GCA_031970595.1 Pseudobdellovibrio sp.
CAATAAGTCCTTGTCCTAAAAAAGTGGATCGTCGTAAAGATTTTGTGCGATCGATATATTGATAGGGAACGACTAAATCACCTGGCGCATATTCTTTTTGTAATGAACCAACGGCACTGAATGATACAATCGAGGTCACGCCGGCTTTTTTCAAAGCGTAAATGTTTGCACAGTAATTAATTTCACTGGGCAATAATTCATGATGATCGCCATGTCGTGAAATAAATAAAAATTCTGTTTGATCCACTTTAACTTTTTTAAATCCAGACGAAGCTAAGCCGAATGGAGTTTCAAGTGATACTAATTCGACTGTTTCAAATTCTTCAAATTTTTCAAAACCAGATCCACCAATAACGCCGATCATGCGAAAACTCCTTGTTTAATATCTTTGATTGTATAGACACCTGTATCTAAAATCCAGCCTGTTGTTAATTGTGCCGGAGTCACGTCAAAGGAAGGATTGTAAACGGCCACACCTTCCGGCGCCCATTGAACAGAGCCAAAGTGACCAGATGCACCCAGAACTTCTTGGGGTTTGCGTTGCTCAATAGGAATCTGCGAACCTTCAGGACACTGTGGATCCACGGTCGTCATCGGAGCGACCACATAAAATGGAATTTGATGATAATGACAATTGACTGCCACACTGTAAGTCCCAATTTTATTGGCAAAGTCACCATTGCGCGCAATCCGATCGGATCCCACAAAGGCTTTGTTAATTTTTTTTAAACTCATCAACTGCGCTGCCATATTGTCTGTAATTAAAGTGCAGGGGATATTTAATTTTTTGAGTTCCCATGCCGTCAGACGACCGCCTTGTAATAACGGACGGGTTTCATCGACATATACATGAATTTTTTTTCCTTGTTCATGGGCTTTGCGAATCACACCCAACGCCGTGCCGATGCCGGCCGTAGCCAGTCCGCCGGTATTACAATGAGTTAAAATGGAATCTCCATCTTGAATCAAAGCGGCGCCATGTTCGGCCATTTTTTCACAAAGTTCGACATCTTCGTTAAAAAGCTGCAAAGCTTTTTGTACGATATCAGCTGCAGATCCGTTTTCGCGAATCACCATTTTCATTTGATCCAGGCAGTTCATCAAATTGACGGCTGTTGGGCGAGCTTCGTAAAGTTTTTGAGCTTTATCCAAAAGTTCATTTTTGTTTTCAGTCGATAAAGCTTCGCGGGCTAAATAAACGCTGGCGCTGACGCCGATCAAAGGAGCTCCACGTACACGCAAAGACTGGATCGCTTCAATCATTTGATCTAACGTGATGACTTCGAACCATTTTTCTTGGGATGGCAATAAGGTTTGATCTAATAAAAAAACTCTTAGAAAAGTTTTTGAGTCGGTTTCAATACGTAAAGCCAATGAATCAAATTTCATCATAATAATACATTTCCTATTTTTTTTCTGAGTTCGTAAAGGTAGGCGACTTCATCAGTAGGCAGAGGAGTAATTCCACCCAAAGCCACAGCTTGAGCCAGTATTTGCGCTGAATTTTCGATGCGCTCCATACCGCGGTAACATTCCTCGAGATCAGAGCCCCAAGTGATGGCGCCATGACGACGTAAAATAAGAGCCTTGTGCTCCGGTAAAAAAGGAATCAAAACATCGCCCATATTCTGAGTTCCAGGGCGGGCATAATCCGCAAATGGAATATCGCCAGTCGCTAAAATGACTTCAGATAAACAATCGCTAGGAAGTTTTTTTAAATCCGATCGTGCAATCGACCAAGCAATCGCTGTTGTTGGATGAGCATGAATAACAGCTTTGGCTTCGGGACAGCGATTGAAAACTTCCAGGTGCATCAATCGTTCGCTGGAAGGCTTTCCGTACAGGATTTCATTTTTTTGTGTGATCACAGCAATGTCTTCGGGTTTCATAAACGCCTTCGAAATTCCAGTGGGCGTGATTAAAATCAAATCGGCATTGATTTTAACGCTGATATTACCATCAGCGGCAGACAGCATATTGCGTTGGTGCAGTCTTTTACAGATTTCGATGATCTGATGAATTTCTGTCTGATAGGTCTGAAGAAACGTCGAGGCTTGAAAAGAACTTGTCATAGAACAGTCATACCGTGCATCATGATTTTATGGCAATATTTACTCCAGAAAATACTCTTGTCGTCATGGCGCTCCAGAAAGAGTCGCAAGGATTAATCGAATCCTTGGGCTTTGAAGTGTTTTACACAGGAGTTGGATTGATTCAATCTGCTTATAAAACGACCGAAATGATTGCGAAAAAACGCCCAGAACGCATTTTAAATTTAGGCACAGTCGGCAGTTTTCAGCAGCCGGTGGGCACAGTGGGTGAAGTTCATCAAGTGGTGCATCGTGGAGCTTATTTTCAAAACATGTATAAGCCAATTCAGCTGGAAACAGCGACATCGCTGTCAAGATGGGTTTGCGGATCTGCTGATCATATTGAGGTTCAATCGAAAACCGAGCACATTTTTGATGTCATGGATATGGAGCTTTATGCGTTGGCCCTGATTTGCCTGCAGCAAAAAATTCCATTGTCCTCGATCAAAGTCGTATCTGATTCATCTGGACATCAGGTTAAATCTGAATGGGAAAAGAATCTTCAATTCGCCATGAGTCGATTGTATGATAATCTGAAATCCTTATGAAATACGGGATTTTCATTTTGTGGATGTTGTTATCGGTTTGTGCGCGAGCGAATAAAATAAATTGTGAATCGACTTCGGCACAAGTTTTTGATTTTTTAAGAAAACCATTTGAACCTAAGTACAACGAATCCTGCTCGGAAAAGCAAATTCCTGATTCTTGCCAAAATTTAAAAAATCGTCTGCAAATTCAAAATCAAAATTGGAAATCCTATTTGTTGGTCTGCGAACCAGAAAGTTATCCCGTCACTGATTATTTATTGCCCTGTGCAGGGATCATCGAATCGATTTTGACTGAACTTCGAAATAATATCGAACAGCAATTTCAAAATCAAAAAACTAATCAAATGTGTTCGAGTGATATTAAAAATAAAAAATTTCTTATCGATCATTACAATCAAGGTTTGCCGGCAGCTCTGCGCTTTGATCAGCCAGCCCTGGTTGAAAAAATACTGCAAAAAGACTGTCGTGAAATTTCAAGTTTCCTGAGTGCTTATTTAAGGGAACAGATTCAGCGGAGTTTGTTGCAAACGCCAGCTACATCGGATGTGTCCGTTTTATCGGAACGTCAAAAAGAATTTTTAAAATGGCGTGAAGGATTTTTAAAGGCTTCGACGGGTGAAAATAAAAATCAAAGCTTTCGTGAAATTCTCAATCAAACAGCGACTGATTTTTCTTGCCTGAATCGAATTCGTCAGGCGGAAATGATTTGTGATGCGGTACTCATTGCGCGTACTGCACAAAAAGCTTTGATGAAGGGCAGTCGCACAACCCAGATTGTTCAGCAAGGTTTGACAGATCAAGAGCGAAAAAAACTAATTGAAAAAATTGATGATTTAGCCTATCAAGAAAATTTAACCTATAAGGGAAAGCTGGTTAGTTTTCTGAATGATCAAGGCCAGATGCAAATGGCCTATG
>DALYIB010000238.1:0-3544 GCA_031970595.1 Pseudobdellovibrio sp.
TTTTATGAACTAGTTGCTGTCTGAGATCAGAGGGGGATTTATGACTTCAATACGTTTATTCGTAATCGGCTCGTGGACTGAGGGGATGTTTCACTTCGGAAAACTGTTGCCGTATATTATATCTTACGAAAACGCGGAAATTGATGCCACGGTATTCAAGTTACCAATTGGCTTTCCTGTTTTAACTCAACAAAAATCGTATCCTGTCCAAGGTCAATTGATTGAATTAAAATATGACGAAACTTTGTTGGCGCTGATTGACACATTGTATGGTGTAAATCCCAGCGATACCACAAAGGGTTTGCATATTCGAACACAAGAAGTGGTCAGAAAACAGTCAGGTATGAGCGAGTTAGCCGAAGTGTATTTTTTTAATCCAAAGAAATTAACTTCGAAGGCGGTGTTGATTCAGGATGGAAATTGGAAAACCTGGTTGGATCAAAATCCACCGTTACCAATGACTTTGACTGAAAAGCAAAAACTCTACGTGATGAAATTGGGTGCAGCGAAAGGGCGAGACATCGTTCCGATCAATGACCTGACTTTGTATCGTGAATTAATGAAGCTTGAGTTGATTGTTGATAAAGGCCGAAGACTGGCCTTGAGTTCTTTGGGTAAAGAGGTTTATAACCATCTTCTTTGATGGAAAATCCGAATTACGAAACTCTTTTTAAAGTGGTTCTTGTTGAACCTGAAATACCTCAGAATACAGGTAATATAGGTCGCACATGTGTTGGCGCTAATTGCGAACTGCATATCGTGGGACCTATGAGTTTTGAAATAAATGACACTCAAGTTAAACGTGCCGGTTTAGATTACTGGCCTCATTTAAAATGGTTTTATTATCCGACCTATCAAGATTGGTTCAAAACGGTGACAAATCCCGAACGAGTTTTTTATTTCGAAACTAAAGTTGGAAAATCCTATTACGATGCTCAATTTCAAAAAGGCGATTGGTTAGTATTTGGCAAAGAAACCAAAGGTCTGGATCCCGAAATTATTCAAAATAATATTGATCGCGCAATTATGATTCCGCAAACAGGACCTGTTCGCAGTTTGAATCTGGCCACTGCGGTGGCGATTGGAATTTACGAAGGCTTTCGCCAAGTTCATCGCAAGTAAATTGTTAGCTTAAATTCAAAGCACTTTAAATATTTCTTTCAAATCCACAGCGTATTTTGTCATTTTCATTTTTAAAAATTGTTTCAATTGTATTTAAAAGCCTGTTCATGCTCGATCCGTTTTGGCTTTTGATTTGAAATGCTCTTTCGTAAAACCAAACGATTCAATCGTTTATTTAAAAGAGGGGGAAATATGAAAATAAAATTATTAGAAGTGTTAGCACTGGTTGCTGCCACATCTTTGCTTGTCGAAAAGACAATGGCTGCGGACATGAAAGGTTCTGCGCAAAATGCCAGTGGTTCTGTTGCACAAGTATCCGAAGCGACATTGAATGTAATGGCTTCTGTGGTGATGAAAACCAGCAACAGCTTGGTGCTTGTTTCTGAAAAATCATCCGAAGTTGTGGCTTCGTTGGCTCAAGGAGCTGCCGATTCGACATCGGATTTATCACAGAAAGCTTTTGCTTCTGCAAAAAATATTTCAGTGAAAGCGGTCGCAATCAGTAAAAATTCAACGACAATGATTTTGGATTTTTCCAAGAAAAATGCAGTTGCTGTATCTGCAGCGACAGCGTCTGTTGTGACTTCGGCAGGTGGATTAATTCCAGCTTCGATCAGTCAAGCTGGTGATGCCTTGGTTGTCAGCGTGAAGGCGACATCTCAGGCCAGCTGGACGGTTTTGGATGCTTCGGGGAAGGTTGTCGTGGGCACAGTGAAATGGGCTTCGAATACATCTGCTAAAGCAGGTCAATTTGTGATGAATGCGGCCGGTGAATTACTAGACGCTTCTGGTAAAGTGATTGGTTGGGTAGTGGATACATCGGGCGATGTTTTAAAATTAGCAGTCCAAGCTTCTGGAAAAATTGCCACTGTTATTGGTGAAGGTTCCGAAGTCATCATTACTGGATCAACAGATTCATTAAAATTAACAGCCGATTTAATTTCAAAAGCCGCTGATAAGGCAGGAATGATCGTTTCTGATCTATTCGAAGCTTCTATGAAAATTTCTAAATTGGGATCTTTAGTGGTTGTTACTGTTTCTGAAAAAGCGACGGGTTCAATCAAAGGATCTATTCGATTTACAAGTCAAACATTGTCGCATTTGTTTGATTCAATGGCTTCAAAGCAAAGTCAAAACTAGTTGATCGAAAATTTAAAAAAGGGCACCCCAGTGCCCTTTTTATAAGGGGGATTTATGAGAAATTATTTTTTGATGATGTTTTTTGGTTTTTTTGTAGCGGGAAATATGTGCGCTGTTTCTGCCATGGCAGATTTACAAGAAAAAAGCGATGCTCAGGTTCCGGGGCTTTGTTATAAACAAACGACAAAATGTAACTACCGACAGTTAACCGCAGCAGAGGTCGACACGGCGTTGGCAATGGCCGATGAAGTGGCTTTTCAGTTGAAACAAATTTCTGACTTGGAACGTGCACAGAAGCGCGATTTCAAAGTGGCCATTATCGGTCGCGCGGGAACGGATTTGGGTAAATTCCAAGTTCTGAAAGACACCAATGCGCAAGGACAGCTGCAAAGTTTAGAATCTCTGGTGAAAAATATTAAATCTGAAAGCCAGATCTTGGCTTCGTATCAGGATGGCGGAAATACAACTGCCGTGAATTATCAGGTTTTAAAAGAATATTTCGATACCAATCGAAAAATGGATTTTTCACATGTGGCGATTGCTTTTAAAAACCATCCTAAATCGGATCAGAATTTTCATTGGCATGTGATGCATTTATTGTGGACTTGTGAAAAAGATCCAGCCCGTAATGTGGATGAAGGGGATCGTTCCTATATTTGGGAAGAAGGTTTAGGGGCTGTTTTTGCGGATGATATGAAAAACTATCGAGCACAAATTATGGTTCCAAAACAAGAAATTCAAAACCGTCTTGAAAAAATAATTTTGGATAAAAAATTAGGAGCTTCTTGGCATAACAAAAAATATAATGCGGCTGCTTTGGCAAATGATTTAGATCAGCAAAATTCGAATCAGTGGGTTTTGGAAGTCTTAGCTGCGGCGAATCGCCCGGTCGGCGAAATCGTCAGTCGTGAACAAGCTCAAGCTTATTTGGCACAGACACAATTTTTGCCAACGAAAGTGACTCCGAAGGGTTTGTATAGTCTGATCACTCTGCCTTTTGTGGGCCAGCTGCTGCCAGGAACTGTTTGCATGAAGCGTCAGCCTTTTTTCAAAGAGGGTTTTGGCGAAATTATTTCGGTTTTATCGGTCGAAGAATACATGCGACGCCAGCAAATGCTGCAATATGAACCATTTATTGTTCAATTGCCTGACGATTTGAACTTTGTAAAACAAGAAAAAGATCAAAAACTCGATCAAGGTCCTAAGTAAGGATCCTAGGCCGCCACCGAGTTTATTTTACAGCTCTCTGTGTCTTTGACGAATACCTTCAGAGGATCTATTC
>DALYIB010000239.1:0-3505 GCA_031970595.1 Pseudobdellovibrio sp.
AATCGAATCGTTTATTATAAAGGGATGATCGATGGAGGGCTTTCTTTTTATACGAACTATCAAGGTCGCAAAGGCCAAGAGCTTGAGAAAAACAAATTTGTCTGTGCCAATTTTTTTTGGACCCATGTGGATCAGCAAGTTCGATTTGATGGTTATGTTGAAAAGTTATCAGAGACTCAGTCGGATAATTATTTTTGGTCTCGCCCACGTTTGAGTCAAATCGGTGCATGGACTTCGTTGCAATCTCAGAACTTAAATTCTTTTGACGATTTTCACCAAAGATTTTCTGATTTTGAAAAAAAATTCCAAGGTCAAAAAGTTCCTCGTCCTCCGCATTGGGGAGGATTTCAAATTGTACCTCTTGAAATTGAATTTTGGTTTGGTCGTGCCGGACGTCTGCACGAAAGATATGTCTATTCACGTTCTGCTGTGAATCAGCAGTGGCAGAGATCGCTTCGTTTTCCATGAAAATTTTAGTTACTGGATTTAAGCCTTTCTTAGGCGAGTCTGTAAACCCCAGTGAACAAATAGCAATCCATTTGCAAAATTTATTTCCCGAAGTTCATTCAGTTATATTACCAGTTGTGTATTCTGAGTGTTTTCAAATTTTAGAATCCAAAGTTCATCAGATCCGTCCAGATTTATTAGTCATGATTGGACAAGCCGGTGGTCGGTCGACTGTCACAGTCGAAAAAATAGCTTTGAATCACCATCAAGCTCGTGCCGCTGACGAGTCAGGATATCAGCCTGAGATCGGTCCTATTTTGCCGAATCAGCCGTTGGCATTGCAGACAGTCTTTCCAGTCGATTCGATGATCAATCAGTTAAAAACCCATTTTCCAATAGAAGTTTCCTGTCATGCTGGAACATTCGTTTGTAATTATTTATTTCACCAAGCATTGAATCGATTTCCTGAATTAACGCCGATCTTTGTTCATGTGCCATTTTTGCCGGAACAATTGGGTCACTATCAGGGTGAATCGGATGGAAAATCATCACAACAATTGCCTTCGATGAGTTTAGAACAGCAAATATCTGTATTAAAAAATATGATTCAGTGGTGTTTGCAAAATCCCATTAAGGGATAGGTCATTAGTGAATGGCGTTCGGGGCCACTAGATAGAATTCAGGAATTTCAACAGTAAAAGGTTCGCCATTGTTATTCATAAAATGGTAAAAGCCTTTCATACTGCCAGTGCTTGTTGGCAGCGGACAGGCGCTTTCGTATTCGAAACTTTGTCCTGCTAGAATTTTGGGTTGCAATCCAACAACCCCCGGACCGCGAACTTCTTCGGTGTGTCCAAAGGCATCTGTAATAATCCAATGACGACTCATCAATTGCGCCGCTGAAGTTCCTGTATTTTTAATAGAAACTTTATAGGCAAAGAAATAGTTTCGATGTTCCGGTTGTGATTCGCTGGGAACGAAAACAGAAGTCACTTTTATTGAAAAATAAGATTCAGACACCTTTTTTAAGCTCACAATTTAAACATGACATTAAAATTTTAAATTTTCAAGTCTAAATAAAATCGGATAATGATCCGACGGTAAACTGAGTTTCTGTTCGAGTGTATCTGGTTTTTTAAGCGGGGCGCCGAATTCGTCTTTGTAGTCAATAACGCTGACAGAGTTTTTCACCAGATGGGGAACGAGCGAGGGAGGAATAAAACAATAGTCAATTTGTCGTCCGTCAGAACGAAATCCCGATTTAATTTGAATAAATGTAGATCTGTTTTCCTGAGGAATTTTGCAGACTTCTAGGACATCCTGCAGGTCGGTTTTTAAATACAGATTTTTGAATTCGTCGTCAGTTCGGTCGACAGACGCATTTCCGTTAAAATCACCGGACAGTAAAATCGGACAATTCGGAAATTGGTTTTTCAACTCGTTGTAAATTTCAATACAGCTGTTCATTTCGGCGCGACGTCTTTCGACTCCGTTCGGATCGATTCTTTCGGGATCCAGCGGGGATTTCAGATGTGTCAGTAATAGAATTAAAAAAGGTTTATTCACGTTTTGTCTGAATAAACGCAGTTCGGCACAGTCGCGTGAAAATTTGTGGCTAGTTAAATTGGGAGGATAGTTCGTTTTTTGAGACTGAAGTTCGTGCGGGTAAAGAAAATTCAATAAACGGTTTTTGTGTGTCAGCAAATCGAAATAAAACCCGCTATTTTTTCGAATTAAAAAACCGACATCGATATTTCGATCCGAGTTGCCTTCGATCAGGATCGGCGAGTATTGATCGTTTAGGAAATAATGATTTAGATTTTTCAAGGACTCGACACCGCCCACCTCAACAAGCTGCACAATGTCGGCATTCATGTCATTGATCGTTCGTGCCAATTGCAGAGTTTTGAAAAGGGGCTTATTTTCATAGGTTGAAGTGCTCAGTTTTTGCCACTGTGCTTCGGTCAGTTTTTGGTAATTCGGTGGCAGCTCTTGATCAAAGAGGAGAAAAAGATTTTCTGCATTTAAAAGACCGATCGTTAAATTCAACATTGAAGTTCCAAAACTGTAAGAATAGGATATATTGAATCACAAACTATGGAGTTATAGAATGAATTTTCAAAAACTTTTAACGCCTTTCATCAATTTTCAACTGATTCAGCCTAAAAAATCAAATGCTCCCTTTGATGGCTTTGTTTATTTTTTTTCTGCAGACAGTTATAAGAAATTTAAATCTCATGTGGCACCTGTTGTCGAGATGCACAGCCCCGCTGCTGGAAAAAAACAAATCTTAGAAAATGAACAAAAGTTTATTCATTTTAACGGAGTCTTTGGCCCGGTGTGGATTGTTTTTTTACAGGCCCCTGCAGATCACAGTCCTTTGGGATCTTCGATGGATTCTTCGGTCTTATCGATCAAAGAAAATGTATTTCAGATTTATCAGCAGGTGAAATCCCTGAAAACGCAAATGTTGTCTGTGGATGCGATGGCTTTATCCAATGCTGAAATTGAAAGTCTTGTCGTAGGTTTTGAATTAGCAGCTTATCATTATTTGACAGTGTTCCAAGGTAAAGAAAAACAAATCTTGAATGTGGCGATCAAATGCAAAGCGGTTTTTACGCAAGAGCATTTAAATAAAACGCTGAAACTGGCGCAGGCTTTGAATATTTCACGACATTTGATTAATTTACCGCCGAATCATGTGAATCCGACAAGTTACGAACAAATTGTTAAGAAACAATTGCAGTTTTCAAAAAACACGACCATCGAAGTTTGGGATTATGAAAAGTGTCTGAAAGAAAATATGAATTTGTTATGCGCAGTCGGACAAGGATCGGTGAATAAGCCGAAGATGATTCGCTTTAAATACCGTCCGACGGGTTCAGCGAAAAAAGCTCCAGTGGCTTTTGTGGGTAAAGGTATTACTTTTGATACGGGTGGTTTAGATATTAAACCTTCGTCAGCAATGCGATTGATGAAAAAAGACATGGGCGGCGCTGCTGCCGCCATGGGCCTCTTTCAGGCGATTGCAGACTCTGGGTTGAACGTGCGCGTCGAT
>DALYIB010000240.1:0-3504 GCA_031970595.1 Pseudobdellovibrio sp.
AAGAATAAACAAAATGAGACATGATTTCGTAACGGCAAGTATCCTGGTCGTTGGCGGCTTTAAAGCAGAGTGTTTTATCCGTCAGTTCTTGTTTGAGTATTTTCAGTTTCGTCTTCATATCTGGAAAAAGTTTAAAAAACTTTTCCAAAACTTTTTGTTGGCTAGCGATACGGTAAAAGCTGCCATTGAAATCTGAAACACCCATCGCATTTCCATGAGCGAACGCTTTGCTGACACCCTCGGGGTGAGTTTCAATGTAACGGTAAACGATATAGGCTCCATAGCTTTGGCCAAAAATTTTCCATTTACGATCGCCGATCAAAGTTTTTCGAACAGCTTCGGCGTCTTTGACGATGCCTAAAGAGGCATACCAACGTAAATTATCCAGTGTTTCTGGGGCGTCACCTAAAGGAAATTGAGGAGTTGAACAGCCTGTTCCGCGTTGATCGATGTAAATCAGATCAATTTTTTTTGTCATTTCAAATTTTTGTAAGGACTGATCCAGCATCACCGAGCTGGACTGACTGCTGAACCCTGGACCGCCATTAAAAAAGATCACTGGATTTTTCAGCGTAGAATCTTTTTTGTAATAATAAAAAACACGAGATTGTGAAGCTTGCGGTTGGTCGTAGTTGGTTGGGACATTAACCCAACCGTAATGATAGTTTGTTTCGATGGTTTTGATGAACTCGTTGCATGCGTCAATTGTCGCTGATTTTTTTTCAATGAACTCCAGCTGAGCGAAGCTCAGCTGAGAAATCATCATTAAACTGAAAAATAAAAAAGCGTTTTGCATGTTCAGATTATTTCACGTTGAATGCTTTGTAACCTTTGATCAGCTTTTCATTTTGTTGGATAAACTTGTTCATGTTATCGCCGCATTGGCCACGTAGTAAGCTTTCCATCAGCCCAAGAGTTCCATGTAATGAATCAAAATAATCGATTGTATCCGTCGATAAAACCATCTTTTGAGCTTTGTTCGCCTTCACCAAAGATGAGTAGTAGTGTTTTTGCGAGTAACAAGCAAATAAACCCAAGATGAAGTCTTTGTTGGGGTTCTTTTTGATTTGATTCAGAACGCGCGTAATACCTGGTTTTTTAACTCGGTAGTATCCGTCGTAATCAACGTGTAAGGATTTGTCCAACAAAGGTGGATTGAAATCAGGACCGCCCCCGTTACGAGAGTGACCATTATAAATGACCACGTCGGCAATACCAATTTGATCAAAGTAGTTTTGTTCAGATTGAAGAGCTAGTTTTTTTTGAGTTTCAGCCATTGAACCTTTGTTTTCTAAGTAAGATTCAGAAGCAGATGCATGAGTTAAAGTGATTTTAGCTAAAATTTGTGAACCTAAAATAGTCACTGGCTTTGTTAAAACCACAAGGCCTGTTTGTGGATCACCTGTTTCTTTGAATTCACAAAGCTGTCGTGTTTTGGAGTCACAGGGCTCTGTTAGTACACGTCGTAAAATATGGAAAATTTCAATATCCAAAGACGGAGAAAGACCATAATTAAAACCATCATACATAATATCGATCCCTTGAGAATCATCAAAATATCCCAAAGCGTAACGAATATCTAAGACACCACTTTTGATCGAATTTTTAAAAACGGGCATGCACTGTAAATCACCGTTTTGATTTTGCGCCGTGATGTCTTGAATCACAGTGCTTTGATCCATTTGCTGAATGAATTCTTTAGCTGTTTTATAAGCCCAGTAGTCATAAGCATAAATTTTAGGTCTTGGTTTTTCTTGAGCCTGAGCGATTTGAACAAGAGCTGAAGAGAGAACGAGGAACAAAAGCGATTTCGCCAATTGCATGTAAATCTCCTTGGTTAAAACGCAGGAAGATTAACAAAAAGTATTAAAAACAGCCAGTTTTAAGGCCAATCGGGCGAAAATTGACATAAAGGATGATAGTTCGACATGAAAAAATTACCGAACTGTTTCGTCCATTGACGTAAATTGTGTGATGGATTTCTTTTGGAACTAGAACTTCATACCGTAACCAAATGTGAAAGCCATTTGATCGATTGTTGGAACGGTATCCGATTTATTCGTAGAGATATGATATTCAAAAGAAAAAGGTAAGAACGTTTTATTATTCAAATGATAGTCAACGCCGACAAGAACAGCCATCGTGTTGGCCATTTGGAGTCCGCCTTCATCCAAAGCCGTGGATTTCTTTGTAATAGGAAATTTCAAAGTTCCACCAGCGGCCACCCATGGGTTAAATTTCGATTTGATAATATCGTAACGAGCGTAAGCTCCACCAGTTAAATAATTCACTTGAACATTACAATCCTTGGAAGTTTTTGAAGCACAAGAATTATATTGGGCAGTGCCTGCGATATCCAAAGTTTCTAGACCGACAGAGGCGCGTGCAACCAGGAAACTGTTAACTGCGTAATCACCTGTCACAGAAATCCCAAAATTGGTTCCGGCCATATCGACCGTTTCCTGATTGGGAAACGGAGATGTATTGTCTTGTTGTTTCGCAGAAATTTTATTCATCAAGGCCTTTAATTGAACAGCTACGCGAAATTGATCAAAGCGGATAATCGATGATTCTTTGCTTGAACTGCTGCTTGTGGATCCTGATGATTTAGATCCTGATTTTTGAATGCTGTATCCAACAGCTGCTTTTCCTTTTTTAACAACAGCAAGTCCTTTATCATTTTTAACTTGTGTGACTTCGATGATCGCCACGCGTTTGTCGCTTTCATTCAAAAGATACAGCTGGTCTCCGACACTGATGTCTTCGCCAGTGATATCCAAAATGACTTTCCCATTTTTAGATTGAATAACAGAACCTGCAAATGCGGAAAAATGAAAACCTAAAAGGAATACTAAAAAAGTCATGATCCATTTATTCATAAATACAATATTCTCCATTTTTGAGGTTGGCAGATTCAAAATAAGATTGCTCAGTAATGATATGTTCCCACAAAGAAGTTTCTTCGAGGAATGTGATCAGTCGGCTTTGGGTTGCTTGCGGGCGAAGACTTTGATTTGAACAAGATTTTAATTTTAAGTTTTGAGCTTTGAATTGAGGGCTTTCGGACTCGAATTCTTTACGATCCGGAGACCGGTAAATAGAGCAAGATGAGATGAGTATCATTGATGCAAATAAAGTTGAGAGTCTCATACATTTATTTTGATCGTACTTTTCAAAAAAGAAAAGGGGAGAATGATAAATTCTCCCCTTAAAAAGCAGACTTTTTTTAAATTATGACTAGAACGGGATATCTTCGTTCTGATCAAAGCTTGGTTCTGGTCCAAAATCACCAAATTGAGAGTCAGCTGAACCTTGGCCGTAGCTAGAATCCATCGATGATGATGAGTTCGCATTTGTCGAAGCGCCACCACCTAGGAACTGGACTGTGGAAGCAACGATTTCTGTAGCGTATTTCTTTTGGCCGTTGTCTTCCCAAGAGCGAGTTTGAAGTTTTCCTTCAACATAAACTTGGCGACCTTTTGATAAGTATTTACCACAGATTTC
>DALYIB010000241.1:0-3483 GCA_031970595.1 Pseudobdellovibrio sp.
CCATTTCGCTGATCGAGCGCCAATCATATTTAAAATTTTTGCAATTTTTATGAGCTCGTAATCCGGCGAGGACATTTAAAGAAAAATCTTTGTCGGCGGATTTTTCAATTAATTTTTCGCAGGTCCAATCTGAAAGTTTATCCTGTGAATGCGAAGTGCTAGCTATAAAGAAAATAAATAGAATTAATTTCATGGTTCAAATTATACATCAATCCAATCAAAATAAAAGTTTTGATTGGATTGATGTAGGTCGTGCAGCATGCGTGTTTCAGAGCTTTAGGGATTCTTTTTTTTGTAGTTAAATGCCAATTTGTCTTGCTCGACAGAAATCTGGGCTTTTCCACCATTTTTGAGTTTACCGAACAGAATTTCGTCCACCATTTGCGATTTAATAAGATCATCTATTTTTCGGCGCACCGGGCGTGCGCCATAAACAGGGTCATGACTGACCTTGGCCACAAATTCGACAACGTCGTCCGAGTATTGTAAATCAATATCTTTTAAAGCTAGGCTGATTTTTAATTCGTTTAAAAATTTATCAACGACTTGTTTAATCAGATCTAACGTCAAAGAATTGAAATAAACAATATGATCCAGGCGATTTAAAAACTCTGGTGAAAAAGTTTTTTTAATGGCATCTTCGCTGATCGATTGGCGCTGCAGATGGCTTGAGCCAAGGCCGATCGAACCTTTGGCGACTTCGGCAGCTCCGGCATTCGAAGTTAGCACGATCAGACAATTTCTAAAGTCGACTTTGCGGCCATGGCTGTCTGTCAAATGTCCTCCATCCATGACTTGCAATAAAATGGCATAGATGTCCGTATGAGCTTTTTCGATTTCATCCAAAAGAACTAAGGAAAATGGATTTTTGGAAACGGCCTCTGTTAATTGTCCACCTTGTTCAAAACCAACATATCCCGGAGGCGCACCGACCAAGCGTGAGACGGTGTGCTTTTCCATGTATTCACTCATGTCAAAACGTTGAAAATGAATTCCCAGCAGTCGTGATAACTGTTTACAAACTTCGGTTTTACCGACCCCAGTTGGCCCAGCAAATAAAAATGTGCCCCAAGGACGATCTTTGGGGTCCAATCCGGATCGAACAAATTTGATAGCACGACAGAGTTTATCGATAGCCTCGTCTTGACCAAAAACGACAGATTTTAATTTTTTGTCTAAATCCTTTAACTGCGAAGATTCGTCAAACGTCATCTGAGTAGTAGGGACTCCAGCGATTTGACTGACAACTTGTAAAACATCCGAAGTTTCAACTTGATCCTTTTTAAGTTTAATTTTGACATAGCTGGAAACTTCGTCCAGCAAGTCGATGGCTTTGTCTGGAAATTTCGCAGTGGAAATATATTTTTGAGCCAACTCGACACAGGCCTTGAGTGTTCCGTCTTGATATTTTAATCCGTGAAATTTTTCGTATTTGGGTTGTAGGCCCTGAAGGATCAACAAAGTTTCTTCTGCTGTAGGTTCAGAAATATCGATGCGTTGGAATCGACGATTCAAGCCACGATCTTTTTCGAAATGCTGTCGGTATTCCGTGAAAGTAGTGGCTCCGATACACGGAATTTCGGCTTTTGTTAAAACAGGTTTTAAAAGCTGCGCGGCATCCATGGATCCGCCTGATGTGCTGCCAGCGCCGACCAAAGTGTGAATTTCGTCGATAAATAAAATGACATTTTTTCTGGCTTTGGCTTCTTTGATAATTTTTTTAAGTCGACCTTCAAAATCACCGCGGTATTTGGCACCGGCCAATAAAGATCCCATATCCAAAGAGTAAATCACGCGATCTTTGAGGAAATCGGGGACATCTTTATTGACGATTTTTTCTGCTAAGCCTTCCACTAAAGCCGTTTTTCCGACTCCGGAGTCACCGATGATGAGTGGATTGTTTTTTTGTCGACGTCCTAAAGTTTGAATCATTTTATCAATGACATCTTGTCGGCCTACCAACGGATCTTTGTTATCGGATTTTGCGTAGTCATTCAAATTTGTACAGAACTCTTCCAGAGCGTTTCCTGAGTCTTTGTTTTTGCCGACGGATGAATTTTCAGAGGATGTTGAATCTGTACCGGCACCCATTTCAGAGCTTGCAGAAATGTTGTGACTGATATTGCTGATGACATCGAATTGACTGAGTCCCATTTGTTCAAATAGAAACGCTATATTCGATTTTTTTTCATCAAAGACAGAAACTAAAACGGCTAATTCGGACAACTCTGTTCTGCCTGCATTTTGCATTTGCAGGGCGGCTCTTTCGAAGGTGCGATGGACGGCCATGCTGAGGTCTGGTTTCCAATCGGCCTCTGTTGTTTTCAAAGTTTCTTGTTGATCGATGAAGCGTTTAATTTCACTTTTCAGATCGGGGATGCTGACTTCGAGTAGTTCCAGAGTTTCAATAATCAGCGGAGCTTCGATTAAACAATACATCAGATGATCTAAAGTCACGTATTCATTTTTGTTGTGAATGGCTAGGTCAAAAGCTTTACCAAGTCGCTTGTCTAATTCGGCTGACATCATATTAATTGTCCTCCTCGACAATGCTTTTTAGGGGATATTGATTTTGCTTGGCCAATTGATTCATCTGATAACTTTTGGTTTCAGCGATTTCAAAATTATAGATACCGGCGATGCCAGAACCTTGTTGATGAACGTCCAACATAATTTTGTGCGCTTCGGTTTCAGAATGTTTAAAAATTTGCGTTAGCACATAAATAACAAAATCCATCGGTGTGTAATCGTCATTTAAAATAATCACTTTGTATAATGGTGGTTCTGCAGTTTCCAATTCGGAATCATCCTGGTTTTTAGTCGAGGTAGATTGCATCGATGTTGTAATCAAAAAAGATGCGAATGATGGATTGTCGTAAAAAATAGAATCAAATTGAAACATAAATTTCATTCTCCGCCAGTATAAGTATACATGAACTAGCCCTTATATAAAGCCTTGATTTTTCTGGGGCAGTTGCTAACATCAATTGAGAGATTGTTTATTTTTAAAACATTAAGTTTTATCATTATGACATCAAGGAGATAGAAATGTCAGCAGTACGTTCAAAGAACATCATGAATCAAAAAGGTTTCTCGCTTGTCGAATTGATGATCGTTGTTGCGATCATCGGTTTGTTGGCAGCGATTGGAATTCCGCAATATCAAAAATTTCAGGCTAAAGCTCGTACTTCTGAAGCAAAAGCAGCGTTGAGTGCGTTGTTCAATGCAGAAAGATCATTTCAGCTTGAGTGGCAACAATACTCTGTAGATATGAGAAACATTGGTTTTGGTGTCGAGGGAAGTGGTTTGAGATATGTAACAGGTTTTCAAACAGCTCAGGCATGTACTGGTTACGTAACTACAGGTGGTGCTCCAGCCGAGGTGACGACAAGAACTCAATCGATTTCAACAGGGGTTGATGATGCCGGCACAACGAATTGGAATACGACAATACGTACGGACGGAACTCCGATTGGAGCAGCG
>DALYIB010000242.1:0-3479 GCA_031970595.1 Pseudobdellovibrio sp.
AAAGAATAACTGAATATACCATAATGCTCTGATTTGGAAGTAATATTTATTAAAAAGTGAGTATATAAGGAGATTATAATATGAGCCGTTGTGAATTATCAGGCAAAAGTCCAGTGGTAAAAAATTTAGTGAGCCACTCAAATATTAAAACAAAGTCTACGGCTCAGCCAAATGTTCAAAGAAAACGCATATTTAGTAAGACATTGAATCAAATGGTGCGTCTTTATATGGCAACTAGCGTGATTCGCGATATGGAACATGTGGGTGGGTTTGACAAATACATTTTAAATCAACCAGACGATGTGATGTCTTCAAGAGCATTAGATATTAAAGCTCGTATCCGTCGCAAAATGACTAAATCAAAAAAGAAAGCGTAGGACACAATGAAATTAAAAATTAGAAAAGGTGACAAAGTTCAAGTTATCGCTGGATCTGACAAAGGCAAAAAAGGCACTGTTATCCAAGTGAGTCCTACAGCTATGAAAATCAAAATCGAAGGAGTTAAAGTTCAAACTCACTACGATAAAAAAGATGGTCTTCTTAAAAAAGAAGGTTTCATTGATTATTCAAATGTTAAACTTGTAGAAAAAGCGACTAAAGAGAAAAAAGCTGCGAAAAAAACAGCTTCTAAATCTAAGTAGTAGGCAATAATTTCCCAGGCGATTCGATAGAATAGGGCTGGGTTGCTACAAATTCGATGACCGATTTAATAACCCACTTGATGATGGAAACATGAAATCAAGTGGGTTTTTTATTTTCTTTTTAGCCTTAGTATTAAATGCGCAAAATGAACCTGTTGAGCAAGCAGATGCTGTGTCTGCAGATAAAAGTGATATCTTTATGGTTTGTAATCGCCAAAAAGAGATACGCTGGTTAAGAGCTTTTAAATTGGATAACGGTCGTTGTAAAACGCATTATTCCAAAGAGGGCTATTTACAAGTTGTTAGCTCGGCTTCCTATTTTTCTTCGTGTGAAGCTGTTTTGAATTCAATTAAAAAAAATATTGAAGAAGGTGGCTTTAATTGCCACGAAAAAAGTCTGAACTCAGTAGTAGAAATTGAATAAGAATTCAGTTACGCTGGGCCTATGAAAATCGGAATCGCTCAGTTAAACTCTGTTAATTCTATTTTAAAAAATTACCAACAAATTGAAACTTTAATCCAACAAGCTTGTTCGGTTTCTGATGCTGAAAAGCCTGAGATCATTTTTTTTCCAGAGAATGCTTTGTACTTTCGTATCGATGAAGATATTCCAATTGAGGCACCTGATCTGGATCATCAATGTTGGCATGATCTGCAGGCGTTGGCGCAAAAATATTGTGTCGAGCTAGTTCTGACAACGGCGATTCGATGTAATGGACAAGTCGCTAATTCGACAGTTTTAGTGTCTGCGGTAAGTAAAAAGATTCAGATTTTATATTCGAAAATTCATTTGTTTGATATTCATTTGTCGGGTCAAAAGCCGATTCGAGAGTCCGATGTCTTTGCTCAGGGAGAGCGCCCTGAAATTTTTGAGTTCAAGGGCGTGAAGTTTGGCTTATCCATTTGTTATGATATTCGGTTTTCAGAGCTGTATCATTACTATGCAAAGCAGGAAGTTGATGCGATCGTGATCCCAGCAGCCTTTTTGGTTAAAACAGGACAAGCTCATTGGCACATTTTAAATCGAGCTCGAGCTATCGAGAGCCAATGCTATGTCATTTCGCCAGCACAGGCGGGAATTCATCAAAGTGTCTGTTCAGAGCAAAAAAGAGAAACTTTTGGCCACTCTTTAGGCATCGATCCGTGGGGACGGGTTGTTTGTGAAATACAACAGGGTTTGGGAATTGCTGTGATAGATCTTGATGTCCAGCAAAATATTCAAGTGCGACAACAAATTCCCATGAAAAATCATCGTCGATTGTAGTATATATTATCTATCCAAAATAAAAGGAGTTTCTGATGCAGAAGAAGGCTTTAAAGGTCTCTCAGAGAAAACACATTTTAAGAGCCGTGCTGGTCGTATGCTTGTCGATGTTTGTTTTTGCGACGATTGCTTTATTTTCGCAATGCGCCTCGGCGGCTGAATCGGATGCGAATTATATTGAAATGGTGAGAGAAAAAAAATTTAAAGGTGCTGCTGACGAATCCGAATTAAAAGTTTTAACAGTTTTGCCGGCCAAAAAAAATAAAGTCGAAGTTTCTGAAGAATCGACAGAAGGGTTTTAGTATGTCTGAAAATATGAATGATGGAATCCAAAGAGATACAATGGAAGTGGACGTTCTTATTGTCGGTGGTGGCGCGGCTGGATTGTCGTGCGCCTATAAATTGGCGTCAGATATTGAAAAGCACAATGCAGCTGTTGACGCGGGGACTGTTCAGGCTGAGCGTATTCCTGAGCAAATGATTGTAGTTTTAGAAAAAGGTTCAGAGATCGGTGCGCACAGTTTTTCTGGGGCGGTTTTGAATCCAACGGCCTTGAAAGAATTGATTCCGAACTATCAAGAGCTAGGCTGTCCGATTGATTCAGAAGTTTTGGAAGATGCTGTTTATTATTTAGGTCAGACGAGTTCATTTAAATTACCCATTACGCCGCCGCCATTTCACAACGTTGGAAACGCGATTATTTCATTGTCGAAATTTAACCGCTGGTTAGCGAGTCAGTGTGAGTCGAAGGGAATTAATATTTTCCCAGGGTTTGCAGCGGTGGAGGCTTTGTATGAAGGCGACAAAATTGTGGGTGTGCGCACTGGTGATAAAGGTCGCGATAAAGATGGCAACCCAAAAGCGAACTTTGAGCCCGGTTTGATTCTGAAAGCGAAGACAACAGTTTTCGCAGAAGGAACACGTGGCAGTTTATTTAAACAAGTTTCTAAAAAATTAAATTTACGTGCAGGAAAAAATGCTGAGTCTTTTGAAGAGGGTGTTAAAGAAGTGATCCAAATGCCAACGGGGACTGTTAAGCCGGGGCAGGTGATTCACACTGTCGGTTATCCGTTGAATAAATCAATTGGTGGAACATTTATTTACACAGTTCCAGGGGATAAAATTATTTTAGGATTAGTGGCGTATTTAGATTCTAAAGATCCATTATTAGATCCGCACCGAGAATTGCAAAAATTAAAAACTCACCCGTTCATTTCAAACATGATCCAAGGTGGTAAAGTTGTGGCATACGGTGGAAAAACATTACCTGCCGGTGGCTGGTATTCAATGCCAAAGCTTTACGGTGATGGCTTTTTAGTTTGTGGCGATTCTGCCAGTATGGTGGATGTTCAAAAGTTGAAGGGAATTCACTTGGCAATGAAGTCAGGTATGCTTGCGGCAGAAACGGCTTTTGCGGCTGTTTTAGCGAATGATTCAAGCTCGCAAACGTTACAACAGTACGAACAAAAAGTTCATGCAAGTTTTATTAAAAAAGAACTTTATCGTGTTCGTAATTTTCACCAAACTTTGTCAAAAGGGCTTGTGGCGTCTTTGCCTTTGATTGCTTTACAGGA
>DALYIB010000243.1:0-3366 GCA_031970595.1 Pseudobdellovibrio sp.
GTTCTTTTATCTCTCAATTTATTGACTGAAATTCAAGGAGTTTCTATAACTTTGTACTCTAAAAGGCGGATAAACTACATATGGAAAATAATTCTGGGTCAGTGCTTGAAATTCCAGTTCAAAAACCACAATTCACTCAAGATATCGGTCAAGGTCGTGGTGTCTATGTTTCGACGTATGGCTGTCAAATGAACGTGAACGATACAGAACGTATGTATTCTCTTTTAGAGATGATTCATTTTACACCTGTGCAAACTCCTGAAGAAGCATCATTAATTATTATCAATGCTTGTTCTATTCGTGAAAAGCCAGTTCACAAAGTTTATTCCGAAGCGGGTCGTTATAAAAAATTAAAAGATAAAAACCCGGCTCTTAAAGTGGGCGTGGGTGGTTGTGTGGGTCAGCAAGAAAAAGACAAGCTGATCAAGAATCAACCGTTGATTGATTTCGTTTTCGGAACTGACAATATTGATAATTTACCCAATCTAGTCGCTCAGGTTTTTGCGGGCGAACAAAAAGTCGTCAATGCGCGCTTTGAACACCGAGCTCCTTACCATGTGGAAACTTTGGTAAGAAATCCAGGTGTTTCAACTTTTGTGAATATCGCAAAAGGCTGTGATAATTTTTGTACTTTCTGTGTGGTTCCGTATACACGCGGTCGTGAAAAATCGCGTCCAGTTTCACACGTGTTGATGGATGTTCGTCAGCTGATTACTCGCGGAGTTAAAGAAGTCACTTTGTTGGGACAGAATGTGAATTCATATCATACGGATAACGGGCAAGGCGGCGAATATGATTTTGCGGACTTACTTGAAAAAGTAGCGACTGAAACAGATATCGAACGCATTCGTTATACGACGTCGCATCCTAAAGATTTTAATGAAAAATTAATGCGCGTGATGGCTCAGCACCAAAGTAAAATTTGTGAATATGTGCATTTGCCTTTTCAATCAGGTAATTCGCGTATTCTAGAGCGTATGAATCGTGGATACACACGTGAGCAGTATTTAGAAAAAATTAAATTAATGAAAGAAATTATTCCAAATTTAGTCTTATCGACAGATATCATTGTCGGTTTTCCAGGAGAGACTGAAGAAGAATTTCAAGACACAGTGAGTTTGGTGAAAGAAGTGGGTTTTGAAACTATTTTTGCGTTCATGTATTCGCCTCGTCCATTTACAAAAGCGGCACAGTTTCAAGATCAGGTTCCAGAAGATGTTAAAAATCGTCGTTTGAATGAGTTGTTTGAAGCTCATGAAAAACAAGCTTTTGAATTAGTTAAAAAATACGAAAATCAAACGTTACAAGTTTTAGTTGAAAGCATTAATGAACAAGGAAAGGCTCAGGGACGCAGTACTCAGAACAAACTAGTCTATTTCATGGGTTCGGCCGATTTGATTGGGAAAACAGTGCCTGTGCGAATTACGCAAGCTTTTCCAAGTGTTTTCAGAGGAGAATTGGTTCAATAGTCATGGATGAACATATTTTAAAGGTTTTAAATACTGATTTTATTTTTTCGAAGCCTCAGGATGAAAAGGTGGATTTCTTTGAAGAGGATCTCATTGAACTGAAGGCTTATGGTTTGTCGATTTCAAATGAAACGACACGCCCATTTATGATTTTTAAAGATACCAAAGGTGAATACACTTTGCCTGTTGGAATCAGTCAAATTGAAGCGGGCGTTGCTTTGACACAAGCCAATCCAACAATGGTTCCAGCGACACCACATAAATTTACACAAATGATGCTTGAAAGCCTGGATATTCAATTAGAGCGTTGTATTTTTACAGAGATTAAAGGATTGCACCAATACGTGCGTGTCTATATGAAGGGGCATCCTAAGTACAACAGTATGAAGTTGAAGGCCGAAGAAGCGATGAGTTTGTGTTTGTATTTAAAAGTTCCTATTTTTGCGACTCTGTCGTTTATTCAAAAATCCAAACTGATGACAGCAGAAATTAACGGTTTTGCCAAAACCGGAGCTAAGCATCCTATGTTGAATGGAAAAAATCAGTTATGTCACTAGATCCTCGTTTGATTACAGCACGTGGACAAAAACCCCAATTGGGTCAGGAAGTTTTTGTTGCGGATAATGCTCGAATCATTTCGGATGTGATAATCGGTGACCGGTCTTCGATTTCGTACAATGTGACTATTCGTGGTGATGTGATGCCTATTCGCATTGGCCAAGATACGAATATTCAAGATGGGTCGGTTTTGCATGGGACGTTTGGTAAACATGCCTGTACGATCGGCGACCGAGTGACAATTGGTCACAGCGTCGTTTTGCATGGTTGCAAAATAGGCAATTCGACACTTGTGGGTATGGGGTCCATTGTGATGGACGGAGCTGAAGTTCCGGATCATTGCGTAGTGGGTGCTGGAAGCTTAGTCACTGAGGGTAAAAAATTCGAACCCTATAGCCTGATTATGGGAAGACCGGCCGTATTTAAGAGAAAGTTGACGCCGGAAGAAATTCAGTTTCTGGAACAGTCCGCCGACAATTATTTGCTTTATAAATCTTGGTATAATTCGTAAGATATTTTTCAAATAAATACATCTATTTGAGGAGATCTTATGACGAATTCTGATCGAGTTCCATCTTTTGAATTAGCTCTGACTTTTGACGATATTTTACTTCTTCCTCAATATTCTGAAATCGTACCAACTGAAGTTGTTCCAAAAAGTTTTTTTGCCAAAGATCTTTATTTAAATTCACCGATTATATCTGCTGCAATGGATACAGTGACGGAACATCGGATCGCAAGAATCATGGCCCAGAATGGTGGATTAGGCGTTATTCATAAAAACCTTTCTATCGAGGAACAAGCTTTTCAAGTTGAAAAAGTTAAAAAATATGAAAGTGGGATGATTCAAGATCCAATCACTTTATCTCCTGATCATTATGTTTCAGAGGCTTTGCAAATCATGGCGAAGTATTCAATTAGTGGTGTTCCAATTACGACTCAAGGTAAGTTAGTCGGAATATTGACGAATCGCGATTTACGTTTTGAAACCAACGTCAATCAGCCGATTAAAAATATTATGACCAAAGAAAACTTAGTGACGGCGCCGGAAGGTACGACTTTAGAACAAGCTAAGAAAATTCTGCAAAAACATCGTATTGAAAAATTACCGGTTGTGAATAGCAAAGGTGAATTAAAAGGACTTATTACCATCAAGGATATTGAAAAAGCAGAAGCTTTTCCGCAAGCTACCAAAGATTCGAAAGGTCGTCTGGTAACGGCCGCAGCTGTGGGTGTGGGCGAAGGCAGCTATGACCGAGTGGACGCTTTAGTCGCTTCGGGTGTGGATGCTATTTGTATCGATACAGCCCATGGCCATTCCAAAGGAGTGATGGATGCT
>DALYIB010000244.1:0-3345 GCA_031970595.1 Pseudobdellovibrio sp.
AAAACTCATTGTCTTCAATTGCGATCACTGCGTTTAAGCAAGAAACCGGGAAATCGGCTAATTTACGTTCTTCTTGTAACAGAGGTTCATTGTTTCGGTATTGGGCGACAAGGATTGGATTCAGTGCGGCTGTATTCAAAGCCGATTTGTTTTTTTCAGAGTATAATAAAAAAACACGATCGTTTTGAATTGCTAAAATAAAGGCAGCTTGATCTTCGTTCATCCACTGATAGCAGGTTGTTTCTGCCGTGAATGGCTGCGACATTTTTTGTTGGCAGGTCGGCGTATCCAGAGGCATGAAATCATTCGCCGTCAGCACTTGTTCTGCAGAGCGCTGTCGATAGCCATGTTTTTTTAAAATTTGTTCAAAGCCTTGTGCTGTCAGGTTTTGACCGAGTGATAGGCTGTAGCCACGAGCGTAAAATCGCGTAGATTTTAAAAGCGCCTGCGAATTCAGCTTGGCGTTGAATTCTTCGCCGAGAGAGAACGGATTGAAGGCGAAGGCACTCGGTGCCTTCAGCAAAACAATGCTTGCTACGATATAAAAAATGTTCTTTAATACAGTCATATTAAGGGGCATAAGACATAAAATGATGAAGCTCACTCCAAGTCAAATACAAAGACTTTCTGAGAAAATATTAAATCAGTGGAAATCTCAAAATTTAATAACATTCAAAGTAGATGAAAAAGTTGTTCTTGAAACGATCAAGGCAACCATCACAGATAACTTTAAGTCCGAAGAAGCTTTGGACAAGGAAGTTTTCAACATGATGGAAGACTTGCAACGTCAACATGGCGACCAGTTTTCCAAAGGAAAAATGTTTCCGATTCTCAAGCAAAAATTGGCGAAAGAAAGGAAATTCATTTTATGATTCTCAGCGAAGATCGCCAAAGTCATCTGGCTCACCTTGTCACGGATAAAGTATGGGGTGATGATATTGCCGATTTCAGCGACGACGATGAGGCTCTGAAGGCCACTAAAAAAGCCATCATAGCATTTGTTAAAGAAGTCGCAGAGATCGACCAAAAAGCCCGTGAAAAGGTAGCTTCTTTAAAACGCAACGTTTTAGAAGGCACATCAGAATGGGAAATTTTATATAAAAAATATTACGAAGAGGAGAAAAACAGACGTGGCTAAAAAGAAGAAACAATTGAAAAAAGTCAAAAAATCTGTTCTTGCAAATAAAAAATCTGCAGGCAAAAAAAAGATCGCGACATCAAAAGTAAAAAGCAAGTCAGCTCAAAAGGCGAAAAAAGCTGTTACGAAAAAAGCTGTTAAAAAAGTCGTTCAAAAGAATGTTAAAAAACCAATCTCAAAAGCGAAAGCAGTAGTGCCTTCTGTTAAAAAGGCGGCTGTTGTTCAAATCGATTATTCAAAAGCAGTGACTCCATTGGGTGATCGTTTGGTTGTTCGCAAGTCTGTTGCTGAAAGATTAACAGCTGGTGGGTTAATTATTCCGGATATGGTTAATACAACCGAAGGAAACATTCAGGCTATCGTATTAGCGACTGGCACGGGTTCGAAAAATAAAAAAGGTCATGTTCGTCCTATGGACGTTCAAGTTGGCGATCAAGTATTGTTTTCGCAATACGCAGGTACGCCCATTATTTTCAACAATGAAGAATTAATGATTATTCATGAATCAGACGTTCTTGGAATTTTAAACAAGTAGGAATTATGAAAAAAATTACTGGATTAGTTTTAGCATTTTTGTCTGTCAACGCGTTTGCCACATCCATCGATTGGACAGGCGGATACCGTATCGAGTACACTGACATTGATCGTCCTTCCTTATCTGAACCCGGCAATAAAAAATCATACGGATTACATTATTTATATTTAAATCCAAAAATTGTTGCTTCGGATGGTGTGAACATTGTTGGACGTTTTGATATTTTAGGGAATTCGAATAATGCTTACAGAAATACGCAATTAGGTTCATTTATCGGAGAATCATTAACAGCGGGTTCTGGTTACAATACAACGGGGCAAAATCAAGAATCATCAGACATGCGTGTCAGCCAATTGTATTTGAATGTGAATCATGAAAATGGCGCCCTATTGGCAGGTCGTGCTCCGATCGAATTTGGTTTGGGTATTACGCACAATGCGGGTCGTGGTGCTTTTGATCACTGGATGGATACAAAAGATTTAATTGGTTATAAATTTTTAGTCGATAATATTTCTTTTATGCCTATTTATGCGCGCAATAAGCAGACTGATTTTGAAGTCGGTCGTACTGTTTCAGAACAAATTTATGTTTTTGAATATGACAACAAAGACATTGGTGCAAAAGCGGGTGTTTTTCATCAAACTAAATCAACGAGCCAAGTGACAAATGACATCCCAGTGGGTGGAACGGGAATTCCTGGTTCGACAGCTGTGACTGGAGGATTTAAATCGCAAACAATCAATTTGTATTTAGAGCGTCGTTGGTCAACTTTTGAATTTAAGTTAGAGGGCAGTTTTAACGGGTCAAACGGGCGCATCTACGGCGGGCGGCGAAGAAATTAAATACGACGCATATGCAGTTGCCGCTGAATTATTAATGCCAGCTAAAGAGACTTCAAGCTGGGAATTAAGTGCCAAGCTGGGTTTAGTCAGTGGTGATAATCCAAATACAGTGGCTTACGAAGGTTATCAATTGGATCGCAATTACGATTTAGGGATGTTGTTATTCAACCATCGTATGGGTGGAGCTGATTTCTTTAATACGGGAATTTTGCACGCCAATGATGGAGCAAATGGTTTAACAACTGCGAATTCGGCAGATGATGAAGCTATTGGAAATGCTTTTTACTTAGCTCCTAAAGTTAAATACATTTGGAATGAAAAAATCGATTTGAATACAACAGTCGTATATGCGCAGTTGTTGAATGCGCCTTCGGCGAATCTTGTAGACTTTAAAAAAGACTTAGGTCTAGAATTAGACTTAGAGCTAGTTTATAAGCCACGCGAAAGAGTTACTTGGTCAACTGGCTTTGGAGTTTTATTTCCAGGATCTGCGTGGAAGTTAGGCGCAACAGATTTGGATAATAAAGTAAACTATGGATTAACAACTAAAGCCGCTATCACCTTTTGATAACAGCATGATGCATCTAAGTACGACAACTTGAGAAACAACACGAACACAGTAAGTGTGCGGTGAGAGCAGGGCCGGAGGGGGAAACCCCTCCGGATTTTTTTTATCAAACTGAAACAACTTCATCGTTAAAAAATTGTTAAATTTTTTTGTAAATCAACTTAATGAGTTATGACAAAAACATTCCATTTTTTCTTATAGATTCATTCAAATTATACCGAACTAAAGTCGTCATTAATTAAATGATGGAGTCAAGATGGAC
>DALYIB010000245.1:0-3338 GCA_031970595.1 Pseudobdellovibrio sp.
GGTTTCTGTTCGAAAAGCCATTTCCAGAGCACTTGCTAAAATCAAGAAAGGAGCCCCCCATGGAACCTAAAAATTTGGACCCAAAATCTGTCAAAAACGTATGGAAAAAAATCCAATCCGATCTGTTTCCTGTGGTTAACCCCCTTCAATTGATTGGCAAAATCTCTTTGATTCACTTGGGCCTTTTGGGCTTAATCCTGACGGTCTGTCCTCAATTTGGATTTGGACTTTTTAAAAATGGTCATTACGGACTGACTTCAATATTTATGCAAGTTTCCCACGAATTTTGCCAAATGGCTTGCGGTATTTTGTTGTTTGGCTCAACCGCCTTAGCTCTCCACTTGAATTTAAAAATCACAGAAAAAGAGTGGCTGATCCGTCATCAAATGGCCTTCATCAGTCTGAGTTTATTTTTAACCAGCAGTCTTTTTTGGATGATAGCACCGGATATTTATTTATTTTCTTATGTGATTTGGGCTGCTGGTGGAGCCGCTAGTTTGTGGGCTTATTTCGAATTTTGGACGCCGGCAAAATCAGCCTAATTGTGGCAAAACCTTTGTTTTAAAGACTGAATCGTGTATAGTCGGATCCATGTCTTTGAATTTAAAAGTTTTTAAAAAAAATGATGTTTCATCATCCGTCGTGACCGCTGCACTCCAAAAAGTCTTGAACGATAAAAAAATTGGCTTTTTAGATTTACCTTTTCGCAATCAATTATGGACAGACTCAGAAAAAGTGGGTTCTGAAATCAGAAAAAATTACGATCATTTGATCGTTGTCGGTATTGGCGGTAGCAGCATGGGTCCGCGGGCCTTGGCTGAATTTTCTGGAAGCACAGCTATTTCCTTTTTAGATAACGTCGATTCCATCGAGACTGAAAATATTTTAAAAAAAATTGCGACCAATGAAAAATGCGCTTGGCTTTTTATTTCAAAATCAGGCACAACGATTGAAGTATTATGGACAATTGAACTGATTCAACAACGCTATTTTGAATTGGGTAAAAAACTTTGGCCACACACTTATTTTATCACTGAACTAACTGGGAATTCGCTGCATAAGCTGGCGCAACAACACCAACGCCCGTGTTTGGAAATTCCTTTGGATGTGGGTGGACGATTTTCGGTCTTGTCGCCGGTGGGTTTGATGATCGGCAGTTTTTTAGATTTGGATTTAGACCAAATTAAAAATGGCTCTTTGTTGGCCTTGAAAGACGAGAGAAACTTACAAACAATGTGTGAACAGTTTTTAACGTCTTTTGAACGCAAAGAATCGATTACTTTGTTTTGGTTTTACTGTTCACGTATGCGTTGGTTTGGTGGCTGGTTGCAACAGCTTTGGGCTGAGTCTTTGGGTAAAAAAATGGATCGCAATGGTCAACCCGCTTTTGACTTTAGCACTCCAATGACATCGATTGGTGCGTGCGATCAACATTCCATTTTACAACAAGTCATCGAAGGACCTAAAAATAAATTTGTCTGTGTCTTTCGCTTTAAACATATTGAAAATAATTCACCCGTCATTAAAAATCCCCTTTTTGCTGAAACTCAAAATATGAAAAACAAAAAATTTGGCGATCTGATCAAAGCTGAAGCCTTGGCCACTCAAAAAGGCTTGGATATTTCAGGCGTTTCGACGTTGTTGTTTGAATTTGAAAATTTCAATCCAGAAACATTGGGATATTTATTCATGTCTTTTCAAATTGTCGTGTCCGCATTAGCCGAAGCTAAAAATGTGAACGCGTTCGATCAACCGGGTGTCGCATTAGGTAAAAAATTAATTCCTGAATTTTTATAATGATTTATTTATTTTACTTTTTTTTCTGTTCTCTGTTCATTTCACAGTCGATGATGGATATATCATCGGCCTTGCTGCTAATTGCTTCATTTTACATCATCAGTCGACAGCCTGATTTGAAAAAAGATTTTTTCAAAAATTTAAAGAACTCGAATGATTTTCTGATTTTAATTGTGCTATGGCTGATTCAATTGGGCGTGGGTTACTGGTTATCTCCTATTTCCCAGAACGAGGCCTGGAAATATATTTCTGATATTAAATACATTATAATGGGTTTTGTATTTTTAACGATCTTACGCGACCAAGTTACTATCAATTTCAAAACTGAAAAAATAATGACTTTGCTGATTATTCTCATCAGCCTGGCTCAAATTCCAATGTTTTTTACAGATCCAGATCCAGAACCCCGCTTAGGTGGTTTTATGAAAAATCCGATGACACTGGCTCATGGTTACGGACTTTGGATGATCTATCTATTCGATAAATCGACTCGAATGGAATTAAAAAAGAATCAAGAACCTTTTCTTTATATCACGGCGTTGGCTGTTGGCAGTGTCGTGATTTTGTTGACGATGACTCGCGGTGTTTGGTTGGCGTTAGCCGTGGCGTTTATGGTGATGGCCTGGATGAGATCCAAAAAAGTATTCCTAGGATTGATCCTCTTTGGATCAACGGCATTGGGAATTTTATTAATGCTGTCGCAAAAATTCAAAGATCGATTGTTTTACAGTCTCAGTCCTGAAAACTATGATCAGATTCGATGGAATTTATGGAAAGCCAACTGGGAAATCATCAAAGATCATCCTTTGTTCGGCGCCGGATATGGTTTAAACAAAGAACTTTTGATGACTTATTTTGATAAATTGCAGATCAAAGACAATATCATGATCAGTCATTCGCACAATCAAATCATCCATTGGACGGCTGGCACCGGATTCATAGGGCTTTCACTTTTACTGATTTTCTTTTTTAAAATTTGGAAACGCGCCAAAGATATCCAACAGCAAAACCAGCAAACTTACGCCTTGATCACGGCGATGCTGGTTTATTTTTTTGTGGGCGGACTTTTCGAAGCGAACTTTGAACATTCAAAATATAAATATATGTTGATGTTTGCGATAGTTTTAGGATTTTCGTTTCAAAGCTTAAATAAAAAGACAAAATATTAAGCGTTGTGTTTAAACTCGCTGACAGTTTTCTTTAAAGCCGACAGCACCGATTCCGAATTTTTATCGTCACAACCCTTACGTAATTCGGACAAATATTCAGTCAAAGTGTTTTCGTCTAGACAATTTTCCTGAGCACGTTTGATACGCGCATGCTCAGTTGCGCTGACATTGTCGCCGATTAAAAGTTCTTCGTATAATTTTTCTCCGGGACGCAGGCCAATAAATTCGATCGCAATATCCCCTTCTGGCTGATCGGAATCGCGGACTGAAAACCCCGACAACTGAATCATTTTTTTAGCCATATCGACAATTTTTACAGGTTCTCCCATATCCAGAACGAATAAGTCTCCGCCTTTGGCCATTGCTGCCGAT
>DALYIB010000246.1:0-3311 GCA_031970595.1 Pseudobdellovibrio sp.
TTTATGATTCCGGATCGGTGGATCAAACTGTTGCGATTGCTAAAAAAATGGGCGCAAAAGTTATCGAAGGTGAATGGTTAGGTTTTGGTCCGACCAAGCACAAAGCAACAGCACTGGCTCAGTCGGATTGGATTTTGTCTGTGGATGCGGACGAAGAAGTTTCTGTTGAACTTAAAAATGAAATTCAACAAAAATGGGCGCATTTAAATCCCGAAGTCGGTTATCGCATTCCGCGACTGTCCTTTTTTTTGGGACGGTGGATTCGTTACGGGGGTTGGTATCCAGATTATCAATTGCGTCTTTTTAATAAAAAGTATTCGCAATGGAATCAAGCAACCATTCATGAGAAAGTTGAATCAAAACATCAAGAAAATATGTCAAACGTTTTGAAACACTACGTTTTTAAAAACATTCAACATCAGGTCGAGACGAACAATCGATATTCAGGTTTGCAAGCACAGCAAATGAATCGATCTGGAAAAAAATTTAGTTATTTTCATTTTTTAACCAAACCCAGTGTTAAATTTATCGAATGTTATTTTTGGAAATTGGGCTTTTTGGATGGTTGGGCGGGTTATGTCATTGCTCGCAGTGCGGCCTACTCCGTTTTTTTAAAATGGGCTCAATTAAAGGAGATGCAAAAATGATGCATCGTTTTTCGTGGATCGCGTTATTTTTTTCGGTCAATTTGTTTTTTCAATTCAGTCATGCGAATTCGGTGCTGATTCAAGAAGTCGTCGGTCAGCCAGGGGCTATTCGTAAATCGACGGGCGAAAAATCAACCATTCAATCAGGACAGAAAATAGTTTATGATTATGATTTTTCAATCCAAACCGCGGCAGATGATTATATAAAAATGACAGTCAATGAAGTCTATGAACTGATTCTTTTAGGTGAAGCTTCCATCGATTTTGATATGCAGATCGAGGAAAAAGAAATTTTAGTTTATTCGATCACATTAAACAAAGGGCGTGTTTACCTAAAACAGTCGGGTGATCAGCTGGGATTGAAATTGATCTCTGGGATCGCGCAAATTAATTTACCGTCGCCAAACAGTCAGTTTAAACTAGATGCGGTGATTCAGTATTTACCAGAAAAACCATCGATTCAGTTTTGTCAAAAACAAGGCGTCTTTGAGTTTTCAGTTTTTGATCACGAAATCAAAAAAATTTTAAAAGCAGGACAGTCTGTTTCGTTCGCAGGAAAATTGTCTGAAGGTCAAATCCAATATGATTTATTGCTCGAAGGTAAAAAAATTCCACAAGGTGGTTGGGGTGAAATCAGCACTTGTGATTTCAAAGAATTCGAAGACATTCAGGCCCGCATTCGCGATCAACAGAAAAAGATACAACAACAAGCCGCTGACAAAAAGAAAATGGCTGCCGCAGATAAAAAACGTAAAGACGATCAATATTTGTGTCACAATCCCTATGGTCAATACCATGATTGTATGTGGCTTAAATCGGGAAATAATTGTTTCCGCAGTCGCTGCAATGCCCAGGGAAAATGGGAAGATCGTCAGCTTGTAAAACCCAAAATGGCTTTGGATTGCGGATCGGAAAAGCCCCTTGTTAAAAAGTGCGATTACTAGTCTCATTTCGAGATGTCTAAATATTTTCCATTTGAATGACAAACAAAGACAATTCTTGTTCATCTAGGTTCAGATGACTTTCTAAAGGTGTATTTTAGTGATACGGACTTTTATATTCGTCAATAGCTTCAGTTATTTAGCTAAAAAATGGGGGGGGTTGGCACTCGATTTGAATACTAAGATTGTATAAATATCAACAAACCTTAAGGGGGATGTATGAGAACATTTAAACAATTAACAGCATTATTAGCCATCACAGCTTTATTTACTATGGGTTGTGCGAAATCAAAATCAGGATCAGATAATACTGTCAATGGGAATGGGACTCCAATTGCTCCTCCAATTATTATTGATCCATCAGCGCCAACAAACCCAGGTACAACGACTCCGACTTTTTCATCCGGTTCGACTTCGGCTTTTTCGCCAGTCAGCTTAGCGGTGATGAATACATATGTTGCGACTCATCCGTTGAATAATCCATCTAATTTTAAAATTAATATCAATTTGGCTTCGGCTGGCAGCGGTCGTTATGGCGGTCAAGTGACAATTTCATACTTGGATAACGGAATTCAATACGATGGAGTTTTCAAATCAGGAATGGGTAAAAACCAATCTTTTGCGGGAATGTACGACAATGGTCGTTTGGAATCTGATTATAACTACTGGTTTAACTTTGAAAAACAATTAGTATTTACAGGTTTTTTCGAAGACCAATACGGTGCTATCACAATCACTTTGGTTCCTAAAAATGGAACATCCACAGTGGGTAACGATGGTGAGCCGATTTTAACAGGTCCTTATAAGGGTTATGTTTACTTTAAAAACTTTACGACGACATTTGCTCCGCACTCTCCGTACAGATCATGTTGGTTTACATATTATGGACCGTATGATTGCCGTTCGAATGTGATTCAAACTAAGTGTGGATTGAATCCTGGTGCTGAAGCTGGTTACCAATTACTAGGCACATTTGATTCAGTAGACATTAACAAAGCATTTAACATTAATAACTAATTAACTAACTAAGAGGTTTTTATGAAGACTTTAAATAAAATAATCTTACTTTTCGCACTGATCCTGACGGGTTGCCCTAAAAATAATAACTCAACCGATCAAAACTTGAATAACAACGCATTCGCACAATGTTTGAATTGTTCAGGTATGGTGAATGGGACCGAGTTCATGATGACGGAATCCAATGAATATAACAATATGTTCATTTTACGCTTGGCCTTCAGTGGTAGTTCGGGAGTTCCTAATTACGGAGCTTATTATAATGGAGCTGCTGCGGTTTCAAGAGGCGAGTTGGTGGTCAACCAAAACTTTGGACAGGGTTATTGCTTTATTCCGGCAGGGACCTATTCGATGGGAACACTTGAAGTGGGTCAGTACGCGAGTGGAATTTTTCAAAACATTCGTATGGTCGCACAAGGACCTGCGTTGGTTGTTATCCGAATGTTGAACGGTCAAATTTCATCACAAAATAACCGCGATCCGTATGGTCAATTGTTGCCGACACAAAGATTATTTAGCACAAATACAGTTGTTGAATCCGTGAATGGTCAGGCATGTAATTTTCCAGTGACACTTCGTTAATTGTGACTCTGTTAGTTATCTGTTAGCTTCGAAAAAAAAATCTTGAACTAAATATTATTTACAGACACCATAGAGGTATGAATTTACCTCTATGGATCGACTTCTTTGATGACTTACAACATGT
>DALYIB010000247.1:0-3237 GCA_031970595.1 Pseudobdellovibrio sp.
GGACAAAAAGCTTTGCGTTTAACTTTACAAACACGCGAACAACATATTCGCCGTGAAAAAGCGACATCAAATATTTGTACAGCCCAAGTTTTATTAGCAAACATGGCTGCTATGTATGCGGTTTATCATGGCCCACAAGGTTTAAAAAAGATCGCAAGCCGCGTTCACATGATGACACAAATCGCTGCCGCAGGTTTGACAAAATTGGGATTTAAAATTGAATCGGCTCATTACTTTGATACTTTGTTTGTTAAAACAACGGCTCAATCCGAAATTGTTCAAGCAGCAGAAAAATTGAAAATTAATTTTTACGTAACTGATAAAGGTTTAGGAATTTCATTCAATGAAAAAACAGATCTAGCACTTGTCCAAGATGTTTTAACGGCTTTCAATAAAGGCCAGGCTTTACCATTTACAGTCGATTCATTGCAAACGACATTCAAACTGAATTGGGATTCTTCATTGCATAGAAAATCTGAATTCATGACTCATCCAACGTTCAACAGTTATCATTCAGAAACTGAATTGATGCGCTATATTTACTCTTTGCAAAACAAAGACGTGACATTGACTCATTCCATGATTCCGTTGGGATCTTGTACGATGAAATTAAATGCAGCGACAGAATTGATTCCAGTTTCATGGCCAGAAATCAATCAACTGCATCCATTTATTCCAATGACTCAGGCCAAAGGTTATTTGAAATTGATCAAGGATCTTGAACAAAAACTCTGCGCGATCACAGGTTTTGATGCTGTTTCTTTACAGCCGAATTCAGGTGCTCAGGGTGAATACGCAGGGCTATTAACCATTCGTGAATATTTCAAATCTAAAAAAGAAACTCACCGTAACATTTGTTTAATCCCTTCTTCGGCGCACGGAACGAATCCTGCTTCGGCAGTGATGGCTGGGTTTCAAGTTGTGGTTGTTGCGTGTGATGACCAAGGTAACGTCGACATCCAAGATCTAAAAAATAAAGCTGAACAACACAAAAATAATTTGGCGGCGTTGATGGTGACTTATCCATCCACACACGGTGTTTTCGAAGAAGAAATCACCACAATTTGTGAAACGATTCACCAATACGGTGGTCAAGTTTACATGGATGGTGCGAATTTAAATGCTCTTGTGGGTGTCGCTCGTCCTGGAAAATTTGGTCCGGATGTATCCCACATGAATTTACATAAAACATTTGCGATTCCTCACGGTGGTGGTGGTCCGGGTGTTGGACCTATTGGTGTTGCTAAACACTTGGCTCCATTTTTACCAAAACAAAGCCAAGTTCCAGAATCAGGTCCCGCGACAGGTGTTTCATCAACAACATCAGCACCTTGGGGCAGCGCAAGTATTTTACCGATCTCTTGGAGCTATATCACAATGATGGGTTCTGAAGGTTTAAAACAAGCGACATTAGTCAGTATTTTAAATGCCAATTACATGGCAAAAAAACTTGCGCCGTATTATCCGATTGTTTACAAAGGCAAAGAAGGCCTTGTTGCTCACGAATGTATTATCGATGTTCGTCCGTTGAAAAAATCACACGAAATCGATGTCACAGATATCGCCAAACGTTTGATGGATTACGGTTTCCACGCACCCACAATGTCTTGGCCTGTAATCGGAACTTTAATGATCGAATCGACAGAATCTGAATCAAAACGTGAACTAGATCGTTTTTGTGAGGCGATGATTGAAATCCGCAAAGAAGCCGACGCTTGTCCTGAAGTGATTCGCAATGCTCCTCATACGGCTCAAGTACTTTTAGCTTCTGAGTGGACACAAAAATATTCCCGTGAAAAAGCAGCGTATCCATTAACATGGGTTAAAAATAATAAATATTGGCCACCTGTTGGACGTGTTGATAATGCTTATGGTGATAAAAATATCGTTTGTTCTTGTCCTCCGTTAGATGATTACAAATAAAAAAAAAATCATCCTTATACGTTTAGATAAAATCGGAGACTTGGTCTGCACCTTACCTGTAGACCAAGTTTTAGATCCCAAACTTTACGACATCACTTGGGTCGTACAAAAAGGCATGGGGCAGGTTTTAGATACTGCTGACCACCCGATTCAATATATAGAACTGGATAAATCAAAACCTGATATTTCCCAGTCGATGCTAAATAAGTATTTAGCTAAAAATAAATTCGATATTGCTATTAGCTTTCAATGTCCGTGGTGGGTCAACTTCCAGCTTTTTTGGCATCGTATCCCGCGCCGGATCGGCGTCCTGAGCCAATGGCATAGTTTTTTGTTTTTAAATCAAGGACTTCGCCAAAAACGATCTGAATCAATCAAGCACGAATTTGAATATAATTTAGAACTAGTTGAAAAAATTATTGGTCCATTTGAAAAATCAAAAAATCTGATTGCTTATCGATTTCGCAGACCTAGTTCATCACGCACATTAGAAAAACATAATTTAAAAAATTATATTGTCGTTCATCCTGGAATGATGGGGTCTGCGTTAAATTGGCCGCAAGAAAAATATATCGAATACATTTACGAACTTCTCGAACAAAACAAAACTGTTGTTATAACAGGAACAGCTAGCGATGAGCCTTATTTAACAAAAATAAAAGCTGAATTTTTAAATCATCCACAAGTTCGATGGCTTCAATCTGTTTTGAATTTTTCTGAACTTTTAGAAATTTTAAATTTCTCAGAATATGTTGTTGCTCCTAGTACAGGCGTAGCACATCTAGCTGCGAGCCTTGGCAAAAATATCAAAGCCATTTATTCGCCGATTCAAGTCCATCACCCCCGACGATGGAGACCTCGTGGTATTCATCAAGGCCAACAAATTGATATCTTTTTACCAGATGTTGTATGCCCTGGAACTAAGTCCTGTTTACAGGACCAATGTCCACATTTTCCCTGCATGAATTCAATAAAAATAACTTAAAATGTCTAGTGAATTAACATATTTTTAAGCATTAAAGCAAAAAAAAGAAAACCCCGAAAGGCCTGTCTGACGAGGTTTTCATGGGTTTTAAAACTAAAATTATTTTATCAATCACAGCTCTGTTTTTCGTGGGTTGCATGAAACAACAAAGCGCGCTTGAACAGTCTAGCACGATGGCCGTTGAATCCATTGGTTGTGAAAACTTTCAAAGTAAAGTTTTTGATTCATTGTACAGTTTGGTTGAGAATGAGCAAAGCGTACCCAACACTGAAGATCTAAAAATAGCCATTGATCAAAAAATCGAACAATTAGCTTTACAGCAAAAAGTT
>DALYIB010000248.1:0-3228 GCA_031970595.1 Pseudobdellovibrio sp.
CGAGCGTGAGTTGCCGCATGTTGGTTCAGTTAAAGTGACTGTCGTCAGAGAAACACGTTCAGTTGAAATTGCACGCTAAGGATTAAGATATGTCTTTTTTAGACCCACAAGAACAACTTGAACGAATTAAGTTTGGAGCCGTGGATTTTATTTCTGAAGCTGATTTTTTAAAGAAACTTAAAAAAAGCAAAGAAACTAATAAACCACTCAGAATTAAACTGGGGGCAGATCCAAATCGTCCCGATATTCATTTGGGCCACACGGTAGTTATTAATAAACTGAAAGTGTTGCAAGATCTGGGTCATCATATTCAATTTCTAATTGGTGATTTTACAGCGTTGATCGGGGATCCTACGGGAAAAAACACGACACGTCCTATTTTATCCCGCGAAGAAATCGAAGAAAATGCCAAAAGTTATGCTCAGCAAATTTTTAAAATTTTAGATCCAGACAAAACTGAAATTGTTTACAATTCGTCGTGGCTTTTGAAAATGACTTCGATTGATTTTATTAAATTATCTGCACAATACACTGTAGCCCGAATGCTGGAACGGGATGATTTTACGAATCGCTACAAATCTGGAACTCCTATTTCTTTGCACGAATTTATATATCCGCTTTGCCAAGGTTACGATTCAGTTGCGCTTCGTTCGGATTTGGAATTGGGCGGAACCGATCAAAAATTTAATTTATTAGTCGGTCGTGATTTGCAATCGTCCTATGGTCAAGAACAACAATGTATTTTAACGATGCCAATTCTGGAAGGTCTGGATGGCGTTCATAAAATGTCCAAGTCCTTGGATAATTACATTGGTGTGAATGAAAGTCCTAAGGATATCTTTGGGAAAACAATGCGTGTGTCGGATGATTTAATGTTTCGTTGGTATGAATTACTGACGGATTTAAAACCTTCCGAAGTGCAATCTTTGAAATCGGAAGTCGAACAAAAGAAAAAACATCCTCGTGAAGTCAAAGTTCAATTAGCCAAATTTTTAGTGGCGCGTTTTCATTCGCAATCAGCAGCACAAGCCGCCGAAGACGAATTCAATCGTATTTTTGTTGATAAGGGTTTGCCAGACCAAATCGCTGAATACAAAACAACAGCTCAGGATATTGGGTTAATTCAATTAATGACTTTGGCCGGTTTAACGGAATCGAACGGGGAAGGAACGCGTTTGATTACAGGTGGCGGGGTCAGTATTGATCAACAAAAAATTTCAGATGCAAAACTGAAATTACAGTTAAAGTCGGGTCAGAGCTTGATTATCAAAGCCGGCAAGAAAAAGTTTATTAAAGTAGTGGTAGAGTAATGGAAACGAATCATAAAATTAAATTTATGCCGATGAATATCGAGGTGCCTGTAGATCCCGATAAAACTTTATTGCAAATAGCTCAAGAGCATCAGATTAAAATTAAATCGATTTGCAATGGAACACCGTCTTGTTCGGAATGTCGTATTAAAATTATCGAGGGTGATCACTGTGTGCCCAAGCCAACGCGTGCTGAATTAAACTTGATTGGAACCAGCTATTATATTGATGGCCGCCGACTCAGTTGTCAGGTGCGTTGTTTTGGATCGATTACTGTGGATATGACTGAACAATTAAACAAAGTCGATTCGCAGAAAAAAATTAAAGGTGTGAAAGTTAAAGATCAAAAAGACATCCATGCTAAACAGGACACATTGATTTTAGCGGATGAACAAAAAACAAATGAACCAAAGACAAAGGAGTAACTATGAACTTGTCTATTTATGAACAATCAATTCCTCAATTTATGAACGAACTCAATGCTTTGAAAGGCATTTTAGCAAAAACCAAAACATGGTCAGACGCCAAAAAAATAGATGTGAATGTTTTCTGGGGAATGCGATTAGCTCCAGATATGTTTCCTTTAGGAAAGCAAATTCAAATCGTCTGTGATGGCGCAAAAGCCTTTGCGGGTCGCTTAACTTCAAAACCAGCCCCGACATTCGAGGACAAAGAGCAAACATACGAAGAATTTATCGCTCGTATTAATAAGACAATGGCTTATTTAGAAACTATTCAACCAGATGACTTTGCTGGCTATGAAACGAAAACAATCGAGTTTCCTTGGAATCCAGGAATGTATTTGATGGGCAAGGATTACGTTATTCAACATGCTATTCCTAATTTTTATTTTCACTTAACAACGGCTTATGCGATCCTCAGATCGAATGGTGTTGATCTAGGGAAAATGGATTACGTCGGACAACAAAACTGGAAAAAAAGATAATGAAGTTTTTAATTTTGAGTGCTGTGCTTGTGATAACTTCGGTTTCACAAGCGACAGTTGTCAGTTGTTATTTGAAAAAGAATTTATCTCACGAAAGCGACGTTCGAGTTCAAACGGAAGCGATTGGCAAAAAAGTTTTTCTTTTTGAAACAGATTCAGTTCGAAGTTATATTACCGAAAAAGAAAATAAAACTTTTGAAATTGAAGCGTTTTTGAAATCGCAGGAAATGCGAATTTACAGCACAGGTCAAATTGTCGAAAAACCCTTAATGCTATCCACTTGGTCTCGGGACGAAATGCTGGATATTTATTGTCAGCAGAATTAAATTTCAATTTGAAACACTTTTTGTCGTCTCTGTAAGTAAATTGTTAAAGAAAAGTTAAGAATACCCCTGATAAAACCGATAAAATGTTAACTTGTTTTTCATTATCAGGGGTTTATATAAGTGTCTCATTTTAGGATTTTTATCATTATAATGATTTCTTTTTTGATGTTAGCTTGCAGTGCTAACAAAGAAGGAAGTGCGCCAGGTGAGGCAGCACCATCGGTACCAGATGGAAACACTACAGCAGAACTTAAGCTCGAACCTTCATTGCCTCATTTTCTAGTTAATAGTCAGTATGAATTGACCGCTAATGGTGGAATTCCGCCTTACGTTTTTGAAATCGTTCAAGGCAATGGGGTTCTTGTTCCAACTTTGGCAAGCGCAACTTACACAGCGCCGGCAGGTCCAGGACAAGTACAGATTAAGCTGACGGACTCTGCCGGGACAGAGATTCTCACTACCTACAATATTTATTCAATTTTACAAATATCACCACAAACTCAAACAATTTCTCCGTCTGGAACTGTGACACTTACGGGAGCAGGTGGCCAGCCGCCGTATAGCTTTTCTATTGTCAACGGAGGTGGAGTTATTAATGATCTAACAGGTTTTTACACAGCACCAGCGACTGCTTCGGCTGTTGTAT
>DALYIB010000249.1:0-3225 GCA_031970595.1 Pseudobdellovibrio sp.
GCGTTTTCACAGGTGCATTTGCAACTAACCCACTTAATCAAACACAAATACCTATTTGGATCGCTGATTATGTGATGATGGATTACGGAACAGGTGCCATCATGGCTGTTCCAGGACACGACGAACGTGATTTTGAATTTGCACAAAAATTTGATTTGCCAATTATTCGTGTTTTAGAGTCCGAATCAGATTTACCTTTTACTGGTGAAGGAAAACTATGTAATTCTGATTTTTTAAATGGTCTTTCTAAAACTGAAGCTATTCAAAAAATGATTCAGTATCTTGAAGAAAAGAAAATTGGTAAAAAACAAGTTCAATACAAATTGCGTGACTGGCTGTTTAGTCGTCAACGTTATTGGGGTGAACCGTTCCCAATATATACCGACAACCAAGGCCAAGTTCATGCCGTACCAATGAATGAACTGCCTGTCACTTTGCCTCAAGTAGCTAACTACGAACCATCTGAAAAAGGCGATCCGCCTTTGGCTAACAACAAAGACTGGGTTAACTATAAAGGTCAAGGTCAACGTATTACAGACACAATGCCAGGAGCTGCAGGATCTTCTTGGTACTTTCTTCGTTACTGTGATCCTTTAAATAAAGACCAAGCCTTTGATAAAAAAATTGCTGACTATTGGATGCCTGTTGATTTGTACGTCGGCGGCCCTGAACATACTGTGGGGCATTTATTGTATTCACGATTTTGGACTAAAGTTCTTTTCGATGCCGGAATGATTAGCGCCGATGAACCTTTTCAAAAATTAGCTCATCAAGGCATCATCCTAGCACCTAATGGCGAAAGAATGTCTAAATCGCGTGGCAATGTAATTCCAGCAGATCAAGTCGCGAAAACTTATGGCGTTGATGTCATGAGATTATTCATTTGTTTCTTGGGCCCACTTGATAAAGACAAAGCTTGGTCAGAAACAGGAATTGACGGCGTGAAACGCTTTTTAGATCGTGTCTGTCGTTTAGTTATTGATGATCAAACCCAAACAACTGTTTTTAATGATGATGCTCTACCGACTGAAATCGAAAAATTGGTCCACAAATCGATCAAAAAAGTGACTGAAGATATTCAGAATATGAGTTTTAACACAGCTGTCAGCCAAATGATGATTTTGGTCAACGAGCTCTACAAAGTAAACTGTCGCTCCAAAAAAGCTCTGATGCCACTTGTGCAGATTTTACAACCTTTCGCACCTCACACAAGTGAAGAGCTTTGGGAAAAAATGGGTGGAGACGGGCTTATTGTTCAAGCGGCGTGGCCACAGTTTAACCCAGATTTGTGTAAAGATGACACTGTCACAATGGGCGTTCAGGTTAATGGTAAAATGCGCGGAACAATTGACTTGAACATAGATGCCACAGAGGCTGTAGCTGTTACAGAGGCGTTAAAAGTTTCGACAGTCACAGCGGCTTTAGGAGGAAAAAATCCAACTAAAGTGATTTTTAAAATTGGTAAAATTTTAAATTTAATCGTTCCAAATTAATTGTTGATTGCTGCGCGTTTTAGTGTAAAAAAATCTCTATAAAAATTCTTTGCAACCTTAAAAGGAGTTTTATGGAAAACACCGAAAACACGCAGCAAACTTACGCTCACAAAAAAGCCGACTCGTGGAATCCAGAAAAAAGTGCTCAATTGTATGGTATCAACAATTGGGGCAATGGTTATTTTCGTGTAAACTCTCAGGGCAACGTTGTTATTACTCCCAAAGGCGACAAAGGCCCCTCTGCTGATTTGTATGAATTAACTCAGGAACTTCAAGATCGCGGTATTCGCATGCCGATCATGATTCGCTTTCCTGATATTATTAACGAACGCGTTCAATTATTACATTCATGTTTTCAAAAAGCTTTTGCTGATCATAGCTACAAAGGCCAATACTGTGGCGTATTTCCCATCAAAGTAAATCAGCAACGTCATCTGGTTCAAGAACTTGTTCGTTTCGGTAAAAACTGTCGTCTGGGTTTGGAAGCAGGTTCTAAACCTGAACTTCTTGTGGTTCTTTCATTAATGAATACTCCGAATGCTGTCATTATCTGCAACGGCTTCAAAGATACAGAATACATTGAAACAGCTTTGCTTGCACAAAAACTAGGTCGCGAAATTATTATTGTTGTTGATCGAAAAGACGAATTAAAAATTATCGTTGAAGCTGGTAAGCGCTTAAATATCCGTCCAAAAATTGGTTTCCGCGCTAAATTAAATACACAAGGCGCTGGTAAATGGGTTGATTCAGCAGGAGCTCGTTCAAAATTCGGCTTAACTGCAGTTGAAATCGTGGAAGGTATCGAAGTCTTAAAATCACAAGGTATGTTGGACTGCTTAGAACTTCTTCACTACCATATCGGTTCGCAAGTTCCATCGATTCAAAGTATTAAATCTTCTTTGAAAGAAGCAGCTCGCTTTTATACAGAATTATATGCCATGGGAGCGACTTTAAAATATATCGATGTCGGCGGTGGCTTGGGTGTTGATTATGATGGAACTGGATCATCTGACTCTTCGGTGAATTACTCTGAACAAGAATATGCCAATGATGTCGTTTCTACGATCCAAGCTTTATGTGATGAAAAAAATGTTCCACATCCAAACATCGTGACAGAATCAGGTCGCTCTCTTGTAGCGCATCACTCTGTATTAGTTTTCAACGTCATGGGTGTAAACAATTTGTATCGTCAAAAACCACCACAACCTGCAACTAAAAAAGATCCTTCAATCATGCAGGATTTGCAATACATCTACGAAAAACTGAATGCAGAAAACTTGAATGAATGCTTCAATGACATGCTTCAGTCTAAATCTGAAGTTTTAAATCTTTTCACATATGGCGTACTGAATTTACCTCAGCGTGCTTGGTGTGAAAACATGCACTTCACAATCGCCACAAAAATGTTGGAAATTGCTCGAGTAACTCCTGACTGTGAAGACATCGTCAATCAGCTCCGCGAAGAACTTTGCGATACTTATTTCTGTAACTTTTCAGTTTTCCAATCAGTTCCAGATTCATGGGCAGTTGGCCAACTATTCCCAGTTATGCCAATCCATAATTTACAAAATGAGCCTCATCACGAAGCCACTTTGGCTGACTTAACATGCGATTCAGATGGTAAAATTGAAAAATTCATCGATACTGAATCTGGCGAAATCAAAAAAACGTTGCGCGTTCACCCTTTTAAAGAAGGTGATGCTCCTTACTACATGGGTGTTTTTTTAACTGG
>DALYIB010000250.1:0-3223 GCA_031970595.1 Pseudobdellovibrio sp.
GCGTTTCTACATGTCACCGTAAATGACATTCTATGGAGGATAGAAGATGATTCAATTGAACCAAAAGTTTAAAACTTTGTTGGCTTTCACTTTAACTGTTCTTGCAGCAATCACAGTTTCTGCAGGACAAGTCGGATCTAATAAGTTCCCAGATAATCCAGATCAAAATAAAACACCAGGTCACCTTTGCGATAATCCAGACAGCACTCGTTATCCTGAAAATATTAAATATTGCGAAAGAAACGTTGATACTGGAATGAAAAACAGAATCATCGCTGAATATGACAAAGAATTGGGTTACGATATCCGCAAAATGAACCGCGGTGATTTCAAAATTGATCATTTCATTCCACTGAGCATTGGTGGTTCGAACGACATCGAAAATCTTTGGCCACAGCATAAATCAGTTTATAAATTTTCGGATCCTTTAGAGCTTCATGTTTTTGAATTGATGCAAAAAGGTAAAATCAAACAAGTTGAAGCTATTCGTGTCATCAAAGAATGTAAATTGAACCTAGATCGTTGTGCCGAACTAGATGACTACTTAAAAAAGCTTTACTAAATTCCAATATTTCATTTTAAATATTTTTTAAACGAGGCGCTTTCATCAAAGCGTCTTCGTACTCTGTCACTAAATCAGTGATAATCTGTTCACACGATTTAATGTCTTCGATCAAGCCCACACTTTGTCCGGCGCTCCAAACAGTTTTCCACGATGGCTTTAGCGCAGCTTCTTCGAGTTGTTTAGATCCTAAATAATGAATTAACGGAACAATATATTTTTTCGTCGTTGGATTTTCTTTTAAAAGCTTCATGTACCAAGGTAAATCCAATCCGATTTTTTCAATGTACGGCGTTTTGATCACAGCGGCCGGTGTGCCTGACAATCGAGTTGTCATTACGATATCTTCCGGACTGCTGTTGACGATGGCTTGTTTGTACGAGTCCTCCACTTGGGCCTCTGTGGAAGCGATAAATCGTGTACCGATACTGACGCCAGCGGCTCCTAAGGTCATCATCGAGGCCATAGTTTGACCATTGGCAATACCGCCCGCCGCAATCACCGGGATCGATAATTTTTTTTGTAACCAGCTGACTAAAACGATCGGCGACAAAGGCCCTGCGTGTCCGCCGGCACCACTGCCAACCGCGATCACACCATCGGCTCCTAAATCTTGAACTTTCAAGGCGTGTTCAAGATTGACCACATCACAAAAAACTTTGGCCCCATTTTGGTGCGCGGCTTTGATGACTTCTTTCGGGGACCCTAATGAAGTAATGAAAGCATTGACTCCGTTATCTAAGGCAATTTTGATATCTTGAGAAGCTCGGGTATTGCTTTTGTTCACAATGACATTCACGCCAATCGGTTTTTGTGTGCGAGCTTTGATGGCCTTGATCGCTTTTTCGTAGTCTTCGATGGGGCGAAAATTCAAAGCGGGAAATGTTCCTAAAGCGCCGGCTTCGGAACTGGCTACGACCATGTCGACATTGGAAACTAAGAACATAGGGGCCGCGATAATGGGATATTGCAGACCCAGCATTTGTGTAAACGGAGTTTCTATTTTTTTCATAATATATATAGGGTGACTTAAAAAATGAACTAAGGCTAGAATCAAACTATGTCAGCATTCAAAAAATTTAAAAATAATTTGTTTTTATCACTTTATGCCTGGTCTAAAATCCCGCTTATTGGGTTTTGTGCGCCACGAGTTTTAGAAAGCGAAGGTTATCGCACGGTTTTAAAAATTCCACTGAATTACCGCACTAAAAATCACTTAGGAGCAATGTATTTCGGAGCTTTGGCCATCGGGGCCGAGCTGAGTATTGCGATGTTAGCTGTTAAAAAAATCCAAGAATCAGGTGAACGAATTGATTTTTTATTCAAAGATTTCAAAGCTGAATTTTTAAAGCGCGCTGAAGGCGATGTGCATTTCATCTGCGAACAAGCACAAGTTGTCATTGATCAAATCGAAGAAGCTAAACAAAGCACCGAAAGAATCAACCGCACCATGACAGCCTATGCCATTGTGCCGGGTAAAAACCCAGATGAAAAAGTAGCCACTTTTGAGCTGACTTTGTCGGTAAAACGTCGGGTTCGATCCTAAGTCCAGACTATTTAGTTCCTTTTATTTATAGCCAAATTTGAAAATCTTGGTATGATGCTTTTCTAGTTTGTACAAGAAGGAATAGCTATGTCTAAAAAAGATTTATTTGGTGATGAAGTAGTCGATAAAAATCAAGATTTTGGTACGATGTTCGAACAAAGCCTGGGTTCTGTTGGTAAACGTCTGAGCGTGGGCGATCAGTTCCGCGGCGAAATTTTATCTATCAGCAAAGAAGAAGCTTTTATTTCTACGCCATCGACTCAGGACGCGATGATTTTAGTTTCTGATTTGTTAGACGAAGAAAAAAATTTGAAATACAAAGTGGGCGATATTATCGACGTTGTTGTTGTTAAAACCAAAGGCGGTGAAATTCGCGTTTCAAAAGCGGGTTCGAAAAAAGCCAATTCCGATTTAGATTCTTTGGAAGATGCTTTTGATATGGAAATGCCTGTTGAAGGACGTGTGGCTGAAGTTTGCAACGGCGGATTCCGAGTTCAAATTCAAAATAAATTAGCTTTCTGTCCTGTCAGTCAAATGGACTATAAAGTCAGTACAGATCATCAATCCTATGTGAATAAAAAATTCGAATTTTTAATTACACAACTGGATCCTAAAGGACGCAATATTGTGGTTTCTCGTCGTAAGCTTTTAGATTTACAAAAAGCTGAAAACGAAGGCGAATTTATGAATAAATTCAAAAAAGGTGATATCGTTCCAGGAACAGTCACTCGTTTTGAAAAATTTGGTGCCTTTATTTCTTTGGGTGGTGGAGTTGAAGGACTTTGTCATATTTCAGAAATTGGTTGGTCCAGATTATCAGATCCTTCTGAAGTCTTAACTTTAGGCCAATCTGTTCAAGTGATGATTTTAGACATCATCGATCTGGAAGGTCGTTTGAAAATTTCACTCAGTGTGAAACAAGCGGGTGGTGAAGGAGATCCTTGGTTGAAAGTCCCTGAAAAGTTTCCTGTTGGAACAACCATTCAAGGTACGGTCGAGAAAAAAGAACAATATGGATTGTTTGTGAACATTGCTCCGGGTATTACAGGATTACTACCGCGTTCAAAATGGCGTGATCATATTGATGCTCAAGGTTTTGAAAACAAGAAAAAGGG
>DALYIB010000251.1:0-3182 GCA_031970595.1 Pseudobdellovibrio sp.
CCATTCGCTTTGAATGATCACTTCTGTCTGGTCAAATTTTTTTTGCAGATTTAAATTTTTTGTAACTAGGACAAAGTTTAAAGTCGACATGTGCTGATCAGCTCGGAATGTTTTTTAATATGAAAATGGGGCTTCATAGATTTTAATTTTTCTTCGTGACCACGATCTTCGCCAAATTCAAAATAACAACCGACGCAGCCCAAAGCTAAAGCATCCGTAATTTCAGAGGATAACGAATTTCCAATACAGAACAATTCTTCCGGCTGACAATTTTCCATCTGCAAAATGGTTTCGAAAGACTGTCGTTTTTTTTCTTTGTTCAGACTGTTCACGACAAATACTTTCTTAAAATAACTTTGGATACCCAGTGCGTGAACTTTCTCTTGTTGGGCTTTATCGAAACCAGCGGTCACAATGTATAACGAATATTTGGGTGACAAGTATTTCAAATTTTCCAGTGCCCCTGGCAAAAGCGGCAAATGCTCTGGCAGTTCTGGTTCATAAAAAGCGCTATTGGCTTTGACGAGCGCTTCGAGTGTGGCTTTTTCGCCAAATTCCGCAGCCAATTTTTCGAAAACTTCTTTGTGCGAGAGTTTTTTGATCATTTCTGTGCGTTTTTGTTCACACTGGTCCAGGGTCAAATTGAGTCCTGCATCGATCAATATCTGAAAGGCACGACGTGCGGCCTGGGGAACCAGGATGCCAGTCGTATCCATCAGTGTGTCGTCTAAATCAAACGCTATTGCACGAATCGCCATACACTATGACTGTATTGAATCTTTAAACAAAAGCAAGTAGTCTAATAACATGCAAAAAATGACTGCAATTATCCTTGCGGGTGGGCAAGGTACAAGAATGAAAAGTCCACTTCCTAAAGTTTTACATCCCGTAGCCGGCGTACCGATGATTTCCCGCATTGTTCAACAATGTCAACGCGCTGAATTTGATGAAGTTCGTCTCGTTGTCGGTCACGGCTTGAATCTGGTTAAAACGGTTGTCGAGCCTATGGGTGTTCTGACTTTTACTCAAAAAGAACAGCTCGGCACGGCGGATGCTGTCAAATCAGCTGACGTGAATTCAATTGAAGGCGATGTTGTTATATTGAACGGGGATCATCCATTGATCACAGCCGAGGATCTAAAAGGTTTTATTTCTGATTACCGTGAACAGAAATTAGATCTAGCATTGATTTCTGTCGAACTGGATAATCCGGCCGAATTTGGACGTATTGTTCGTCAATCAGGTCAATTAAAGACGATCGTCGAAGCCAAAGACGCCTCTGCCGAAACTTTAAAAATCAAAGAAGTGAATACTGGCATTTACGTAGTTAAAGCGTCGTTATTACAAAAATATTTGCCTCAGATTAAAAATAATAATTCTAAAAAAGAATTTTATTTAACGGACTTGCTTTCTTTGGCTATCGAAGGTGGCCACAAAGTCCAAGCGATCTGCACGAAAAATAAAAATGTCGCTCATGGGGTCAATAACCAAGTCGAGCTTGCGGCTGCGACTCGTATTGCACACCAAATGAAGAACCTGCAATTGTTAACAGCGGGTGTGATTATTATTGATCCAACGAATACTTATATCGAAGAATCAGTTGCAGTAGGTCCTGGTACAGTTATTTATCCCGGTGTTTTTATTCGCGGGAATACTACAATTGGTTCATTTTGTGTGCTTGAGCCCAATGTTTTTATTTCTGAATCAGAAATAAAAGATTCGGTTCAAATTCGTGCCGGCAGCTATCTGGAAAACGCCAAAGTCTTGTCGCAGGCCAAAGTGGGCCCCTATGCACGTCTTCGTCCTGAAACTGAAATCGGCGAATCCGCTCAGGTGGGTAATTTCGTTGAAATGAAAAAAGTCAAATTTGGCGCGGGATCAAAAGCCGGGCATTTGACTTATTTGGGCGATGCCGAAGTTGGTAAGGATGTGAATATCGGCTGTGGAACGATTACATGTAATTATGCGGCTGATCGTAAAAAATATAAAACGATCATTGGCGACAATGTTTTTGTCGGCAGTGATTCGCAATTAGTGGCTCCAGTTGAAGTGGGTGCGGGTGCGATTATTGCCTCTGGTTCAACGATCACTAAAAATGTTCCAGCGGATGCGTTAGCGATAGCTCGAGCACGACAAGAAAATAAAGAAGGCCTGGCAACACGTTACAATAAAAAGAAAGATTCATAATATGTGTGGAATTGTTGGTTATTTAGGTCCTAAAGATCCTAAAAAAATTATTATCGATGGTTTAAAAAAACTAGAATACCGTGGATATGACAGCGCCGGTTTAGCCGTTATTCATGACGGAAAAACAAAACGGATTCGTGCCCAGGGCAAATTAAAGGCCCTTGAAGATAAAGTTCAAAATGAACATTTTAACGGTCAATTGGGTATCGGTCACACGCGTTGGGCGACACACGGCGCCCCTAGCGAGCGCAATGCCCATCCTCATCAAGTGGGTGAAATCAGTCTGGTGCACAACGGAATTATAGAAAACTATTTGGAAATCAAAGAAGAGCTATTGGCGCGTGGCGCGGATATTAAATCGGATACAGATTCAGAACTAGTTGCGCATTTGATTTGGGAAGAAATTCAAAAAACTCAAAATTTACTAAAGGCCGTTCAAGGTGTTTTATCAAAAATTGTGGGCGCTTTTTCCATCGTTGTGATGTGGGAAAAATCACCCCATGAAATGGTGGCCTTCAAAGACGGCCCCCCTTTGATTGCAGGTCTGGGTGACAAAGAATTTTTCGTTGTCAGTGATGTTCATGCGGCTTTGGCTTATACAAAAAATTTCGTTTATTTGAATGATCGCGAAGTTGTTCACATGCAGAACAAAAATAACAATTGGACTGTTGATTATTATTCAGCTGTCGGAGAAAAATTAAATAAAGCGGTCACAACGCTGGATTGGTCAACCGATCAAGTTGAAAAAATGGGTTACAAGCATTTCATGCTGAAGGAAATTTACGAACAACCTCGTTCAGTCGCGGCGGCCATGGCTCCGTATATTGATACCGACACGCATTCGGTCTTATTAAGAGATATTGGTTTTTCTGAAATCAATAAAACAACAGAAGAAGTTTTCAAAAAAGTAGATCGTATTTTCTTTATCGCTTGCGGTACTAGTAACTATGCAGCCATGGTGGGTAAATATTTGATCGAACAAATCTGTCGTGTGC
>DALYIB010000252.1:0-3168 GCA_031970595.1 Pseudobdellovibrio sp.
GCCCGTCAACTTGATAATATGAAAGCCAAACGGAACTTCGACCAGCTGAGGAGTGACTTCGTTTATTTTTAACTTTGAAGCCGCTTCATAATAAGCTGGATGCAATGTGATTCTAGATTGCCAGCCGACGTCTCCGCCCAAAGATTTTGTAATAGTATCATCTGAATAAAGACGAACGAGTTCTTCGAAAGGTCGTTTTGATGTTTTGACTTCAGCTAAAATTTCAGTCGCGCGTTTTTTCGCTTCGTCTCTTTGTGCGTCCGTTGCGCCTGGCTTAACTTCGATTAAAATCGTAGATACGCGGATCTGTGGATTTTTCGAATACCACGCCTTCATTTCTTCTTCTGTTACTTTTGTTTCTTGTACTTTTTGTCCAAGTTCTTTTTCCAAAAGACCTTTATAAAGCGCTTGGTTCATTTGGTCCTGTACAATTGGATCTTTTTCAAGACCACGCTTTTTGGCTTCTTGAATGCCAATTTCATAACGAATAAGGTCTTCTAAAAAAGCGGCCTTGGTGGGAGGGTTTGCAAAAATTTGTGCAGATGCCTCTTTGAATTTTTTGTTGAATTCACCATAAGTGATTTTTTTACTCCCAACCGTTGCCAACACGTCAGTGTCTTTTTGGGCTTGGGCTAAAGATACAAATGAAAAAGCCAATAAAGCTGTAATTAAAGTTCTCATGAGCTCTCCGTAACTCTTAAAATTTATTCCTTATTTAATGCTAATGGCGAGAGGATTGATCAGCAATCAATTTGCGGGCTAGTCTGTGCGCATCAATAAGTTGATTTTCCAGGACTTTTGCCAAATTTGGATCTCGCGGATCAGTGTCTTTGTCGACAGTTATTTCTGGATCCAGCCAGTAAAACACGACCCTGGCAAAAGGTTTAGGAAAATAAGTTTTATTCCATGATTTGGGAAAGTACCACGCGCGGTCAACGGCAACGCCGCCCGCAAATATTTTTGATTTAGTAAGGCGCGAGGTTTCAAAAACACCCGGTTTAACTTTATGTAAGGGACCCTTGGGTCCGTCCACGGCAAAACTGCAGTTGTGTCCCCTTTTCATAAGAGATAACAAACCCTTAAGCGCTGAAACGCCACCACGAGTTGATGAGCCACGAGACGTTTTGGCGCCCAACAAGGCCAAGACCGTATTCATGATTTCACCATCTTTACTGGTGGATGTCATTGTGGCGATTTGATATCTAGGAACCAAAGAAATCAGAGCGATTTCGTCCCCGTGAAAGTGAGATAAAATAAGGGATTTTTTTTCTTGCAAAGATTTTTGCATAGATGCGGGCTCAACAACATGAACCCGCCAGGTCATAGAAATAATTTTATAAATCAGCCAAACCAAAAATCCTAAAATGAAACCTCTGATTTTAGCCATTCGCAATTATGTATGAAGAACTTTTTTGAATTCTTCTGTCAACTGAGGAACGATTTCGAAAGCGTCTCCGACAATACCGTAAGTCGCCTTTTGAAAAATAGGAGCATTCGCATCATTGTTAATTGCAACAATGACCTTTGATCCGCTCATGCCAGCTAAATGCTGAATTGCGCCCGACAAACCCACAGCGATATACAATGTCGGAGCAACAGTTTTACCCGTTTGACCAACCTGCATTGAGTGTCCAACCCATCCAGCATCAACAACGGCGCGAGTCGCGCCCACGGTTGCGCCCAACACGTCGGCCAAGTCTTGTAACATTTTAAAATTGCCAGCCTCTTTTAGTCCGCGACCACCAGAAACAATAATATTTGCTTCTGTTAAATCCAGCTTCTCTGAGGCGCCCTTTACGATTTCTTTGATCAGTGTTTTTAGATTCGGTTTTGCAAAAGTGTGTTCAGTGATGTTTGCAGCTTTTGCTGTATCAGCACCAGCAACGGGCAATTGATTAGCGCGCATCAAAATGATTTTTACAGGCGAGTTTTCAAAAGAAGCCGTTGCAAAACATTTTCCCGCATACAAAGGCTTTTTGACTTTAACATCTTCGCCGGCAATTGTAAGCTCGACACCATCAGAAACGAGGCCGCAGTTCAATTTGGCAGCAACGCGAGGGAACAAGTCTTTGCCCATGGCAGATGCCGACGCAAGAACAACTGTTGCGCCGCTTTTTTGAATGGCCTCAGCAACAGCGGCTGCAAATAATTCTGGATTGTAAGCATCAAATGATGATTCTTTGGATAAATGAACTTCTTGTACGCCGTGATGAGCAATTTCCTGAGCGCCAACGCCCGCCTGTGTTCCAAGGGCCAGTGCGGAAGCGGCCGTTCCCGACTTGGCAGCAAACTGCAACAACTCTTGAGAGCTGCGCTTAACTTTATTGTTTTGAAATTCTGTAAAGACTAATATTTTTGACATAAAAATTCCTTATAAAACTTTCGCTTCGTCGCGAAGAAGGCCGATCAATTGTTTCACCTGAGAATGAGCGTCGCCTGTTAAAAGCTTTACCGGCGCCTTGTCTGCAGGAAGAGAATATTGCGAGTATTTAACTTTTTGCTCCTCTGGTGTAATTCCCAAAGATCCAAATTCAACTTCTTTGATGACTTTTTTCTTGGCCTTCATGATTCCTGGAAGGCTGGCATATCTTGGCATATTTAAGCCCTTGTTCGCAGCCACCAAAGCGGGCGCCATCATTTGAACGATTTCTTTTGCTCCACCCTCAATATCGCGCTCGACTGTTACATTTTCTGCGGCCGCTTCAAATTTTGAAACAACAGAAGAGTGAGGCAGCCCTAAAAATTCGGCGACCATTTGAGGAACTGACGACTGATTGTTGTCGATAGACAACTTACCAGCAAAAATCAAATGGGCACCGCCCTCTGAACGAATGACGTTCGACAAGGCTTTGGCTGTTGAATAAGCATCAAGGCTTTCGGATCCGTTAATGACAATCGCTTCATCTGCGCCCATGGCAAGGGCTGTTCTCAAAGATTCAACCACGCGGGCTTTAGGGCCCAATGTAATTGCCCAAATTTGAGCAGTTGGGTTTTTTTCTTTGAATTTAATGGCTTCTTCTACGGCAAATTCGTCGTAAGGGTTTAAAACCCACTTAACTCCAGCAGGATCTAGACCAGACTGGTCTGGTAGAATTTTGATTTTTGTTTCTGTGTCAGGCACTTGTTTTAGACAAACAAATATTTTCATTTGAACCTCGTTTAAGAAAG
>DALYIB010000253.1:0-3163 GCA_031970595.1 Pseudobdellovibrio sp.
GTTCTTAAAAGAACCATTAGAACATATTACATCTGAAAAAGTCACTATGTGCATATTGTCGAATTTAGTCGATTCGAAATTAACACGTGCGACGATCACTTTAAAATCAGTTGATCCAGAATTGGCTTTGAAAATTGAAGAAGCATCGCGTTTTGCCGAGATGGACCCGTACCGTGCGGCAACAAATAATAAAGGCGTGTTAAATGGGATTGACCCTATTTTGGTAGCGACTGGAAATGATTGGCGCGCAGTTGAAGCGGGGCTTCATGCTTTTGCAGCTCGTGATGGTCAGTATCGTTCAATTACTAGATGGCGTGCTGAAGGAACGAAGCTGATCGGAGTTCTAGAGGCCCCCATTATCGTTGGAACTGTGGGCGGAGTGACGGCACTTCATCCGACTGCCAAATTATCTATGAGCATATTAGGCTGCCAGTCCGCTAACGAACTATCAAGAGTGATTGCAGCAGTAGGTTTAACTCAAAATTTAGGTGCTCTGAAGGCTTTAACGACCGTAGGTATTATTGAAGGTCACATGAAGTTGCACATTAAAAATTTGTCATTGGGAGCAGGGGCTACAGAAAAAGAAATGCCCTACGTAGTTAAAAAGCTCGAGGAAATTTTAGCTTTAAGAAAAAGAATTTCTTTATCTAATGCCATTGAAGTCCTGACTGACTTTAGAAAAAAAACAAAAAACATCAGATGAGCTTGCAGATTCCTGGAAAAACATTTTTAGTGGGGGAATACGCTGTTCTGTCCGGCGGATCTGCTTTAGTGCTGGCAACCAAACCTTTCTTTAAGCAAACCAGTGTTCAAAAAAAATATCATCCTGAAAGCCCCGTCGCTCGTTTTTTGCAGACAACAGATTTTTGGGCTGTAGAAAACGATTATGGAGTAGGTGGTTTTGGTCAATCCAGTGCTGAATTTATCATGGCTTGGATCAGTCAAAATCCTGAGTCCATGTCGCAAGGAGTTTTCACGAAAGACTGTATCGGGCAAATATTCCGAGATTATCGCAAGCTTTATACGTCAGATCTAAGTCAACAACCCAGTGGTGCCGATGTTGTTGGCCAGTGCTTAGGACCGATCACTTGGTTTCGTCCTGTTGTCGAACAGTCGTCGACTTATGAGTGGCCATTTAGAAATTTAGGATTTTTTTTAGTAGCAACAGGTTACAAGCAGCCAACCCACGAACATCTTGATCAACTCGACCGTACATTGCTGAAGGATTTAGTTCCTATATCTGAAGAAACTATTCATAGTTTTTTTAAGTCAGACTCTCATTTTATCGCGTCCTTAAATCATTGGAGCCATAATTTAGATCGTTTGGGATTACTTTGTGATTTTTCCCGTTCTTTAAAAAATGAGTTGATGAGGAACCCACTTGTACTTTGTGCAAAGCCTTGCGGAGCTATGGGTGCCGATGTTATTTTGGTCGCGTTTGAAGTCAATCACCGGGAAGAAGTCGAGAAATATTTAAATACTAAAAGTTTAAAAATTAAAGCCAGTGATTTGTCTTTGACGAAATTATATAAGGAATAACTATGAGTTGGATTGAAGCCTCAGCGCCGTCAAATATTGCGCTGATAAAGTATATGGGTAAATTGGATTCGTCTGGAAATAAGCCAACTAATGCCTCACTTTCTTGGACATTAGAAAAATTAAGAACATTTGTTCGAATTCAAAAAAACGAACAATTAAAGACCGATACATGGAAGGCGTATGAGCGTGAGGATTTGCGCCCCATCGCATTGTCTTTGAAAGGACAAGAGAAGTTTCTCAATTTTTTTGATGATTTGAAATTGACTGGTTTTTATGAAATTGAATCGGCGAACAATTTTCCATCGGACTGTGGACTGGCCAGTTCAGCAAGCAGTTTTGCGGCTTTAACACTTTGTGCTCATCAGGTCTATTTAAGTGAATCAGAACATAAATCACGGCCCTATTTGGCCAAAGAGCTTTCTCGATTATCTCAGAAGGGTTCTGGATCATCTTGCCGTTCCTTTTTTGCTCCGTGGGCGTTGTGGCATGATGTGGGAGCCGAAGAAATCAAGTTGCCACTGAGTTCATTGAGACATCTGGTTATTTTATGTGACGAAACTGTGAAGTCGGTTTCGTCCAGCGAAGCTCATAAATTAGTTTTGACTTCGGAATTATTTAAAGGTCGACCTGAACGGGCGCAGGAGCGTTTACAAAATCTGATTTCTGCAACACGCGCGGGCGATTGGGAAAAAATGTGTAAGATATCATGGAATGAGTTTTGGGATATGCATACTTTGTTTCATACTTCACAGCCTACATTTATGTATATGAACGGTGATTCTTTATTTGTTCTCAATTACTTGCAAAGACTTGAGAACCAGCGCCCGGAGAGGGCCTTGATTACAATGGATGCCGGAAGTAATATTCATTTATTAATTAAAAATGAAGACAGCCAATTGTATCAGGATTTAATTGGTTATTTTTCTGAATATTTTAATATTTGGACAGATGAAGGCATGGTTAAAAAATGTTAGTAGAATGGCATTCACGAGTTCCGGGTAAATGGATTTTAGCAGGCGAGCACACTGTTTTGCGTGGAGGTGCTGCGCTGGTTTTCCCATTGAATTCATGTTATCTGGATTTCAAATACCAGCCATCTCAATCAGATTTTAAAATCGATATTATTGGTCGAAATAATTCTGAATTAGAATTAATTATATGGTCAGTACTTGAAAAAGCTTTAGAACAATTATCTTTAAAGCGTTCAGATTTACAAGGTCGTTTGACAATTGACTGCCAAATAGTATTTGGCTCTGGAATGGGGGCTTCGGCGACTTTGGCTGTAGGCTTAGCTGAGTTTTTAAAATATTGGGGTGGATTGAAAACAGATGTGTTTACCTTTGCAAAACAAATGGAAGATTTGTTTCATGGTGAAAGCAGCGGGGTCGATGTCGCAGTCGCTTTACATAGAAAACCTCTGTTGTATCGTCGTGATCAACCATTGCAATTTTTAGAATCTTATCAGTTACCTCGGTTATACTTATCCCACACGGGTCTGCGCGGTCCCACAAAAGACTGTGTCAATAAAGTTAAAAATTTATTTTCGACAGATCACGAAAAAGCCCTTCAAATTGATGAGCATATGAAAAAATCTGTCGATTAAGCGCAACAACTCGCGTTTATC
>DALYIB010000254.1:0-3158 GCA_031970595.1 Pseudobdellovibrio sp.
ACGTATTGAAGTCATAAATCCCCCTCTGATCTCAGACAGCAACTAGTTCATAAAAGTGGGTGTGTTGTATCAGACACACAACCGTTTCGCAAATTTTAATATTCGCGTTAGCAAAAATAATTGGAACAAAATTTGACGCTTGTACAATTTAATATAAGATAAAGAGGATTTTTTTATATTTAGGGACTTTTTATGTTGACCCTATTTTATTACTTAAAAAATAGGCAATTAATCGGAGCAAAAAATGTCAGACAAAGTGAAAAATTTTAATCATTATTTATGGTACAGCGAAAACGAAGGCATCATCACGATCGGTATCAACGAAGATGGCCTTGAAGATATTTCGGAAATCAACACCATCGATCTGCCTGCCGAACAAGACAAAGTCGATGCCGACATGGCTTTTGGCAGTGTTGAAACAGATGATGGAACATTGGATTTATTTTCTCCGGTCGAAGGCACAATTATCGAAGTCAATTCACAAGTCCTAGAAGACCCTTCACTCATTATGGAAGATCCTTACGAAGAAGGCTGGTTGATTCGAATCGAAGCGGACTCTGAACTTGAGGACGAGGACGAAGAAGAGGATGATGAAGACGACGATTTCGATGACGAGGATGAAGACGAAGAATTCGAAGAGGATGATGAAGAATAAAACGGCTCTTTATTTTCTGATCTGCTCAACAATCTGGGGGTTAACCTGGATTGCCATCAAGTTTCAAATCCAAGCTGTTGATTCGACTGTCGCTGTTTTTTACAGATTTATATTCGCAACAGCTGTCATGTTCGGACTTTGCTACTTTAACAAAACAAACCTTAAATACACGGTTTCAGACCACGTCCGATTCGGATTACAAGGCCTGTTTATGTTTTGTTTGAATTTTATTGTTACATATTGGGCCTCCTCAATGGCGACGTCAGCTTTGGTTGCATTGGCATTTACGTCGCTCATTTTTTTCAATATGTTTGGCGCACGGATTTTTTTTAAAACTCCTTTTGAAAACAAAGTTGTTTGGGGCGCCATAATCAGTTTACTGGGAATGGGATTCATCACCCTGAACGAATATCAGCACATTGTTTCAGAACCTCTTTCGATTTGGGGATTTTTACTCAGTTTAATGGCCACCTTAGCGGCCTCGTGCGGAAATTTAATTTCCACTCAAAATCGCCAATTAAAAATACCGATTCTTTCCAACAATGCCTTTAGCATGTTATACGGTTCAACTATCACATTCATTTATTGCTTGGCGATGAATAAAGATTTTCACGTAGATACTTCGACTGCTTTTTGGATTTCATTTATTTATTTGTCGATCTTTGGAACAGTTGTTTCGTTTTGGTCGTATTTAAAACTGATTGACGAAGTTGGTCCTTCGAAAGCGGCCTTTACCAGCGTTGTTTCGCCCGTCATCGCCCTTGTGGTTTCAACCTTTTACGAAGGCTTTTCATGGAATTTATTCATGCTCCTAGGGGTGATATTTTGTATTGCTGGTAACCTAGTGGCGCTTGTTAAGTTCAGAAGCCTTATCAAAAGATTTGCAGTTTAAACTGTAAAATTCCATTGATACGAAATAAAAATTACCTTCTTTTTCAAATGAAAAACGGTACTTTTGTTTGTCATACGATTGAGCTCGTGATTTTTCAGAAATCAAAGTTGTAGAAACCAAATTCGTTTCAATATCTGATATCTTTTGCAAAGGCTGGCCGTCACAATCGATTGATTTAGCCGCTGCATCCAGCTTACAGGCCGCTGCTGGCCACTGCAATGTAAAACCATCACCTAATTTTTTCAAATCTTCGTATTGCATTTTTTGTAATGGAATTGACTGAGCTGTTGCTGGCCCTTCGAACTGAGGCATGAATTCATAACCCATTGGATTTCGAACCGATATCGAAACATTTTTGCCATCGCTGACAACTTGAATTCCTGTTTGCTTCAGCGATGGAATGCAGTAAAAACCTTTATCCGCGCGAGCTAAACTTGCCAAAAATAAAGTTCCAAAAAATAATTTCATAATCCCTCAATCTGTTCAGTGCTTGAATCACCTAAAATATTTTTTATTTGAAAAGCCAATTCACAAACGATAGGCCCTATAAATAAACCAGGGAATCCAAAAATTGTTATGGCTCCTATTAAAGACAGTAATGACACAAACGGATGTGGACCATCATCCGCCTGTAACATGAATGTCCGAATCACGTTATCACTGATCCCCGCAATAACTGCGGCCACTAGTACGATGGCTGCAGATCCGTATTGATTGTTGAAAGCAAAATACAAAATTAAACTGGCTGAAACCGGCACGGATCCCACAACCGGAATAAAGGCCATAAAAAAAGTGATCACAAAAATAATCAGCACTTGGTCTTGGCCGGTCAACGCCGCTGACACTGCGATGATCAGGGCTTGGGTGGCCGACACAATCAATGCCGACACTAAAACAGTAAAACAAACTTTGATAAATATATTTTTTAAACTGGTTAACTGATCGAAAGGTAATAATTCCATACGCAGCAACTGATTAAATACACGTCGGCGATGCACCAGAAAGAAATACAATGAAAAAATAAAAATAATATAATTCATCATAAATTGTGGCAGTTGTTTCACTAGAATAGTCAGCCACTCGAGTACTAAATTTGAAACCTTTGTTACGATTGCGTTTAAATCGACGACTTTACTCAGCTGGATGCCTACTGAATCGGATAAATCATGAATCCAGGAATTAATTTGCAAACCCATTTTTTGAAAATAATCAATAATTTGAACTTGCCCCGAAGTTTCAGAGGTCAGGTCTTTCAGTTCAGACAGGCCTTTTAAAATCATGATCGAAACTGGAATAAAAAAGAAAGCTGAAACCAAAGCTAAAGCCATCAATACAGATTTTGGTTCTGATTTCCATTTCAGCTGTTTTTTAATTTTTTCGACAATCGGCACCAGGGCAAATGCAAACAAGGCGGCCAATAGCAAAGGTTTATAAAAAGGAATAAACAGTAAAGCAAAAAGTAAATAGACAATTCCGTAAACGATACTGACCGTATTTTTTTTTATCATTTCCATATTGATAATACGGTATAAGTATTTTGTACTTTTGACTACTGGATTTCATCAATTCAATTTTATTGTTTATAAACCCACTTTTCTGGAAACACCATTG
>DALYIB010000255.1:0-3131 GCA_031970595.1 Pseudobdellovibrio sp.
TATTTGAAGTTTGTTAAGTTACGAGCTGCTCTGCTAAATTTTTCATCTGCAGTAGAGTCGATTAAAACAGCTTTGTTAACACCAAAAGTTTTAAGTCTTTTGTTTAACTCAGCAGCCTTACCTTCAGAAGCCATAGTATCAACAACTGTTAACTTACCTTCTTTTAGAAGATGAGATAAAGCCATTTTCAAAGCCACTTTACGTGTCTTTTTAGGTAATACGTATGCATAGCTACGAGGTTGAGGTCCGAACATAGTACCGCCGCCTGGCATTAATGGAGAACGAGTAGAACCTTGACGAGCATTACCAGTACCTTTTTGTTTGAAAGGCTTCTTACCACCACCACTCACTAAACCTTTAGTTTTAGTCATGTGAGTACCAGCGCGACGAGAAGCTAATTGCCAACGAACAACAGAGTGTAAAACGTCTTTTTTAACTTCTACTTCAAAAACGTCTGAAGTTAATTCAACTTGGCCAACTTTTTCTTTTTTCCAATTTAATATATTCACTGTAGCCATAATTACCCCTTCACCAACTTAACAAGTGTATTTTTGCTTCCAGGAACTGGCCCTTTAACTAAAACAACACCTTCGTTAGCCAAAACATCGACAACAACTACATTTTTAACTGTAACTGTTTCATCTCCCCAGTGACCTGGAAATTTTTTGCCTGGCATAACACGACCCGGCCATGTTCTGTTACCAGATGAACCCGGTCTTCTGTGAAACTTAGAACCGTGAGTAGCAGGACCACCCGCAAAGTTCCAACGTCTTACTGAACCTTGGAAACCACGACCTTTTGATTTAGATGTAATCTTTACAACATCACCTTTTGCAAGTGAGTTGATAGAAACAGAATCACCTAATTTAATATCAGCAGGTAAATCTTGTCTGATTTCTTTAACAAAACGCGCGCCTGTTTCGAAACCAGCAGCTTTAAGATGACCCACTTCCGCAGAAGAAGCATTTTTTGCTTTCTTTGGAGTAGATGCGATTTGAACAGCTGTGTAGCCATCTTTATCGTTTGTTTTAATTTGAGAAACTTTCCAATTTTCGTAACGTAAAACAGTTACTGGAACAGCTTCACCTTTATCATTGTAAACTGTAGCCATACCTTCTTTGAAGGCAAACAAACCATTTAACTGAATTCCAGTTACAGGAGTTTGGCTTTCAACTTGAGTTTGTGTTTCGCTCATTTTAACCCCTTTCCTTATTCAGCTGATAATTTAATTTCAACATCAACACCTGCTGATAGATCTAGCTTCATTAACTGATCTACAGTTTGTTGAGTCGGCTCAAGAATATCGAGCATACGTTTGTGAGTTCTTACTTCAAATTGTTCTCTCGATTTTTTGTCAACGTGTGGAGAGCGTAGAACTGTGAAACGATTGATGCGTGTAGGAAGAGGGATTGGTCCCGCGATCTTAGCACCAGTACGCTTTGCAGTCTCAACGATTTCTTTCGTCGATTGATCTAACAATTTGTGATCAAAGGCCTTCAGCCTAATTCTGATTTTCTGATTTTGCATTTTTACCTCGTTAAGTCCGCCAAAATCTTATTTCCGCATGAAAGCAAGTCGCCTTATGAAAAACGGAGATTTCCGTAACTTTTATTAATTCGAAGGGCTAATATGTCTGATTAGAAAAAGTGTGTCAACAGATAATCTTGACAAATTTTGAAAGGTAAAAACACCCTCAAATTCGAGGAATTTTTACCGGCCTAGCTTAGTTAAAATCTCTGCCTTAACTTTAGGCGGAACAGGGGCATACTCTAAGAATTCCATACTAAAAAAGGCTCGACCTTGGGATAAGCTACGAACGTCGGTCGCATAACCAAACAATTGAGCTAGAGGCACCTCAGCCAGAATGATCTGACCACCCGTTAGCTTGGCCGTCATATTCAGAACTTTACCTCTACGAGAGTTTAAATCGCCCACGATATTACCCACAAACTCATCCGGACAATTCACTTCAAGCTTAAAAATAGGTTCCAGCAAAACCGAGTCTGTTTTCTTGATAGCCTCTCGGAAAGCCAATGATGCTGCCGCTTTACAGACAATTTCATCGGTCATCTGCGGACGACTACCGATTGACTTGAGCTGAATTTTAAGACCAACCATCGCATAACTCGCAATTGGACCTACTTCAGCCGCTTCTTTGAGACCCGATTCGCAAGCTTTTAACCATTGCAGTGGCGTCTCTTTCGTCGGCTGCAATTGAGTCACAAATTTAACACCTTCCGATGGACTGATCGGTTCAATTGAAATAGCAACCTGTGCAAACTTTTCTTCGCCAGCCAATAATCTTTCAAATACGAAATCCGTTGTCACAGGAGCTGAAATAGATTCACGATAAGCCACCTGAGGGCGCCCTACGTTTGCTTGAATTTTATATTCGCGAAGCAGTCGATCGATCAAAATATCTAAGTGCAATTCGCCCATTCCAGATAAAAGAGTTTGACCCGTTTCTGGATCATTCCGCAAACGACAAGAAGGATCTTCTTTTTCAAGTCGCTGTAAACCTTCCAACATTTTATCTTGATCAGCAGAAGATTTTGCTTCGACAACAACAGCAATAACTGGCTCTGGAAATGTGATTGATTCGAAAACAACTTGGCGAGAACTATCACACAATGTATCACCAGTCGTAGTAAACTTAAGACCGATCACCGCTCCGATATCGCCAGCCTTCAAGTGATCAACTTCCTCGCGAGAATTCGCATGCATTTTTACGATTTTCTGAATACGCTCTTTTTTTTCAGTTCGCGGATTGTATAACTGCTCGCCTAATTTGACTTGACCCGAGTATACACGAATGTAAGTCAGAGATCCCGCAAACGGATCGTTCGCAAGCTTGAAAGCCAGTGCTGCAGCAGGTTCATCAAATTTCGTATGACAAGTCACTTGCATATCTTCTTTGACAGGATTCATACCTGTAGCTGCTTCAACATCTAATGGACTTGGCAAATAATCCAAAACACCATCCAATAATTGCTGAACACCTTTATTTTTAAAAGCGGCTCCACAAAAAACTGGAAATACTTTTTGTTCAATTGTGGCTTTACGAAGTGCCTTTTTGAGTTCTTCAACAGTCGGAGTTTCTCCGTTTAAATATTTTTCAATCAAAGCATCAT
>DALYIB010000256.1:0-3124 GCA_031970595.1 Pseudobdellovibrio sp.
AACAAGCCAGCCGTATGCAATTGCCTTCGGGCTTTGCTCAAGAGCTGGATCAAATTTGGAAATTTCCTTTTGCTTGGCCATTACCAATCCCGGCCGAAGCTTCGGCCATCGACAAAGAAGATGTCGCAGGCACGTTGAAAGAAGCTCTTTTTGATGGTCAGTACGAACATCAAATTTTAGATGAAGGTACTAAAATCGATGTCAATGATTTAGCTTCACCGTCCAAGACTTTGCGTGAAGTGACTAAAAAACAATTGTTGAATGTTTTTGAAAGTAAAATTCAATCCGACGACCGTTTTCGCGAACAATATCAAAATTATCGTTTTGATGAATTGATCAATCGTATTTATGACTGGATGAGTTCTTCGAATGCATCTATCAACGGCGGAGACAAACGTGGACCCTTTCAAGGACTGGGCGAAGGCTATCCACCCAATCGTGGCTTTCGCACTTTGGACGAAATTCGCTTAGTTCCAGGCATGACCGAAGAATTTTTTAATATTCTTTCACCATTGATGACTGTTTATGGAATGAAAGCGATCAATCCGAACACGTCCAGCGAGGCCATTTTAAAAAGTTTAGATCCGGGAATCACTGTCGAAGCCGTCAAAGAAGCCATCGAACGCCGCGAAGATCCCGACAAAGGTGGTCCGTTCCGCGGTGGCACTTCGGAGGAATGTCGCAATGATTTCAAAAGTTTCATAGAATCTCGCGGCTCAAGATTAGCCACTGAATTTGATCAAATTCCGTTCGTCTGCGACAAAGTGATGAACTTTAAAATTATTGCCACAGGTCGTTCGGGTTCAGGTAAAGGCGCCGTACAAAAAAAGATCACAGTCGTCGCAATGGATATCAATAAAGCGGCTTTGCAAATTCGAAATTTTATCGACAAAGAAAAACAGCAAAACTCGGGTGCCAATCCGGGCACTAATCCCAATCCTGGCTCGGGAACCAGTGGAACAAATCCATCTGGACCTACGACCAGCGCTTCTCAGCAAGAACCTCTTCCCAAAGGTCGACCTCGCATCGTATACTGGTCAGAGATATAACTCTGGAAAAGGACGTCCATGCGCGCAATAGGTATCGATTTTGGTGAAGATTCAATAAAGATTGTTGAACTGATCCAAAATAAAAAATCAATTTCGGTTCATTCTGTTTTTGAAAAAAAATTAAGCGCGGGTGTATCTGATCACGACAAAGAAATTGAAGCCATTGAATATGTTCGACAGGTCCTAGCCCAAAATGATTTTACAGGGGCTCGTTTTTGTATGGCTTTACGCCAAGACAAAGTCACGATTCGAACAAAATCTTTTCCATTTTCGGATCGTATTAAAATACAAAAAAGTTTGTCTTTCGAAATGGAAGAAGATATCCCGTTTGATCCTGACAATTGTATTTTTGATTACAAAGTGATTTCTTACGAAGGCTCTGGCGTTGAAGTTTTAGCCATCGCTGTTCCCAAAAATCACATAGAAAAATGTTTGTCGTTAGCCAAAGATTTCGGAGTTGAGCTTTACACCTTGACTGTGGAAGGATTGGCTTTTGCCAATTTGATTGAAAATTGGCAAGAAGCACCTCCACAAATAGCAACCAAAGAAATTTTATCAGCAGACGACTTGGCCCTAGAAACCAATGAATCGGCTACAACGAAACCCATTGATATTGTCATTACCCTAGGACACAAGCGAACTTTGTTAACTGGTTATTCACAAGGAAGACTTATTTTCGTTCGCAGTTTGATTTGGGGCGCCGATGCAATATTGCAAGAAATTGTACGCAAGTACCAATTACCTTACGTAGAAGCCCAAAAGGTTTTACAAACCCAAGCTTCGCTTTACTTAAACAAACAAAATAAAAGTTTCGAAGAACTGAATTTGGCTTCGACCATTGAAAAATCACTGCGCGATCTCATCCGTGATTTACAAATTTCATTATTAGAAATTCGCAGCGAGCACAATGCTTATATCCATCAAATTTATTTAACCGGTGGCCTCAGTGGTTTGGATAATTTGGGTGCTTACTTGACTCAGAATTTAGAAATCGCCTGCAATCCAACACAATTACTGAATCAATATCTGCAGTCGACACAAACGTCTTTACCCTACGATCAACTGCAAACAAAATTCACCACAGCTGTCGGCGTTGCGATCGAAGCGTTTAAAAAACCAAAAAATCCAGCTCTACAATTGATCAAGGGCGACTTTGTTCAAAAAAATAATTTATTTAAAACTTTCTGGGCAGATTGGGGCACTCTTTCTCAAATCGCTATCGCCGGCTTAATCGTGTTGTTTACCTGGGGGTACTTGCGCGAAGACTTCTCTACTCAGCTGACTGAAAAAGGCGATGAAGTTCTTAAAACTCATGCGAAAAATGTCGCTCGCCTTCCCAAAAAACAAGCCAACGAAAAAGGCGTTACAAAGTATATCAAAGACAACAAAAAACGTGCTCAGGAAATGAAAATGATTTCCCAATTAGCTTCGATGAATTCAGCCATGGATATTTTGAAAAAAATTAGCGAACAATCACCTGCTCTCAGTCAGGCGAAAATTGATTTGATGCAATTTACAGTCAAAGATGAAACAGTTCAAATTGCTGGTTATGCGAATTCTCCCCGCGAAGTCGCTCTTTTAACAGAGCGCCTGAGCTCTTTGTCTGTTAAAAATAAAATCACCGAAGAAAGACCGCAAATTGCATCGCAACCCAATCGTGTGACTTTTGCCTTAAGCTTTACCGTAGACAGAGGGCTTGTTAAATGAGTCGACTTCAAGAACTAGGCGAACAACTGAAAACTCGAGGCGAGGAAATCTTTGAAAAAATCAAAGAAACCGAAGCCTATCAAAAATTATCAGATCGTTACGAATCCCTTTCGCCCCAGGGACAAAAGATTACAAAATTCGCATCTGTTTTTGTGATTTTGTTTGTTGTCATTTACACTCCACTCAGTCAGCTTTCTAACTCGAAAGAGTTTGTCGCTGATTTTGAAAATAAACGTCAGTTGATTCGGGACTTATTCAAAGTTTACCGCGAAAGTGGTTCGAATGCTTTTTTACCAAAGCCACCTTCTCCGGAAACTTTGATCAGCATGATTCAGTCGTCTTTACAAGGTGAACAGCTTTTGCCTGAA
>DALYIB010000257.1:0-3108 GCA_031970595.1 Pseudobdellovibrio sp.
TTCATTTTCACATAAACCATTTGGTTTGGAGGCGGCGCAGGCACATGAATACAAGCTTGCGGACTTGGAACTAATAAAAATTCAACAACTTGTTTTTGATTATCTTCCAGTGGCACCATGAATCCTGGGATTTTAACTCGTTGTCCATCGTGCTTCTTTAAATCTTCGGAAGCTGTGTTATCGATGTAATCCATTTTTGCTAATAGGCGCCAGTCGACCTCGGCTGCAGTTCCGCCGCCAGAACCCTTAAAAAAATAGAAACCAGCACCAATGGCCGCCGAAAAAACAAAAATACCTATTAAAATCCATTTCATCATAATGGAAATTAGGATAGGATGACTTTCATTATGAGTAAATACCAAAGCGTTCGCGGCACACGTGATTTATTAGGCAAAACTAAAAAAACCTTTCGTTCGATCGAACATATCGCCTACGAAACAGCTCAAAATTATGGCTTTCAGGAAATCGAGACACCTATTTTCGAATTTTCTGAAATTTTTCACCGTGCCATGGGTGAAACATCTGACGCTGTCAGCAAAGAAACTTATACTTTTAAAGATCGTGGTGATGATTCAATCACTTTACGACCTGAAGGAACAGCCGGTGTCGTACGCGCTTACGTATCCGAAGGGCTTGCACAGAATAATCCTAATAAACTTTATTATTACGGTCCGATGTTTCGTTACGAACGTCCACAAAAAGGACGCTATCGCCAGTTTTACCAAATCGGCGTCGAAGTTTTAGGTCTAGAAAATCCACTGGCTGATGTAGAATGTATTGATTTAGCTTACTCCATTTTAAAAAAACTCCAATTACAAAATCGTTGTCAACTGGAAATCAATACTTTGGGGGATACAGAAAGCCGACATAATTACCGTCAAGCACTGGTTGATTTTTTAACTCCCCTCAAATCACAGCTATCTGCAGATTCTCAGGTTCGCCTTGAAAAAAATCCACTTCGCATTTTAGACAGCAAAGACGAAAATGATCGCAAGTTGATTGCAAACGCTCCTCAAATGGAAAATTATTTATCCGAGACTTCGAAAAAATTTTTCGAAACAGTTCTGCACGGACTCACAGAATTAAATATTCCTTACAAAGTGAATCCAAAGCTGGTGCGCGGACTGGATTATTACTGCCATACCGTTTTTGAATTTGTGACCACCGAATTAGGGGCTCAAGGGGCTTTACTGGCTGGTGGTCGGTATGATGGGTTGGTTGAAACTTTGGGCGGCGCCAAAACTCCGGGCGTTGGATGGGCCAGTGGTGTCGACCGACTCACAGACTTGCTAGAAAGCACGATGAATTTAGAAACCAGAAAACCTGTTTCAATCATCACCCTCGGCGATAAAGCCCTGACTGTCGGATTAAAAATCGCTCGTGATCTACGAGCTAAAAATACTTATTGCGAAGTATTTATGACCGGTAATTTTAAAAAGAAATTGGAAAAAGCCAACAAACTTCAAACGGAAAAAGCGATTCTTATTTTCGAGCAAGAAAATGGCAGCATGGAATTCAAAATCAAAGATTTTTCTACTGGAACAGAAACCGCAACAACACTTGAAGCTATTCAAAAAATGTAACTACTGGGGTAATTAGCGCCCCAGTTGACGACGTAATTCTTCGTTTTCTTGACGAAGACGATCGACTTCACGTTGTAATTCTTGACTTCGGTTAATTAAATTCATCGCGTGCTGAACAGCATTAGCATCAGCCCCAGAATTAATCGCATCCGTCATTGCTTTGTTCATGATTTCTTTATCCATACCTGCAACTGGATCTGCGGTCCCCATTGTTGTTGGGGCTGCATTTGATAACGAATCGTTCGTAGCCGAAGCTGATTGAGTCGCTTGCATCAATTGTTGAGATTGCTGCAATTGCGCCGACAAATCTTGTTTGAGCATCATATCGAGCATCGCACGATTTTCTTTCAAGGCCTGCATCGCTGCCGATAAATTTTTATATCCCGTCATTAATAATTTAAAATCGGGCGGAAATTTTTTTGTAAAAACAGAAAAGCTAATTAAAAAGATAACAAAACTTGCTGCTAAATAGATTCCGACTTTTATTAGAATATTTCCCAAAAATTTACCAAAAGCCTCTAGTAATTCCATTATCGACGACCACCTAATTTAACATCTTCTCCGCGCAACCAGCCATGAATTGTTTGCGATTGTGTACGAGCCCAATAAAAAGACATGATGAAACCAAAAACCAACATTCCAATACTGATCCACTGTCCGCGAGTTAGGCCTAAAAGCTGAAAACCAATTTGAATATCAGGCATTCTGAACATTTCATTAAAAATGCGTACACACGCATAACAAATAATAAAACTTCCCGCGATAAACCCTGGTCGACGAGATTTACGTGCCAGAAAAAATAACACCAAAAATGTAAATACACCTTCAGTCAGCATCGCAAAAATTTGCGATGGATATCTGTAATCCAATAATGGTGCAATTAATTCTTTAACCGCAGAGTCCCCATTTTGAATTTGATAAATAATTTTATTCAAAACATCAAAAACTTGATCGCGCGCGGCTTGGTCCATTCTATAGTTTTGTAAAAGTTCTTCCCACTTCCCAGAAGGCAGACCGACTTTTTGGGCTATTTGCGATAAGGTCGACAAACGATCGAACTCATAACCTGGCCAATTTAAAATGTCTGTCGGAAAACGAACTCCGTAAGGAAAATCCATTGGAGCAATTCTTCCTACTAATTCACCATTGATGAAATTCGCAATACGTCCGAAAATCACACCGATGGGGCCAACGATGGCAACCACATCCAATAAATAAACCCAGTTCACACTGTGCTTTCTGGCAAATAACCAGCAGGCGATAATAATACCAATAATACCACCGTGGCTGGCCATACCACCTTCGTGAACAGCGAGGGCTTTCCAAAATGGCAACTGACTGCTAAAGGACCACAACAATTCTGGATCATAAAAAACACAATAGCCCAATCGCCCACCGATCAAAGTTCCGAAAGCACAATAAGTGACTAGATCGGAAACCATTTCAGGCGACAAACCAGCTCTTTGACGACGCGCCAACCAATGAATTAAAAAATAGGCACAAACAAATCCCAACATATAGGAAA
>DALYIB010000258.1:0-3085 GCA_031970595.1 Pseudobdellovibrio sp.
GGTTCGCCACACGCGGAGTGCCTCGCGCACGACGGGCAATTTCTTGGGCGCCTTTGGGATCCGTTTTTAACTGTAAAATTTCGGCGGATCGCATGATAATTTTTTGTAAAGATTCTTGGGTATAAAACTGCAAACGTTCCTGAATACCAAAACGATCGCGGAAGGGATTATCCAACAAGCCCGCGCGCGTGGTGGCCCCAATCAGAGTAAAGGGAGCTAACTGAAATTTCATCGACATCGCGCCCAGGCCTTCGCCGGTCACAATATCAATGTAATAATCTTCCATGGCTGTGTATAAATATTCTTCGATGGTGCGATTTAAACGATGAATTTCATCAATAAACAAAATGGAATATGGTTTTAAACTCGTTAAAATAGCAGCTAAGTCGCCTTTTTTATCAATCGCCGGTGCCGAAGTGATTTTGATGTCGACTTTGAGTTCATGGGCAATAATTTGCGCTAAGGTTGTTTTACCTAATCCGGGAGGACCGAACAACAAAGTATGATCTAAAGGTTCTTGACGATTTTTGGTCGCTTGAACAAAGACTTTCATTTTTTCTTTGACGTCTTCTTGCCCTGGGAACTCATCAAACGACATGGGTCGTAGTTTATTTTCCCATTTCAAATCATGTTCAAGCTGTTGTGATTCAAGTATTCTTGTCATTCGATTTTAATTTCTTTCTGTTACAATTGCCCGGATAATTTCTGTAAACCTAAACGAACGCCTTCTTCCAAAGTGGATTTCCCGTCCACAGTTCCCATGAATTCATCCACTAATTGTGACTTAAAACCCAGGTTCACCAAGGCTGAAGCAATTTGACGATGGGTTTCTGAACGCTGGGGTGTTTTTGATTTTGTTTCGATCAAAACCAGTTTACCTTGCAAAGTTAAGACAATTTGTTCAGCTGTCTTTTTACCAATTTTTGGTAAAGCCGACAAGGCTTTGGCATCGCCCGATTCAATCCAATTTTGGATTTGAGCCACAGGAGCTCCGCTCATCACTGTTAAAGCCGATTTGGGCCCAATGCCATTGACTTTTAAAAGTTGCGTAAAAAATTCTTTTTCAGGTTTTGTTAAAAAACCAAATAATTGAAAGGCGTCTTCGCGAATGTGCGAATAAATCCAAATAGGTAAATTTTGTCCCATCAAAACTTGGGCATCCATCAAGGTTTGTTGAGTCGCCGAAATTTCATAACCCACACCATTCACTTTTAAAATAATGTGATCGCTGCCAACATCAAAAACAAGTCCTTCTAAAAATCCAATCATAATTGTTTTGCCATTTCTTTTTTTAGTTTGATCGCATTCAATTGCATCGCATGGTAACAAGCCATCGCCAATGCATCCGAAGCATCCAAAGATTTAACTGGTGGAATTTTTAACATATTTTGCACCACCAGGCGAACATGTTCTTTTTCGGCCCCGCCGTTTCCAGTGATGCCTTTTTTCACAACACGAGTCGCATATTCATAAACTTCCGCTTTGAGGTTCAAGCAATGATAAATAACCACACCTCGGGCGTGACCCATTTTAAACGCACTGTCGGCATTTTTTCCTAAAAAGATTTTTTCCAGTGAAATATGCTGAGGCTTATACGTTTGAATCAAATCACGGACTTCATTTCCAATTTGTAATAAACCCGTTGTTAAATTTTCGTCGGCATCAAATTTCAAAACGCCGTACTCGATCGGAGTTAAAACTCCACCCTCAGCTCGAATAGCTGCAAAACCTAAAAAACGCGATCCGGGATCGATTCCTAAAATGACCATTTCACTATTGAATAATTTGCTTCACATCCAGTCAATAAAATGACAACATAATACAAGATGACAATGGAAGAACTTCAAATAGAGCTGCAAAACAACCCACGATCACTCAATTTTGTTCGTTTAGCCGAAATGTATTTAGCTGAAAATATGGTCGATGAAGCCTTTCAATTGATTGAACGAAGCTTAAAATACAATCCCCATTCAATCAGTGGACATTTACTTATCGCTCGTATTTTTAAAATGCGTGATGATAACGAAAAAGCTCTTGAACATCTTAATTTTTGCGTCCAGAAAGCGCCGACAAACTGGCAAGCTTTACTTAACCGAGCCGAACTTCACTTAAAGATGAATAAAGCAAAAATGGCTTTATCTGATTTCAAAATGGTTCTGCTTCATAACCCACAAAATCCTGCAAAGCCGTTGCAAAACTTGAAGTCATCACTGCTGACGACTACGACTCAGAGGTTTTTGAAATTAAAACTATCCAAGACCTGCCTAGCTCCTCAGCAGAATCAACAACTCAAAGCAAAAGGATCCAAAGCGATCCGGCACTTGATCAAAAACGAGAGCGAATCTTATCACTGGTGGATGCGTTTACTGTACGCAAAGACTATAACAAAGCTTTACAGCTCTTGAAAGAATGCCATTCTGAGTTCGGCGATCATTTTGAAATACAAACGCGATTACTCAGGCTATCACAATACGAAACTGCTGAAAAAATACGCCCAAAAGCACAACAGGCCCAAATTCATCTTCGACAAAAACAAGTTCTCGAAAAAAAGAAAATCGCTCTTGAATTACTGCTGCGCAGAATACAAGAACTCCGCTAATCCTAAGCTTGTCGCTGAGTGCCATGTCGTTTACACTGTAAGTTCTAAATTCAAAATACTTTTACAGGAGCTATGTTATGTACGAAACGTCGGATTTTAAAAAAGGTTTAAAACTTTTAGTTGATGGTCAACCTTACGTAATTGTTGATTTTCAACACGTTAAACCAGGCAAAGGGAACCAATTTTCAAGAACGAAGCTTCGCGCCCTTTTAACAGGTCAAAATCTTGAACGTACATTTAAATCTGGTGAAAAGTTTGAAGTACCTAACGTAGAAAATGTGGAAATGACTTTCCTTTACAAAGATGACAATGGCTATAACTTCATGAACCAAACCAACTTTGAACAAATCTGTATGATGGAACATGAAATTGGTGATGCAAAAAATTACTTAGTTGAAAACTTAGTTGTTGTGATCACAATCTACAATGACAAACCTGTTGTTGTAGATGTTCCAAAAGCTGTTCACTTAAAAGTGGCGCAAACCG
>DALYIB010000259.1:0-3066 GCA_031970595.1 Pseudobdellovibrio sp.
AACTCTGGCTGGGACGAACTTCGGATATGATCGTCGTTTTCACATGTGGCAACAGCGTTAATACCAACAAGGATAAGCTCATTGTGATAAAAACCAAATCTGTTGAGGATGTTCGGCGGATAAAACCTAAAATAGCATATCTGGCTTTCCAAGGAAAATAGACGACTGTTTTTTCAAATATCTGACGGATAACACCAATTAATAACTTAAATAATCCGTATAAAATAATAATTGAGACTGAAAAAATTGTTCCAATTTTTAACGAATTTGACTGGTAAACAGCCAATCCCCAGAATAATCCTGAAACTAGCAACAGCCACAGAATCATCAATCGACTGGATATTGCAGACCGTGAATCAAATTGAAAAAGTTGTATAGGGTTTAAGTTCAGCAAATCTAAATAAACTGGAATAGCGATCACTTGTGGCATTAACAAACTTAAAAAAAGCGTCCACCCCATCGTTCGCGCCGTCAGCTGCAATTCGATAGGTAATTGATTCTGAACTAAAATGGATTGCAACACCGGTAACAACAACCAAACTAATAACAAACTGAGCCCAAAAGAAATCACAGAATAAGCTGAGTTTTTTATGACTTGAAGCCAAATGATTTCCGAATTTTGGACTCCCAAAGTTTTATAAACTGCGATCGTCTTTTTTTGTTCCAGAAAAATCCATCGCAGTAAATAGCCACCACACAAAAAGCACAAGCCCAAAGCAACTAAAGAAACCAATCCCAAATAATCTGTCAAATACTTCAAGACACGATTGTCGCTTTCGGCATCCTGCAAAGCAGTTTCAAAACGAATGGTTGTATCGCGAAATTTTTGTTTTAACTGACGATCTAAATCTGCAGCCAAATTTTTGTCGCGCAATTGATACAGATAATTCACACTCAGCGTACTTCCCTGCTGAATCAGTTTTGTATCGTCTAAATATTTTTGGGATATAAAGGCTCGTGGAGCAAATCCAGAACCTTGAAATGTTTTTGTCGGATCTTTGGTAACAACCCCGGCCCAAATAAATTCTTTTTGTCCAATTTTGATTTTTTGCGAACCATCGGCATTTTGAGTATCGATGCCTAGTTGAATTGCGACGTCTTTATCCGTCCATATCAAGGGCTGATCATTGAACTCCGTCTGAGTCGAAAATTCATACTTTCCATACAACGGAAATGATTCATCAAATGCTACGACTTGCACCAAACGCGTCCGCTGCTGGTGTGACGACATCCCAAAAAACTGAACCGTCCGAGATTTTCGAATAGAGGGAATTTCTTTTTCGATAGCCGTCAACAAATCGGATTCTAAAAAACGCCTCGAGGAAACAGCAAAGTCAGCTCCTAATATTTCCTGGGCTTTTTGTTCGGTTTGAGAACTGAGACTGTTTTGAAAAAGCTGTAATATAAAAAAACCGACGATTCCTAAAAATAAATTCAAAACTAAAAACATTTGAATTCTTTTTAAAGAAAACAATTCTTGCTTTGCCAGCTTGAAACTAATCATCTTCATCAGAGCCTCATCAATTAACTAAATAGGCCATTTTTTAAAATATACTGACGATCACATCTTTGAGCTAAGCTCATGTCATGAGTCACCAAAATCGCCATTGTTTTTGATTTTTTAACTTGTTCAAAAAACAAATTCATCACTTTAAGACCTGTTTCAGTATCTAGATTTCCAGATGGCTCATCCGCTAAAATCAAATCAGGCTGCGTGATCAAAGCCCGCGCAATCGCAATTCGCTGTGATTCCCCGCCACTTAATTCGCTGGGTTTGTGATCGGTACGGTCTTTCAAGCCAACTTGATCTAACGCATGCAAAATTTGATCCTTGCTATAGCTGGTTCCTAAAATATCCAATGGCAAGGCGACATTTTCAAAGGCCGTTAAATGTGAAACCAGATGAAATTGCTGAAATACAATTCCAATTTTTTGCGCACGAAAACGAATCATATCCGACGGCGACAACTGACCAAGAGAGGTTCCTTGAATAACGATGTCGCCTTGGTCGGGTGAATCTAATCCCGCCAACAGACTGAGTAATGTTGATTTACCGCTGCCAGAGGTTCCTACTACTGCAACGATTTCACCAGGATTAATCTGTGCATTCAATCCTTTTAGAATATTCAATTTTTCGTTTTTAAGATCATAGGATTTGCATAAATTTTGAATTTGAACAGACATAATTAATCCTTCAGATAGGGTTTGATTTGTGGATACATTAATTCCGCGATTTTTTGATGACCTTTTTCGTTAGGATGAATTCCATCTGCTAAATTCAAATCGGATTTACCCGCGACTTGCTCGAGCAAAAAACCCAACAGTGGAACATTATTTTTTTTAGCAACGGATGAGTATATTTTTGCAAAATCGTCCGTATATTTTTTCCCATAATTAGGGGGCATATACAGCTGACCTAATAAAATTTGTATTTTTTCTTTTTGAGCCCACTGAATAGTTTCATTTAGATTTTTTTCAGTTTCAGATGTTTTCAATCCTCGCAATCCATCATTACTTCCAAGCAATAATAAAACGATTTGTGGTTTGGATTTAGCAATCCACTTAATCCGCTGCAATCCCGAAGCTGATGTGGAACCACTGGAACCCGAGCTGACAATTTTCCACTTTAGTTGATCTTGTTCGACACGCTTTTGTAATAACGCTGGAAAGGCCGCTGTCTGAGCGACACCATAACCTTCTGTTAAAGAATCACCTAAAATTAATAAAGTCTTGGTTGGATTTGCAAATAAATAGGATTGAAACAGAAAACTAAGGCTGAAGAACAAAAATATTTTTCGCATAAGTACTCCTGATTTGAAGTCACATTATGGCCTAGATAAAAAATCAAAAAAAGCGAATTCGTTCGCTAACAAGGATCTGAATGCAAAATGACAAAAAAAAAGCCCAGGCTAACCTGAGCTTTTTGAATTTGGATTAATTTAAAAATTAACCTTCACGATTGCCGCGGAAACCGCCGCCATCACGACGAGGGCCACGTCCGCCGCCACCGCCACCGAAACCACCACGACCGCCACCGCCGCCGAAGCCACCGCCATCACGGCGAGG
>DALYIB010000260.1:0-3038 GCA_031970595.1 Pseudobdellovibrio sp.
AAATACTTTCATTTGTGATTTTTGCAGCGCGGATTTAACTTCAGTATACTGAGGTGCTAGCTTACCGACAGAGCCCTCATTTCCTGGTGAGTATAAAAAACCAGCGTCTGTGACTAAAATAGCAAATCTTTGCGTTAGCGACTGCCATGGCGCCTCCGAAGCATCAATCAAGGCGCGCATAGGATTTTCGTCTAAATCGTAGCCCCCTGGATCTTGAGCACCTGTTAAAGCTTTCAGTTGTGTAATTTCTGAAATCAGTTCATCAACTTGTGATTGTGTCGCAGGATTTGTAGGATCATTATCGTAAAATTTTTGACACTTTTTAATTGTGTAGTCTCCGAATGTGACTAAACACATACGTGAATGATATCCCATCTGACGAGAATTTTTAATAAAATTGATTAAGCGAATTTTTGCAGACTCGATTGTAGGTGACATTGATCCCGTGACATCAACAACAAAAACGATGTCGGCTGTTTGTGCAAATTGAAAACTATTTTTTGTCAGATTATATTTACTGAAAGCGACTCTGTTTTCAGCCAGTGTGAGATCTGCAGGTAAAAGATCCTGTACATATGATCCATCTGCTTTTTTAACTTGAAAAGACAGTGTTGATTTGTTTTGTTCAAGTGACTCTTGTGTGAATGTTTGTACACTTTTTTGAAGTACAAAGTTTTCGTCAAACTGTTCACTTGTTAAATCATCAATGGGAGGTGTAACGATCTCAGCAGGGGCTGTCACAAGATCGACTGGGGTGAATTTTGTATTACGATTACAAGATGTAAAAACGGAAACTAAAGCCAAGCTAAGTAATATTTTTAATTGTCCACGTGTTCTCATATGCTGTTACCTCTACCTCAGACAAACTGTCTTTGGTCTTGGTTTCGGCTTATGTCTGGCTAGACTGAACTTTGATATTGCAAAACTAGCCTGCGGTCTAGTTTTTTGCCTTTAGAATCTATTTAAACTGAATAGCACCATTAAATTGTGATGAGGCCTTTTGTAATCCATTGAATATAAAGCACTCAATACCATCACAAATACGCTCCATATACTGCGGCATTAAAGCCATTTCTTCTTTGGGAAAATTACCTAATACATAATCGCCAATATCAAATCCAGGATGACTAGGACGCCCGACGCCTAATTTAAGTCGGGAATAATTATTATCACCAAATAGTTCGGAAATATTTCGCACACCATTTTGACCACCATGTCCACGGTTGTGATGAAACTTAATAGATCCAAACTGTTGATCAATGTCGTCATGAATAACTAATAAATTTTCTCTGGCAATTTTATAAAAATTCATCAAGCTGATAACGGATTCGCCGGATTTATTCATAAAAGTTTGTGGTTTGGCTAATAAAACTTCTTGGCCTTCAATTTTAAATTTTTTTGTCAAAGCTTTGTGTTCTTCGCGGTAATCAGCACCGCCTAAGGAATGCAACCAAGCATCACAGGCCATGAAACCGATGTTGTGGCGATTTAATTGGTATTTAGATCCTGGATTACCCAGGCCAACAATCAGATACATTAAGAAGTCCTTCCTGAGATCACGTTGGGAGCTACTTTTTTCAGACGCTCTTCGGATTGGTGACCATCTGCAATTAATAAACATTGAATTCCCAAAGCCTGGGCGACTTCAAAGTCATGATCAGTGTCGCCGATCATGATTGTTTTATGATTGGGGATATTCACATGCTGAATCAGATCGTGTCCGCGGTGAATTTTACCAGCTGCCATAAAATCTTCGATACCAAAACGATGATGAAAGTGATGACTGATTCCATAATGATCCGTCATTTCAAATAAATGATTTTGTTCGGCCGCAGATAAAATGGACTGAGTTTTTTGTTTTTTAATTTCTGACAATGTTTCATGAATGCCATTGAATAATTTGGCCGTTCGAGATCGTTTATGATTGTATTCTTCGACAAAGCGGTCACACAGTTTTTCAAAAGAAAGCTGATTCAGATCAAATCCGATTTTTGTATAGTAATCGCGAATTGGAAAGCCAAATAACTGTTTATATTTTTCTTGGCTGATGTTTTCGATTTGATGTTCACTCAACATGGCATTCACGGCTTGAACAGCAATTTCTGTATCATCAATCAGTGTGCCATTCCAATCCCAGATGACATGTTCATAGGGTTGGACGAATTCTAAGATCTTTTGATTAACTGCAAAACTTCGTTGGCAAATCATATTGGTAACATAGCAAAAGAGACTGGGACTTAAAATAAAAAAAGCGAGCTTTTCAGCTCGCTTTTTTGAATTCCAAGTTTGGAATTTCGAGAATAATTACTTTTTCGCTGGAGCGGCGGCTGCTGGAGCTTTTGCGCCGGCTGCAGGTGCTGCTGCGGCTGCTGGAGCTGCTTCAGCCACTGGAGCTGCTTCTTCTTTGATTTCAACAACAGCTGCGATTGTTAATTCTGGACGAGAGATCATTTTAACGCCAGCAGGTACTGCGATTTCAGAAGCATGGATAGAATCACCAACATTTAAGTTAGTTACGTCAACAACAATTGTTTCTGGGATTGCGTTCGGTAAACATTCAACTTCAACTTGACGAGCAACAACGTTCAATAGACCACCTTCAGATAAACCGATGGCTTTACCTTCGATTTTAACTTCCACGAATACGCGGATCGGTTTGTTCATATCGATTGCAAAAAGGTCAACGTGTTCTGGACGACGAGTCAATGGATTAACGAAAACTTCTTTGAAAAGAGCCACTTTGCCGTTGGCTTTGCTTTCGCCAGATTTTAAATTTAATAAAGCATTTTCATAAGCGCGAGAGTTATACTTGATAACATCGTTTTCATGGATGCAAACGTTGATTGGCTCTACAGATCCGTAAATCACGGCTGGAACCATTTTGCGGTTACGTAATGCACGTGAGTTTCCGCGGCCAGTTTCACGAGATTCGACATTAAGTTCAATTCTTTGTTTCATAGGAATGCCTACTTTCTTTTGTTTTGACTGCTTACGCAGTGTTTTTTTTGGGGGGTCCGTAATTTTAAAATAACCGACCC
>DALYIB010000261.1:0-3028 GCA_031970595.1 Pseudobdellovibrio sp.
TTGAGTCTTTAGAGAACGGAGTTAGACAAGCTAGGAACAATATAAGAGATCAGTTTATGATTAATTTTTCTTGAATTGACTGAGGAAATTCTGCACTAAACTTTCGCGGTCTTCGGCACTGACGGGACGAGCTCCCATTTCGAAAGTCGTATATAACTGTGGATCGACTTCTAATAAAAAACGCGAAGGACTGACTTTACGAATAACACCTTGTTTTTTTCTTTCACGACAGTGGCTCAGAACTAATTTTTCCTGTGCCCGTGTAATTCCCACATAAAACAAACGTCGCTCTTCATCTAAGTCTCCGCCTAATCTTTTATGAGGCAAAAGATCTTCTTCGATACCCACTAATATGACGACCGGAAATTCCAGCCCTTTCGAGGCATGAAAAGTCATCAGCTGAACAGTCTCATTTTCGTCTTCGTTATCTGCAGTGTCACGTAACTGCATGCTGTCGACGAAATCTTTTAAGGTCGCAATCGTTGCATCCCTGCGACTGATATAACTTTCTAAAATGCGTCCGACAATTTCAATGACTTGCCATTTACGATCAAAGATCATTCCACTGCCCGTGGTTTGATCCGCAACAGATTTAATTAAATAATCTCGGTAACCAATTTCTTTGACCAATCCAGCAAAACGCTCTGAAATACTAGCGCCTAAAGTCGTATCATCCAAAAGTCTTTGAGGAAAAGTCCAAAGCCAATTATTAAATTGATCTAAAATTTCACCTTGTTTTTCAGGAATACCGGCTTTGTCCCATTTTTTCGAGGCCTGTGGCAAATTCAATTCCACCGATTCGGCATAAGCCGCCAGTTTTTCAATGGTGGTGTCCCCCAGCCCCCGCGGCGGTAAATTAATAATTCGACGAAAACTGACTTCGTCATCTGTCAGCGATTGTTTTAAAAAGGCCAACCAATCTTTGGCTTCTTTGCGATCAAAAATCGAAGTTCCGCCGGTCATCGTGTACGGAATTTGACTTTTACGCAGCGATGTTTCAATAAAAGCCCCTTGGGTATTAGATCGATACAAAATGGCAATATCTTTCAGAGCATACTGCGATTTCAAACTTAAAATTTCGCGACAAACAAAATCGGCTTCTTCGTCTTCGTTTTCTAAAATAAATAATTCAGGCTTGATATGCTTAGCTTCAATTTTTTTCTGAGATTTTAAAACTTTACCATGACGGCTTTTGTTTTTTTCAATCACGGCATTTCCAAGATCCAAAATAACATGGCTAGAACGATAATTTCGCTCTAATTTAATCACTTCACATTTGGCGAAATTTTTGGGGAAATTTAAAATATTTTCAATTTCAGCTCCGCGCCAACCATAAATTGACTGATCGTCATCGCCGACCACTGTCAAATTTAAATGAGACTGTGATATTTTTTCAATTAAACGCATTTGTTCTTTATTGGTATCTTGAAACTCGTCGACCATGATTTGTTTAAATTGCTGCTGCACTTTTTCTAAAACACTCGGTTCTTTTTCAAAAAGCTTGAGTGGCTCCAGCAGCAACCCTTCAAAATCGGTGACTCCTAATTTTAAAAGTTCTTTTTCATACAGGGGCTGCAGAACAATGGCCATCTCGTGATATTCTTCCAATTGTCCCACAGGCAGTTTTTTACCAGCACGTAACAAATGAATCAGATTCAGTAATTTGTCGGCATCAAATTTTTCTTTGGTGGTATTGCGAATATTTCGCATCAGTTCTTTTAAAACGGCTTGTGAATCCGATTGATCTAAAATACCAAACTGCGCTGGTAGCCCTGCCAACTTATGATTTTTACGTAAAATTTGTAATCCAAACGAATGAAAAGTCCCCGCCCATAATCCTTTGGCTGTTGGCCCCACCTTGTGGGCGACACGGTGTTTTAATTCACGTGCGGCTTTATTGGTAAAAGTCAGAACACAAATCTCTTGTGCGCTTGCAACTTTCTCAGCAATCATACGACCTGTCCTAGAAACTAAAACTGTCGTCTTACCAGAACCGGCTCCCGCCAAAATAAGAAGTGGCCCATAATTATGAGCCACAGCTGCACTTTGTTCTGGATTCAGTCCTTCGTACCAATTCATTATTAAACTTTATTATGAATCAGCGTGCGAACTTCATCGCTAAAAATGACATCAACACGGTCAGACATAACCTTTTGAATAAATCCGACACCAAATTTTGGATGTTGAATTTTTTGATTTTCTTTAAAGCTCAATTTAATCGAATACTGTGTAGGATCTTGTAACATTTGATTTTGAATACGTAATTCGTAATCACTGGCATGATTGCGTGGTTTAACTGCGCCGGAGGCTGTTTTATTGACAACAGTCTTAGCTACTTTCGGAGTGCCTTCTTTAGGTAAAGTATAAGTTTTTTTACTTTTACAAATTTCACACTGCAATTTAGCGGATGTCGATGACGTATGAGTCAAAACCGTGTGGTAGCGATCCGCTCCACATTTTTTACACATTGTATAGAATGATTTTGCCACTGCAGGTAACGTTAATTGACTCATATTTTCCTTTTCTTTTATTTTTCCATTTTAGCTTTATAAACAGATAACGGATCTCTTAAACCACAGGATGCAATTTCACCTGCACTTAAATAAAATGGACCTTCATTGTTTTGAATCTTATTTTGCAATGCAATCATCGATTCCACATTATTCGGTTCAATTTTATAACCTGTTTTTCCGTATTTTTCTAAGAACCCCAGATCTTCCTCACGCGTGAAGAACTTTTCCCAACAATCGGTATTTACTTCACAGCGATAGGTCATCGTTTTTGCATGCGTATGCAAAGGTGCATAGGCACCGATCACTTCAAGGTGACCGTAGTGCGAATGCAGTTTAAGTGAAGGGCTTCCCCACTGAGTCATTCCCGTACATTGATTCACATTAGCGTACCACAAAGCAAAAGCCTTCGTTAAAAAGCCCAGGCCATAATATTGTTCTTCTTTGGGTAATAACGAATTCACAGAACACAAATCGTAAGCCACCCATTCACCCTTATGAATTGTAGGAATAATAAT
>DALYIB010000262.1:0-2999 GCA_031970595.1 Pseudobdellovibrio sp.
GGGAAACAATATGTACAAAGATTCTGACGGCGATGGAATCACGGATAATGACGAAAAAAATATTTACAACAGTGATCCGAATAATCCGCGTTCTATGGTTCCCGGCGTCCTTGATGGTATTTGCAAAATGATTGGTTCACAGTCTTTGTGTCAAGCTGAACGTCAAAAAGTAACTTGCGATCCGAATGTGATTAATAACTTTTATATGAGCGATTGTGATATTAAAATTTTAAAACTCGATAAAATCACAACGAACCCAAGCCTATTAGGTGTCGATACCGATGACGACGGAATTCCTGATTATATTGAAATCCTAAAAGGTCTCAATCCATTGACTCCGGATGGAACTATGGATTCAGATAGCGATGGCTATACAAATCTGGAAGAATTAGCTAACGGAACAGATCCATTCAATCCAGATCAACCTGCAAGCGGATCTACAAAATACAGTTCCAGTTATAAAAGCGAAATCACTCAGTGCAATAACGGCGGCTGGTCGTACAGTCTGGATTCACTCAAATCATTAGACGGAACAAATGATATTATATTCTTCTTTAAAACAATTTCATTGAATTCCACGACTGAATACGAGTTCAGATTTAAAACGATTCGATTGAACTTTAATTTAGATCCAGCTTCATTAACACTGACTCCATCTCAAACGTCGGCTGATGTTTTGCCGAACGATTTTGAAATGATTCAACCGGGAGGAAATTAATATGTCTCGGTTGAGTTTAAAACGTCCCCTCATTTGGATTGCGATTGCAGGATTACCTGTCTTGTTTTCTTTTCAAAATTGCAGCAAAGTTAAATTGAAAGACAGCAGCGAAGTGATGGCGAATTTGATCAACTTAAAAACGGGCGAAGGAACTTTATGCGTTCCTGACAATTATACTTTAGAAAGTTTTTTTGTGACAAATTTAAATATCAAAGCCACGCAGCGTGGACTTGAACCTGATTCCGATGGGGATGGGCTCAGTGATCTGGAAGAACGTGCTTTTGGAACGGATCCATTTAATCGTCGGACAAATGGTAGCGTTCTAGATTCAATTTGTCGCGAAGTTGACTATAATGGTCAATGTCAAAATTTGAATTTTACTTGTGATATGACTGAAAATTTATTGGGTTTTAATGAATGTGATTCGTTAGCCTTGCAAATTGTGACGATGCCGAATGACGGCGGTGGTATCGATTCGGACCAAGACGGCATTCCTGATTATTTAGAAATGCGTATTAGTTCATTTCCTAACATTGCAGATGCTTACAGCGATCTGGATGTGGATTTGGTGAATAACATGGCCGAAGCCGAAGCCGGCACCAGCGTCGATGAAAATAATCAAAAAATTGCTACAGATTATCAAGTGCGAATAAACAAACAACGCTCCAGTGATCCATCTTGTTCGGGTGAGTATTGGGAATTTCGTTTATTAAATTTACCTACCACGACAGTTGAAGACTTTGCCGACCGACCAGAAAATTTATCTACTTTGGGGGATCGCTATACACATGATTCCAATCAAAATGTCATTCAGTTGTTTTTGAAAATCAAACCAGCATCAGACCCTTTGGCCAAAGCTAAAATTTATACCAACTATCAAAAGGTCTTGATTGATCCACGAAATTTAAATCATCATTTGAGTATCTCGTTTGATCTCATCAATAATTATTCAGGGGATGTCAAACAATGATTAAATTAAGATTTTTACTACTGATTTTATTTCCACTGACAGTTTTAGCTGGTTTTCCTGAATTCAGCGAAAATAATGCGTTTCGAAGAAATCGCACGAATCCAGAAAAAGACAGCTTTTGTCCCCGCCTAGAAGGATCGTATCCAGACAGCTGTTGTCCCTATCGCCAAAAGGGACCGATTCAGTGTTTTTATTATAATCGCACCCAAGTCAATGTTGGTAAAATTTCATCAGGTATTACTTGTGAAAATGGAGCGGATGTTTCAATTCCTTGTTGTTCGATCAGCGCAGTAGCATGTAACGACGATATTACTCAGAAAAATTTCATTCAGCGTTTAATCAAGCGCGATGGTAATGACGTGAACGGAACTAATTTAAAATGTGGATTTGAACCGTGTCCACATCCAGAGTATTGGAAAAACGATACTATTCGAGGTCGTACAATCACCCGTCAGGATCCATCGGGACAAAAATGTTCTGTGATTTTCACGCAGCAAGATCAGTGCATTAACAATACAAATTTACCACGTTGTCATCAGTTGTCGGCATGTCCTCCTCCACCACCTCCGCCGGCTCCCGAGCCAACTCCACAGCCAACTCCGACTCCGACTCCTACGCCAACTCCAGGTCCATCGCCAGGCCCAGCACCGGGACCAGAACCTGGCCCTGCACCAGGACCAGCGCCAGGTCCTGCACCAGGACCAGCTCCGGGGCCATCGCCAGGACCAAGTCCATCACCGTCTCCGGAACCAGCACCATCACCTGTTCCAGAGCCAACTCCGACTCCTGCTCCGGAACCAACTCCGATGCCAGAGCCAGCTCCACCAGAGCCTGAAGCTCCGCCAGAGGATTAATTCTGTCGGTTCCTCATTGAGCTGTTAAATTCAATTTCTACTTCAAACCCACACTCCTTAAAAAGTGTGGGTTTTTTTAACTCCAAAGTATTGCCCATTCGCTGGACGACAATCCTTTGAGTCGGTCTTTTTTATAATGAATCAATCCGGCAGCTTCTTTGGTATTTAACTGAATCTAATTTCGCACGATTAGATAGGGTTTCCATCCCTGTATCACCCTGGTAAACGGTCGGTACTTCCATACTTTTATTTTTCCGTTGGTCTTGTTGGCTTTTTTATGGGTATCGGTCACACACGATGGAATTAAAAAACCATTTTTCTGAAATTGCTGCGCAATTTGCCCCGCCACTGTCCGCAAAAACGCCTGTCCGTGTGATCTTTTCGGAAATCGAACCAGCAAATGAATGTGATCGTGGTTAATCGATATCTGTTCGACCTTGATAAAAAATCGACGAGC
>DALYIB010000263.1:0-2960 GCA_031970595.1 Pseudobdellovibrio sp.
CATGCGAACAAATTCAGTTCAAACAGGTTCGAAAAAGAAAAAATCACAACCTGTCAAAACAGCTCAAAAAAGTAAAACTTCTGCATCAATCACAGCTTCATTCAAAGGGCTTGATAAAGCCTTGTTACTTCAGATGCACGATCTGATGGTGAAGTCTCGAGTTCTTGAAGAAAGACTTATTAAAATTTATCGCGCGGGTGAATCTTTTTTCTGGATTGGCGGCCCAGGCGAAGAAGCTTGGGGAGTTCCATTGGGATTACTTGTCAACAAAGGACAAGGTCCGCGTTATGATTATGTTCATTTGCATTATCGTTGTTCTCCGACGCTGGTTGCGATGGGTTTACCGATGATCGATGCTGTTCGTTTAATGATGAATCGTTCGACGGATCGTTCGACAGGTGGACGGAATTTTTCGAATCACTATGCCATTCCTGAATGGAATGTCGCACCTGTGACGTCGCCTTTGGAAGTTCAGTATCCCATTGCTTGTGGAACAGCCCATGTTCAAAAACGTGAAAATTTGAAATCTAAAAATAAAGCTCTGACAGTTGTTACTGGAGGCGATGCTGGAACTGCCGAAGGCGATTTCGCATCCAGCCTGATTTTAGCATCACGAAAAGGTCAAGAGTTACCGATTTTATTAACTGTGCAAAATAATAAATGGGGAATTTCAACTTCGTATGAAGGTCAGCATGGCGAAACTTTTATCGCTGATCGCGCCAAAGCTTTTAATATAAAAGCCAGCGTGATTAACGGTAACGATCCGGTTGAAGTGTATTTAGCTGTCAAAGAAAATATGGATTATATCCGCAAAACGGGAAAACCTGCTTTTATCGAAGCGATGGTTTCTCGGTTGTATGGACACTCTTCGGCCAGCGGTGCGAATCCAATTCCGAACGAAGTGGATCCCGTCAAACAATTCGAAGAAAAACTTTTAAAAGCGGGTTATTTGAAATCAGAAGAAGCTCGACAAATTTGGGAGCAATACGAGGCTGAAGGCGTTCGTGCCACAGAGCAAGCGCGAACAGAGCCTGTACCAACAGCCGACAGTATTTGGGATCATACTTTTGTAAATAATGAAAATGCAGATTGGAGAAAGTTCTAATGGCTAATATGGCGCAATCAATTCGCATGGCTTTGCACTATGCGGAAAAAAATTATCAGCTGAAAGACATTTTCGGACAAGATGTGGGTATGCCATTGGGTGGCGTTTTTACAGCGACTCAGGGTTTGGAAACAACTTGGAATTCTCCATTAGACGAACGCGGTATCATCGGAATGGCGATGGGAATCGCGATGGCTGGCGATCGTTGTGTGGCAGAAATTCAGTTCGCAGATTATATTTTTAATACGATCGATTTACTAAAAATTGCTGGTAATACCTTGTGGTGTACAAATGGTGGTTTTCAGTTGCCAATGACAGTAATGACCCCAGTGGGAGCTGGAATTCGCGGAAGTGTGTACCATTCGCATTCTTTTGATGCTTGGGCATCACGCTTGGCTGGATGGAAAGTGGTCATGCCATCGAATCCATTAGATGCCTATGGATTATTGTTATCTTGTATTCAAGATCCGAATCCGTGTTTGTTTTTAAAGCCTAAAGCTTTAATGCGTGTTCGTGGTGAAGATTTAATTCCTGGCGAACCTATGGATGAAAAAGAATTAAAAAATATGATTGATGCACCGATTGGTGATCGCACAAATTGGAAAGCCAAATGGCCAAAAATCGAAGAATTTTTAGTGCCTATTGGAAAAGGTAAAATCACGCGAAGCGGTGATCAAATCACAGTTGTCAGTTATGGTCGTCATTTACTGTTATGTAATGAAGTGGCAGATCAATTAAAGGCGGAAGGCTATTCAGTCGAAGTGATCGATCTGCGTTCGATCTATCCTTACGATTGGGATATGATTAAAACCTCTGTTCAAAAAACAGGTCGTGTTTTATTTGTAAACGAAGATACAGAGGTTACGAACTTTGGTGAACACTTAGCTTACCGTGTGACCCAGGAATTGTTTTACGAATTGATGGCGCGTCCGCGTGTCGTTGCTGGGAAAAATGTTCCAGGCATCGGTTTGCATCCGAATCTAGAAGATGCCAGCGTTCCCCAAAAGCATGACATTGAACAGGCGATCCGCGAAATTTGCGCGGAAGTTCCGTAAGAAAGAATTTGAATGAAAGATCCCATCAAGATTAAGCATCAACATTATAAGAAAAAGTCAAAGCTGAAGGGTGATGAAGGTCATCCTTCGCGCTCTTCGAAAAGATATCCATTTGATAAGTATTTATTGTACAAAACAGCTGTTCAGTCGCCGGAAGAAGACGTGCAATTTTATTTAGATCGATACATTGATATCCGTGGCAGATCTTTAAAGCCGACAGTCTTACGAGAAGATTTTTGCGGAACTGGTGCGATCAGTTGTGAATGGGTGAAATTGAATAAAAAATTTAAATCAGTGGGTCTGGATTTAGATCCAGAGCCTATGAATTATGGACGTCAGAACTATATTTCAAAGTTAAATCATGATCAGCAAGGACGAATTGTTTTAGTCCAAAAAAATGTTTTACAAAAAAACTTACCCAAAGCAGATATTGTTGCAGCAGTGAATTTTTCTTATTTCTTTTTTAAGGACCGCTCTATTTTAAGAAATTACTTTGCCAATGTTCAAAGTTCTTTAAATAAAAATGGTATTTTTATTGTTGATATTTTTGGTGGCACACAATGCACTGATTCCATTACAGATAAAACACGACATAAAGGTTTTACTTATTTTTGGGATCAAAAATATTTTGACCCTTTGACCAATGAAGCGGAATTTGGAATTCATTTTAAAATTAAAAATAAAATGTATAAAAATGTTTTCAAATACGATTGGCGTATGTGGACTATATGCATAGGCCAGTTGCTGAACAAACACCGTCGATTCTTTTAGTGCGTGTCGTTGGGATTTTTTTGTTGGTT
>DALYIB010000264.1:0-2953 GCA_031970595.1 Pseudobdellovibrio sp.
TTTAATATTTCGGTGGCGGGAGCTTTGTGTTTATATCAAATTTCACAAAGTCGACTGAAGCAGCGTGGAACCAATGTCGATGTCACGACCGAACAAATTCGTATTCTGAAAGCCCAGTATGCTTTAAGAACTTTGGATTCGGCGGAAAGTATTTTATCCAAAAAATAATCTCATTCTGAGACACTTTAAACATGTTGCTGTTCAACAAAAATTGGTACTGCGCTTTTATTTTGATCTGAAGTCTAAATTATTTCATTTCAGTCGGTCTTGATTTTGAATTGATTTTTTCATGAGGTGTATTATGAAAAAAACAATTTTAGCATTCATGGTTTTATTATCTTCAACAGTTCGCGCCGATTTGGTTGTGGATAGTTATAATTTATATAGTTTACAGCCTTTAAAAGACCAGCCTGAAATTGTTGAATTATTCGCGTTTTGCCCCAGCCGTTGGGATCGATATGGCGTGGCTGAATACAAACACTGCAAAACCTATAATATCCGCGCTAATTTAGCAGAACTGAAAAATTACTTAAATGAAACAGATAAAGAAGGTCTTAAAGAAGAGCAAATTCTTGAAGCTTTATCGGGTGCTAAAAAGCAAGATAAAAAAACAGAAGACAGTTTGGCTGTGATGTTTGGCGGTGCCTTGTTAGGTCCGGCTGTTCCTTTTGCGGCTTTTTTTAAAGGGATGTACAATTCATTCAAGGCCGATGAATTACGTGACTATGCTTTGAATTATTCACACCCGCTGGTTTTATTAATGGCCAGTTCAAATACACCTAAAAAAGTGATTTACAATATGGAAAAAGGATCTGAAGCGCAATTGATGAAGGCTTTGGATGCTTACTTGAAAAAGACGGAATACACTGAATTCACGCAAAAAGTGATCGAACAAAAAAACAAAGAAATCGAAAAGGCTAAAAAGTTAAAAGAAATTCGCGAAGCTCAGCAAAATTACAGCGGCGGTTAATGATTGAACCATTTAGTTTTTAACGAGGAATAATCCTTTCGTGGGGTTTTTCTTTTCGTCGTAAAAACCAAAATCCATCGTGTTGGGTGGTAAATTTTCGATTTTGAATTTTTGATTTTTTAAAGTTCTTTTGAAGACATCCTTCAGTTGATCTAAATCCCAATTTTCATAATTGCAGGTAAAAAGCAAAGTCCCATTATGAGCTAAACAAGCCCACAACGCCTGAACCAGGTCTGGCAAATTTTTTTCGATTTTCCAAACAGTGGTTTTAGTTCGGCCAAACGAAGGAGGGTCGCAAATGATTAAATCCCATTTTCGATTGCGTTTGATGGATCCATTTAAAAACAACAAACAATCTTGGACAAAAAATTCATGCAAAGCCGGATCTAAGTTGTTCAAGATAAAATTTTCTTTGCTCCAATTTAAAAAAGAACTGCTGGCATCCACAGTCGTGACTTTGTGGGCTTGGCCCAGGCCCGCAGCGACTGAAAAAAGGGACGTATAAGAAAATAAATTCAAGACATTTTTATTTTTTGAATTTTGAACAACCCATTTGCGATTTTCCGATTGATCCAAAAATAATCCCGGTGAAAATCCACCATCTGTTTTCAGTAAAGCTTTCAGTGAATTTTCATAAGCCCACCAAGTCGCGGGCTGTTGCTCTGACAATGTGATTTGCTGTTGTTGTTCTTTATTGCCAACCCCTTGGCCGCGGTTGACCATGTGACGAACAACACTGTTTATATTTTTACTTTTTGCAAACAGTTGTATTTCTTGAATTTCAGATACTTTCGGTGCTTGATCCCGATACCAATAAACCCACAGCGTCGTTCCGTAGACATCAGCGACTATTTTTTGTTCTGAATAATCGATCAAGCGAAAGCATTGATCAGGACTCCAGGTATACAGTTGACTCAGGCGAAACCACTGATCCGCAAAAAATTGTGTCAGTCCGGTTTCTGTCTGACAAAAAGAAGGTGGCAGTGGGCTTTCGAGGTTGTAATCCGTTTGATTCAGCGTCCATTTCAGATTCTGGGCATGTAAACACAGACGGTGATAAACTGTGCCTCCGTGCTCGTTGTCGCCCAGAATAGGAATTCCAGCATCTTGGGCGTGCAGCCGAATTTGGTGGGGCTTTCCAGTTTTTGGCAGAGCCCTCCATAATTGGAAGGCGCCGATATTTTGAATCCATTCAAATTCTGTTTCCGAGTTGCTTGGTGAGGCATTGTAAGAATGAAAGCTATTATCCCTTTTTTCGATACAAGAGCTTATTTTTATCGATTTGAACGATGCATTGCGATCTGTTAAAAATAAGTATGTCTTGTGAATAAGATGGTTTTCGAAAAGCGCTGAAATTTCCGCAGCTGATTCTTTGCTTTTTGCAAACAGCATTGTGCCCGAAGTTTCTTTGTCCAGGCGATGAACGACCCACAAAGGAGTATTTAATATATGTGATAAAGTTTCAACGAAACCCAATTGGTTTTCACTGACTTTGTGTGTGCGAAAGCCCTCGGGCTTGTACACCGCAATGAAATCAGTAAAGTCTTTGTATTTAAGGTTGAATTTATTCACAGAAAGTCAGGTTATCATATTTGGGATATTCTTGACTAATTTAAAATTGAACCCATTATTAAGAAGTCACTCATTGACTGTTTTAGGAGAAAAAAATGAAAAAATTATTATTGTTGGCCTCTGTTTTTGTATTGAGTGCTTGTGGATTGCAAAGCATTCCTCAGCAGAAAAATGAAGTTGAGGCGACTTTGGCGGAAATTACAAATCAGTACAAGCGTCGCGCGGATTTAATTCCAAGCCTTGTTGAAGTTGTTAAAGGTTACGCGAAACACGAAAAGGACACACTGGAAGGTGTTGTCAATGCTCGTGCCAAAGCGACTCAGGTGACAATCGATCCTACTCAGATGACTCCGGAAAAATTAAAAATTTTCCAAGCCGCTCAAGGAGAGCTTTCACAAGCTTTGGGGCGTT
>DALYIB010000265.1:0-2952 GCA_031970595.1 Pseudobdellovibrio sp.
GAAAAAGATCGCTTAAAATCATTGATTCAAAAAATTAATCCTTCAGGCGGAGTCATTGTTCGTACCGCGTCTGAAGGAGCCACCGAAGAATCATTGAAATCGGATATTGAATATTTGGATCGTCTTGGTAAAGAAATTCACAAAAATTATGAAAAGAAAAAAACCGCAGGCCTTGTTCACGCCGAACTGGATGTTGAATTAAGAGCGCTGCGCGACCTCATGAGCGAAGATGTCACAACTGTTTGGGTGGATGATCCAGAAGTTTATAAAAAAGTGAGCAAGTTTGTTTCGCAATTGATGCCTAAGTACAAACAAAACATCATTCTGTACGAAGAGAAAAAACCGCTGTTTGATCTGTATGATATTGATTTAGAAATTTCCCGAGCTGTCGAACGTAAGGTTTGGTTGAAATCCGGCGGCTATATTGTTATCGACGAGGCCGAGGCCCTCGTTGTCGTCGATGTGAATACAGGAAAATACGTCGGTAAAAAAGACCTAGAAGACACTATTTTGAAAACAAATCTTGAAGCGGTCAAAGAAGTTGCGCATCAATTGCGTGTCCGCAATGTCGGCGGAATTATTATTATTGATTTCATCGACATGGAGAAAGAAGTTCACCGCGAACAAGTTTTACAAGCCCTTGAAGAAGAGCTTAAAAAAGATCGCAGCCGTACGAATATTATTTCTATGTCCGAGCTGGGTCTTGTTGAAATGACTCGTAAGCGCATTCGCCCAAGTATTGTCAAAACACTTTGCGAGCCTTGTTCATATTGCGACGGCAAAGGTTATATCAAACGCAAATCAACCATCGCTAACGAAATTTTCCGCGACATCGAGCGCGAAGTAGGCCTTGTTGAAAATAAAAAGAAAAGCCTGATTGTGCATTGCCACGCCGACATCGTTGACTGGATTTACGAAGAGGAAAACGAAACGCTTGAACATCTCGAGAAAAAATTTGGTCACTCGCTGGCTTTTAAAATCGAACCTTCGTACCACATGGAACAATACGAGATTTTTGATTAGTTTTTTAAATCATAATAGATGGAGCGCTCATTTTTGTAGGCGCTCTAGACTCTTTTTGCCAACGCAGCCAAATCACAATTAGGTGTTTTCGGCGGCGGAATAGAAAGTTGAAAAATCAAAATAATTGTAATACCTGAATGAATTAGATAAGCTCAATTCATGAATCAAAAGCAATACTTAGTATGGTTGGTGCGCTTACTCATTGGTTTGACTTGGTTGAGCATTTTTGGTTTTGCTATATATATTTTGGCCAACTATGTCGGATCTATTTTTCTCGGGAATCCAGAAAAATGGAATGTGTTGTTGCCGAATCTTTATACCAAAGATCAACTAGCAGCTAATTTTTTAATTGGAATTCATTTTTTGAGTGGAGCCATTTTATTATTACTTGGTCCAATTCAATTACTCAAAAAAGTCAGAGAATCTTATCCGCATTTGCACAGAACCCTTGGAAAACTATATTTGTTTTCGTGCTATGTCGTCGGAGTTGGCGGTTTAGGATTTGTTTTTGTTAAGGGCACTATTGGTGGTTGGCCGATGAACTTAGGGTTTGGACTCTATGGATTTTTAGTATTGATTTGTGCTGCAGGCGCACATATCAATGCAAAAAATAGAAACTTTAATCAGCACCAAGCGTGGGCGATCAGACTATTTGCTTTGGTAGTGGGTTCTTGGTTATACCGAATGGAGTACGGATTTTGGGAATTTCTGACTGGCAGAATAGGCCATACAAAAGCATTTGATGGTGTTTTTGATATAATCATGTCATTTTTTTTCTATATACCAAATTTGATTTTAGCGGAATTGTTTATCAGAAAGAAGTTGCTGGCCGAATCTAAAATCGCGTACACAATGACGTTGATTATGTTGGTCTGTGCTAATCTAATTGTTGTATCGGGCACATATTTTTTTAGTAAATATATTTGGCTTCCGACTGTAATCGCAACTTTGCGAAAATTTGTATAAGATCATAAATTGATTATATAAGCGCCTGAAAAAATATCGTTTACAACCAGAAATTAGGTTAATTTAAAATTTCATACTCAACGGATCGCCCCGAACCCATTTTGCTTATGACTCCTTTTTTGACTAAAACAGCCAAGTCACGCTTGGCTGTTTCACGGCTGCAACCTGCGACAGACACCACATATTCGTTGGTTAATTTGATGTCGGACTGCTTATTTCTGTCGTCCAAATATTTACATAAAAAATGAACTTGTCTTTCGCTCAGCTGCAAGCTCAAGTATTTCAAATAATCGTTTTTGAAATTAATTAAATTCAGACTTTCGAAATTGGTCTGTAGCAAACTTAAAAAGATATTTAAATACAGCTTTAACCAAGCGGTGATGTCGTAATTATTTTTTTGGCTTTGCTCGATGAGATTCCAATATAAAAATCTGTTTTGAATAATTTCGCTGGCTAAGGAATGAATCAGAAGCGGCTTTTGATCATCAGTAAAAATAAATTTTTCTGCCAACAAACTGCCATAATGGGTGGGATCATTTTCGCGGTTATACAGGGTTTCAAACCAAAACAAAAACAGTCCGGATTTTAAAAAGGGATCGATTTCATCGGGGGCGTTTTTCACCCAATTGGCTAAAAGGGGGATGTCTAATGAAAAAAAATTCAATCCCTCCAGGACAGAGCGCTTCCAGTCGCTAGTTTCACCAATTCTCCCTTGTTGTGCCCAAAAAACACCCAACAGGTCGTTCAGGTCTATTAAAATCGAATTAATTTCTTCGTTGTCAGTCCAAGTTAAGTTCGGTAGTTCGGTGAGTTTTTTCATGATGACCCGATTAACACATTAAATGGGTCATTACAACAGGACATTTCGTGGGATCTTGAATTCGGTGTTGACCGACAACTAGCCGGTATGGCACAAAAGGTCTTTGTTTTATAAATCTTTCTTATGGAGGAAAGTATGTACGC
>DALYIB010000266.1:0-2951 GCA_031970595.1 Pseudobdellovibrio sp.
GGTTTTTGTTTCCAGGTCGCATCCACAATAAAAAGTTCAAAATTCGCAAACCCTAAAACCGATGTTCCAAAAACAATGTAATCACCCGAAGGATGATAAAATGGCGCCCATGACATAGATCCCAAGTTTGTAATTTGTTTTTGCTCGGATCCATCTATATTCATTGTGTAGATTTCGGCTTTAGAACCATCTGCCGAAAAACGACGCCACGTGATTTTTTGACCATCTGGACTAAAAAAAGGCCCCCCGTCATAGCCTGCCGTTGTCGTCAATTGACGGACATTTTTACCATCGGCATCCATAATATAAATATCCATGAAATACGAAGGATCGCGATCGAACATTTTTTGTTCTTCAGGAGTTAATTTTTTTTCGTAAGCCTTACGATTCGAAGCAAATGCAATCGATCGACCATCTGGGGAATAAGATCCCTCGGCATTGTAACCTTTGGCCGTCGTTAAACGTTGAATATTGCGTCCATCTAAATCAGAACTGAAAATAGAATATTGATCATCAAAGGCCCAAGAATATTTTTGCTTGATAGGACTGTTTCTTTTTTCATATTCAGTCTTTACTTTTTCCTGTGTCTTCGGATCTAAATGAGTCGAAGACCACATGACTTTATTCATGTTCGGGTGAATCCAGCCACATGTTGTTTGTCCTTGTCCCGTAGAAACTCGACGTGTTTGTTGCGTAGTTAAATCCAATAGGTACATTTGATAAAAAGGATTTCCTGGGTAACGCTCGGATTGAAAAATCATTTTTTTTCCATCTGCGCTAAAATATCCTTCACCCGCTCGTGGACCTACAAAAGTCAGTTGACGCGATTGAGTGATGAGGCTATTGGGCTGGTCTACAAAAGAATTCTTATCCGCATCCACCGAAGAGTAGACTGGAAGTAAAAATAAAACTAGAATACTGGAAACCAACGAGTTTAAAATGAATTTATTAGAACCCAAAAATGACATATGTCCTCACTCTTTTGCTTATGTAAATGATCAAAATAAGCAGACTCCCAAGCCCGCATGTAACGGTTGTCAACTTTGGTCGATTCCTTATTCTGAACAGTTAGAGTCTAAGAAAAATGACCTTAAAAATAAACTAAATACTCAAATAGCTATAGAAGTCAAAACGGCCGGAGACCGAGGTCATCGAACTCGCTTTGACTTTACTGTAGAAAATCAAATTATGGGCTTGTATAGCACAGAAAAACAGCTCATTCCCTTGTCAACTTGTTGGCAGCTGACGCCTGAATTGAAAAAGGCTTATGACGAATTAAAAAATCGGTCCTTTCCTTTTAAAAAGGGAAGTCTTCGTTTACGCGTATCACCGGAAAACAAATGGGGTCTTTGGCTTGATTTAGCCAACACAGATATCAAACAACTTTTAATAGAAAAGAATTTCTTAATTAACCTTTCAAAAAAGTTTTCCATTGAAATTGGACAGCGTAAAAAAACTCTGGATCCGAATTCCTTTAATTCTGAACAGTTAAAGTTAACCGATCCTTTACCAGACATTTGGTTTCAAGCACTGAACCAGCCCATGTATTGCGCTATTAGCAGCTTTACCCAACCTGGCTGGAAAACAGGCGATCTTCTTATCCAAACAGTATTAGACTGGATTGCACCTGAATCGCTGAGAGCGCAAGCTCTTTACGAATATGGATCTGGCATCGGACCATTTACCACACAGCTTTTAAAAGCAGGCGTTACAGTTTATGCTTTCGAAAATGATTCCTTTGCGATTGAATGTTTAAAACTGAATACGCAATCTTTCAAAGATCGGCTTATTGTGAACAGTGAAACTTCGGTACCAATTCCCGTAGCATTAGTGAATCCTCCACGATCAGGATTATCTGGTTTTACCCAAGTTTTATTGCAAAAAAGTCCTGACAAAATCATTTACGTTTCTTGTTTTCCTGAAACCTTGCAAAAAGACGTAGAGGCCTTAGCTGAGTATTACAAAATTGAAAAACTAACCCTTGTCGATCAGTTCCCACAAACTCGACATTATGAGGTTTGTGCTTTACTTCAAAGAATAAATTGATAAACCAGAAATGCGTCCGGCAAAATCTTTTCGAAACAAGATAGATAGCACAGGTAACATAATAAATCCCGTACAAGAAATGATTAGAATTCTGATAAAAATCTTTAAAAAATACGTTTGCTTCATTCGTTCACTGGGTTTTCCTACACGAATTCCGCAACTGTATTCACCAATCGTGGCCCCGATAAATAATCGAAGCAACACAAAATAGCTAACAGCCAACAATAGATAAACACCAAGTCCCATGTTCAAAAGTTGATGCTGGGTCAGTAAACCACCGGATGTGGATTGCAGTACAATTAAACCTGTCAGTAAAAACAAACAAGTCATACCCAGTAAAATAGAATGATCCACTAAGGCCGAAGTCATTGTCCACAACGCCAGCTTAAAACCATGTCGTTTTTGTGATCCGCCATTAAAATCAGTGCCTTCAGAAAAATCATATTTTTGCATTTGATTGCGCGGCCAGTTGACCGAGCTGGATCTGTCCGGGGTGATTTCTGGATGAATTTCAGGCGTAGGGATATGCAGATTCACATCGTTGTGCATGCTATTATAATAACACAGGTTTTTTAAAAAATAACTAGACGTAAGTTTTAATTTATTTTTAAGATGTCTCATAAGGAGAATCAAAATGAAAACTATTCTATTATCAATCACCCTATTGGCATCTACTTTCGCTTTTGCTGGTAAAACCTACCAAGTCACAGGAACAGTTGTTGAAATCACTGATTCTAAAATCATCGTCGATAAAAAAGGTGAAAAATTCGAAATTGAAAAAACAGCTCAGGCCAAAATCACGGGCGATGTTAAAAAAGGTGGAAAAGTCACAGTTTATTATTCGATGACAACATCTGAAATCGAAGCTAAAAAATAAGATTTTTTTTTAAATTATAAATTAAAAA
>DALYIB010000267.1:0-2931 GCA_031970595.1 Pseudobdellovibrio sp.
TTAACGCCGACCATTCTGATATCGACTGGATTCGTTTGAAAAAATTTGTCGTCTATAAAACTGTTTCCGTCAAAGAATTTTCTTCCGAAAAATTTTCGGACACCGTCGTCAGTGATCTGAAACAAGCCTTGCGCCTGAATCAATTATTAGATCAAGCCATCCAAATGAATTGGCCACCGCGAAAGTAACAGATTTATTACAAATACTTAGTTATATCTTTGAACTCTTTCAGATCGGACGAACTGAGGTTTTCCTCATTCAAACAATTCTCGAGATGATCATGAATGATTGTTTTTTTAGCTTCGATGAGGGCTTTAACAACCGCGTGCAATTGCATCGAAATATCAATACATTTTTCTTCGCATTCAATCATTCGAATGACTTTATTTAAATGGCCCGAAGCACGCTGCAATCGTTTTTTAACTCCGTCGTGAGTTTGATGAACATGGGGATGTTGAGCGGGATGAACAGCTTTTTTCAAAGAAGGCGAATGCTTGTGTGTTTTTACTTTTTGACTTTTCTTGTTCATGAAACTAGGATCCCCCCCTGGGGGATATCATGTCAATATCTTTTAAAATACTTTTCAGTCGATTTTTGACCCGTTTTGGCGATCAAGCTTGGGATTTTGCAATTCCTTTGGTCTTGATTTCGTTGTTTCCAGGACAATTGCAAAATGTGGCTGGATATTATTTAATTTCCAAAATCGCCCAATTTTTTTTAAATCCTCTTGTTCTGCGCTGGATTGATCGCTTTCCTAGAACGTCGATATACAAACTGGGAATTGGGTCTCAAACTTTAGCCGTATTATTAACATGGTTTTTGATTTCTCAGTTTTCAACAATATTGGCGACTGAACATACACGAACCTATTGGATAATCTATTTCAGTTTAGGAATTATTGGCATTATCGGCTCTTTGGGCTCAACGCTGATGGAAATCAGCGTTGGATATGACTTGGCAGCCGATTTAATACCAGAATCACAACTACCTGTATTTAATAGCCGACTGAAACGAATTGATTTATTCACCGAGGTCAGTGCACCTATTTTCGCAGGAGCTGTGATGCTCATTCCCAACACCGAAACATGGAATATCGGTTTTTCAATTGTAGCGCTGCTCAATTTTATCACCTTTATACCTGAATATATACTACTGACTTCAATTCCAGAATTAAATTTAACAGAAAAGCCTGTTGACCCGTCTTCCTCTGTTAACCCTATTCAGGAATTTTCTGCCGGCATCAAAGATTTCAACGATGCTCGATTTGTAATTCCCATGATTGCTTATGCTTTTTTGTGGCTATCGGTACTCAGTCCACACGGAGTCTTGCTGTCCGGATTTTTAAAGGACGGAAATAAACTCAGTGAATTTCAAATTTCATTATTTCGCGGACTAGGTGCTTTTTTTGGAATGATTCCAACTTTTTTGTTCCCACTGATGAATAAAAAATGGGGTTTAATTTTAGCAAGCAAAATTCTTTTAGGTTTTCAGGCCTTATGCGTCGCTTTAGCCGCATTATTTTTTAATTTAGAATTTCAGGGATCGGTTTATTTGTTTTTGCTCATGATTTTATTTTCCAGAATCGGTCTTTATGGATTTTCAATCGCCGAATCCGAAGCCCGACAAATATTTATTCCGGCCCTCGTTCGCGGCCGGGTCAATGGCGTCGGAGTTTCTTTGACCAGTTTTGCGACATTGATTTTATTTTTAATCGGGACATTGTTGCCAAATTCAAACGATTTTAATGTGCTTGTCAACTTGTCAGCAGTTTCTGTAATCGCTGGATATTTAGTTCTGCTGAAATGGAAAAAGTAAGTCGATAGATATCAGTGCAGTAATTGCACGGACATATCATTACTGGCGGCATCGATTTCGGCCGGCGTGGCGTCACGGGCATCCAAGGTTTCAATTTCAAAAACTAAATCCTGACCTGCCAACGGATGATTTCCATCCAAACTGACCATATCTGCATGCAAAGACGCGACTTTATAAGTTCTAGAAACTCCGGTTTTACTGATAATCGTGACGGTTTCACCAACACGGATATCCTTCAAAAGTCTTTTGCGCGGATAATAAATGACTTTCTTAGGATCGTAAAAGCCATAAGCTTCCTGAGCCTTTAAACGAATCACGCGCTTATCGCCTTTTTGAACACTTTGTAATCCCTGCGCCAATCCCAGTAATACGGCTTTGTCATTATTGATACTGGTCAGGACGTCTTTGTTGTAGGTCGAGCTGATGATCTGTCCAGCGCTGTTTCGAAGAATACAATTAAACGAAATAATTTGAGCTGTCATAGTAAGGCCTTTCTAATAAAAAACCGACCCTATAGGCCGGTTTCAAGATTTTCAATTTTTGAAAAATGAAAACTAGTAATTACGAGATCTAGAACCTGAATTTCTTGGAACCATCGGTTTGGCTTCAGAAACATTAATCGAGCGACCGTCTAGCTGCGCTCCATTTAATTGACTGATCGATTGGTTGGCCTCTTCTTTTGTCGACATTTCAACAAAAGCGAAACCTTTACTGCGACCTGAATCACGATCCATAATAATCTTTGCAGATTGCACAGTTCCGTATTCAGAAAATGCTTGTGCAAGGGATTCGTCGGTTGCGGAATATGGCAAATTGCCAACATATAACTTAGTACTCATAAAACCTCCATAGGCTGAGCGCTTTTTCGGAGGATATGAACAGAATGAACAAAAACTCAAAATTAGCTGATTAACTTAAAACAAGATAACACAATAATTGAATGAAAAGTAAAATATAAAAATTCAAGGCCAACTGAAACGATTTGAATAAGATAGTTTCAGTAAGATTTGAAGTCAGTCACGAACGAACTGACTTATATCAGCCAGTTTAACAGACAAAAGTATTGCGTTATATTTTCAATTCGGAAGTTTATTTCGTAAAACTCGGAATACCATC
>DALYIB010000268.1:0-2903 GCA_031970595.1 Pseudobdellovibrio sp.
TTGTACAAAAAAAATATTATTTATAAGGGACAAAAACTGGTGAACTGGAGTGGGCCTCTTGAATCAGCCATTTCAGATTTGGAAGTTGAACATCAACAAACAAAAAGCGTTCTTTATCACATCAACTATCCAGTAGATGGCACAGATCAGTTATTAACAATCGCCACAACTCGTCCTGAAACTATGTTGGGTGATACGGCTGTTTGTGTTCATCCGGATGACGAACGATATCAATCCTTGATTGGGAAAACTGTTACAATTCCTTTGATCAATCGTAAAATTAAAATCATCGCCGATACTTATGTCGATCAAGCTTTCGGTTCTGGAGTTGTTAAAATTACTCCGGCACATGATTTTAACGATTATAAAATTGGAAAAACTCACAAGCTAGAAATGATTAACATTTTAAATAAGAAATGTGAGTTGAATGAAAACGCCGGAGTTTATGCGGGATTAAAAGTTCAAGAAGCGCGTAAAAGAATCGTTGAAGATTTAAAAAATTTAGGTCTTCTGGTGAAAGAAGAACCTCACATGAACAATGTGGGTTATTGTTCGCGTACAAACGCGGTCGTAGAACCGATGTTGTCTGATCAATGGTTTATGAAAATGGATCAATTGGCCATTCCTGCGAAACGTGTTGTCGAATCTGGAACAATTCGTTTTCAACCAGAATCGTGGACCAAGGTTTACCTTCATTGGATGAATATCATCGAAGACTGGTGTATTTCACGCCAATTGTGGTGGGGCCACCGAATTCCTGCATGGCATTGTACGGACTGCAATAAACACACTGTTTCAGAAACTGATCCGACAAAATGCGAACACTGTGGCAGCACGAAAGTTTCTCAGGAAGAGGACGTTTTAGACACCTGGTTCAGCTCGGCCTTATGGCCCTTTTCAACAATGGGCTGGCCAGAGGAATCTGAACATTCTATTGAAACTCAAAAAACTTTTTATCCAACCAGTTACCTGGTGACTGGTCATGATATTATTTTCTTTTGGGTGGCTCGTATGGTGTTGATGTCGATGGAATTCAAAAAGGACGTCCCATTCAGAACAGTTTATATTCATGGACTGGTTCGTGACAGCAAGGGCATTAAAATGTCCAAATCTTTGGGAAATTCAATTGATCCATTTGATATGATCAATAAATACGGCGCAGATGCTTTGCGCTTTAACTTTTTGGCTCATTTGAACACGGGCAAAGACTTTAAATTCAGTGAACAGCGAGTTGAAGGTTACCGCAATTTTATGAACAAAATTTGGAATGCAGCTCGATTTGCCTTATCCAACTTAAATGATTTCAAAGCTCCTGCCGATGGGGTCAAAGCGTTACCACAAAAAATCAACATGAGCGTGTTTGACCAATGGATCATTTCCAAATTAGCGCAAGTGGAAAAAGACGTACATGATCATTTAGAAAATGAACGCTTTTCAGATGCCGCTACGGCCTTGTATCAGTTTGTTTGGAATCAGTTCTGTGATTGGTATATCGAATTTACAAAACCCATTATGGCTTCGACCAATGCTGATGAAAAATATGCTACTCAGTTAGTGATGGCTCAGGTTTTAAATCGCATAGTCAGATTGTTACATCCATTCTGCCCGTTTATCACCGAAGAAATTTATTCGAAATTACCAATCAAAGGTGAAGCTTGTATCATTGACCAATATCCAAATCCAACGAATGACAAAGAATTTTTATCATTAGGTACGGCTCAGGCTGAATACGAAATTGATATCGTCAAAGAAGTCATCACAGCGATTCGCAATATCCGCGGCGAAAACCGCATCAGTCCTGCAACCAAGTTAACGATTCGAATTGGTGTCCAACAAGACGATGTTCAAAAAATCCTTTCTGAAAACAGAATGGCTTTAATGACATTAGGTCGTCTTGAATCTTTGGATATTGGTGACGCTGGCAACATGAATAAATGTGCTGTAAATACAATTGCAGTCAAAGAGGCACGCGCCCAGGTTATTATTCCATTGGAAGGCCTTGTTGATTTTAACGAAGAAATTAAGCGTATTCAAAAAACAATCGAAAAATTGGAAAAAGACGTTCAGCTTTTAACAAATAAACTTTCGAATGAAAAGTTTGTAGCGAATGCAGATGAAGATGTCATTGCCAACGATCGGTTGCTTTTGCAGCAATCCAAAGATCAAATTATTGTGATGAAAGAAGCATTAACGCGATTTCAGTAACGTTAGAAACTGATCCCCTAGGTTGTCCCTGGGGGATTTTTTTATCAATCTGAACTGAATTTAATTTTACTTTAATGGTAATCCGAACTGGCTAGCCACAAATAAATCCAAATGTCCTTGTAAATTCTCTCTCTTTTTGGTCGTACACCAACTTCTGCGGGTTAACCTTCGAATATGACTTCTTAATAAAGCACACCTCTGATTTAATGCAAACAGTGGATCAAATACTTTCTTGTGCATTCGCTCATGCAACCGGTCTCGATGTCGCTCTTTATCCGCCCTCGAGTGCACTACGTAATGACTATTTGGAAAATATTTTCTGACAAATTTCCCGTAACTGGATCTCGCATCTGACATGATATTTTCCGGAGTCTCTTTTAATTGATTCTTTATATCTTGAAAGGATTTTTCTAACACAGCTTCTCGCTCATCGACTCTAATGCCATACTTTAAACGACTGATTTCAGCCAATCGTCCTTTAGCAGGCATCACCGCTACTTTCAAAGACAAAATCTGATAATTTTCATTCACAAAGATCGCAATCGATAAGGGTTTACATTTCGAATGCTCGATCGTCTCCATTTCATCAAATTGTAAAACTTGGCAGCTGTATGACTGAATCTTTAACTGAGCTTGCGCTTGACGAGTCAGCCACAAAAACTTTTGATAAGTATTTTTATAGGTCATGCCGATGGTTC
>DALYIB010000269.1:0-2890 GCA_031970595.1 Pseudobdellovibrio sp.
AAGCAAGTGCTAGACCTTTTTCAGTGTTGCAAGGCTTTGTCGATATGACTTCGATTTTTCCTGGACGACCGTTTTTGTGAAAATCAAGAGCTTGTTGATCGAGAACTTGGCGATCTGTTAGTTTTTCTGTCAATTTGTCGGTTAATTTTTCGGTGAGTTTTTCAGTCATGGATGAGTCCATAGTTTTATTCAAGTTGTCCTCCGATGAAATAGAGCATTCATTCTATGAAGGATAATTTGAACAAACAAGCCTTTATTCCAGTGTTAAAAGTGTGTTGTCTAAAGGCGTCAATTGCCACTGGTTAAATTTCTAGCTACCATATTTGGTATCTAACAAAGGATCACATCTATGAGCACACAAAGTTCCAATCAAAAATCACCTAGAGACGTTGTTATTGTAGAAGGCGTTCGAACGCCGTTTGCAAAAGCGGGCAGTAAATTAAAAACTGTGCATGCTGCGAAATTAGGACAGTACGCGCTGAAGGATTTAATTGCGAGGACAAATTTAAATACTGAAATTGTTGACGAAGTGATCGTCGGCAATACGGGTTCGCCGAGCGATGCTGTGAATATTTCGCGAGTTGTAGCTTTGAATGCCGGAATTCCGATGAAGACATCGGCGATGACAGTTCACAGAAATTGTGCTTCTGCTTTAGAAAGTATTTCGACAGGTTTTGAAAGAATTAAATCAGGAACAATGGAAGTCGTTGTGGCTGGCGGAACGGAAAGCATGTCGCAAATGCCGTTGATTATGCCTCCGGCGATTACAGGTATTATTGAAAAATTAGGATCTGCAAAAACGGGTGGTCAAAGACTGGCAGCTTTGTGGAATTGGCTGAAAGCCGATTTGTCACAGATCAAAGAAATGGTGACTACGCCACCGATGGCGAAAACAAAATACAAACCGATCATTGCGATTGTCGAAGGTTTAACAGATCCTTTTGTCGGAATTAATATGATGGGAACAGCTGAAATTCTTGCAAAAGAGTGGGGCTTGACTCGTGAAGCTCAAGATCAATTTGCTCTTCGTTCGCATCAACGTGCTGTCGCCGCCAAATTGAAATTGGCAGAAGAAATTTGTTCTGTTTATTTAGAGCCAGATTTTAAAGAAGTGATTACAGAAGACATTGGTCCTCGTGCCGAACAGACGATGGAAGCATTAGCTAAATTAAAACCGATGGTCGATAAGTTAACAGGAACAATCACTGCTGGAAATGCCTGTCCTATCACAGATGGCGCAGCCATGGTTTTATTAATGTCGCGTGAAAAAGCAGAGTCGTTAGGTTATAAACCGCTGGCAAGAATTCGCGGTTATGCTTTTGCGGGACTTGAACCAGAGCGTATGGGATTAGGACCAGCTTATTCAACACCAGTTGCCTTAAAGCGTGCGGGATTATCATTAAAAGATATGGGTCGTATTGAATTGAACGAAGCTTTTGCAGCCCAAGTGATGGCTTGTCAAAAAGCTTTGGATTCAGACAAATTTGCTCAAGAAAAATTGGGCTTATCAGCTAAGGTGGGCGAAATTCGAGATGAAATTTTGAACGTCAATGGCGGAGCGATTGCTTTAGGGCACCCAGTGGGTGCAACAGGGACGCGTTTAGTTGTGACGTTGATGAAAGAGATGCGTCGTTCAAATACACAATTCGGTTTAGCGACATTGTGTATTGGTGGTGGTCAAGGTGGATCAATGATTATAGAGAATGAGGGATAAGATGGCAGCAATTCAGTGGACAGAAGCAGATGGTATCGTCACTTTAACGTTTGATTTACCAGGTGAAAAAGTCAATAAACTTTCAACTCCGGTGATGATGGAGTTAAAAGAACATTTAGAAAAACTGCAAAAATCAAATGCGAAATTTGTCGTTTTTAAATCAGCTAAACCTAAAATTTTTATCGCGGGTGCTGATATTGAAGAAATTCAAAAATTAAAAACAGAAGAAGAAGTCAAATATGCGGTCACAAATGGCCAAACTATTTTTAACATGATCGAAGATTTACCGATGCCAACAATGGCTTTGGTGAATGGAGCTTGTGCGGGTGGTGGTTGTGAGCTTATTTTAGCTTGTGATTACAGAATCGCCTCAGAAGATTCTTCGACACGTATTGGTTTGCCAGAGACGCAATTAGGAATTTTACCCGGTTTCGGTGGCTGTGTTCGATTGCCACGCACAATCGGAATCCAAGCTGCTTTAGATGTGATTTTAGCGGGTAAATTATTAAATGCTAAAAAGGCTCAAAAAGTCGGATTAGTGGATTATGTTGTGCATCCGAATTTATTAGAATCATTTGCTCAAAAAGAAATTGCCAAGATTTTAAAAGACGGCAAAGGGAAACGTCGTAAAACTTTTAAAGCCAAAGGTTTCGTCGCAGGATTGTTGGAAGGGCCATTAAAATCAGTGGTTTTTTCAAAAGCGAAAGAAGCCACTTTAAAGGCTTCAAAAGGGCATTACCCAGCTCCGTTAGCAGCGCTTGAAGTCATTCGCAAAACATACGGCATGAGTGATCGTACACGAGCCCTAGAAGTCGAATGCGAGCATTTCATTAAATGCGCAACAACAGATATTTCAAAAAATTTAATTCACGTTTTTTATTTAACAGAGATGGTTAAAAAATCATCCGGTGTTGCCAATAAAGATGTGAAAGCGAAAACAGTAAAAAACATCGGTGTTTTAGGTGCGGGTACAATGGGTGGTGGTATTGCCTATGTGGCCGCGGACAAAGGCATCGGCGTTCGTGTGAAAGATATTTCCCACGAAGCCAATACAAAGGCCTTAAAGCATGCTTTTGATTTATGGAAAAAATTGGTTAAGAAAAAAGTGATTGATTCCTATCAGTTCACTCAAAAAACAGCCCTGGTTTCGACCACATTGGATTTTTCAGGATTTAA
>DALYIB010000270.1:0-2853 GCA_031970595.1 Pseudobdellovibrio sp.
TGTCCCTGTTGTAGAGCGAAGGTCCTTGATGAAAAGTTTTTGGTCTTTTATTTCTAATCGACAGTGTCGTTCATTGAGATCAGTACCTGGCAATTGTATTTGGCAAGACTGATCTGACCCCATAGTTTCGTTTGTATTAATTGACCATTTTTTAGCGTTTTCATCCATGAGTTCTATTGTGTAAGTCATATTTCCCCCTTTGTTTCGTTGAGTTTTTGAGCGACTTCAATAAGTTGACCAATTCGTAGGGCTTTAATAGGCATATATTCGATTTGAAGGAGGCTTAGGGAACTTCTTTCAAGTTTTAAGAAAATAAATCTAAGAATTGAGAATTTTGCAAAATTTTTCTATAATTTCGACATGTCAAAAGTAGTCTTTCTGAAAAGCGCTGTTCGCACCGAAGAGTATCCTCAACATCGTTTGAAAGAAGTCGCCTTCGTCGGGCGCTCTAATGCAGGTAAGTCTTCACTTATTAATGCGATGTCGAAACAAAAAATAGCCAAGGTCAGTCAACAGCCAGGTAAAACTCGCTTGCTGAATTTCTTTAACTTTAATGAAAGCTACGTTCTTGTAGATATGCCAGGTTACGGCTATGCAGCCAGAAGCGGCGACGAAATGGATGACTGGCAACCGATGATTGAAATGTATCTGGCCGGCCGTGATCAATTGGCAGGTTTAGTTTTAGTGATGGATATTCGTCGTAAATGGTCACGTGACGAAATGTTGTTGTGTCGCTTTGTAGAAAGCTTTGGTCGTCCAGTAGCTTTGGCATTAACAAAAGCAGATAAAGTTAAAAAATCAGATTTGAAAAAAGCGATCGATCAGCAAATCAAAGATTCGCGTTTAAGCCATGTCTTTGTATTGTCGAGCGAGAAAAAAACTGGAATCGATGAATTAGAAGACTTTATTTATCATAATTGGATCAAACAGTCGGCGACCGGAGACGATCTGTGAAAGTAGCTGTCGTTATCCCGGCACGCTATGCATCGACTCGATTGCCAGCTAAACCACTGGCTTTAATTAAAGGTCGACCGCTTTTGCAGTGGGTGATTGAAGGCGTTCAAAAAAGTTCCAAAATATCTGAAGTTGTTGTAGCCACAGATCATTCTCAAATTTTTGATCTAGCTGAAAAATGTGGAGCTGTGGCCGTTATGACGGATCCTGATTGTCCGACAGGTTCAGATCGTATTTATCAAGCTGTAATGAAATTAGAAGAGCAAAATAAGAAGTTCGACATTGTGATCAATGTTCAAGGTGATGAGCCACTTATAAGTGCATCTGAGATCGATTTAGTTTTGAACTCATTAGTTCAGGATAGAAGTGTAGCAATGGCCACTTTGGGACATCCACTCAAAGCGGATGATCTGGAAAATAAAAATTCCGTTAAGGTCTTATTGAATAACAGTCATGACGCCATATATTTTAGTCGCTTTGCGATTCCTTTTTCTAGATTGCCGTTTGCAGAGGGTGCCTTTGATCATCTTGTGTTAAAGCATGTGGGAATTTATGGATTTAGAACAGAGTTTTTAAAGAAATTCTGTCAGCACACTGTGACTGAGTTAGAAAAAAGTGAATCATTAGAGCAATTACGTGCACTTTACATGGGTCAAAAAATTAAAGTACAAAAAATTAATCGTGGTCTTCAGGGTGTAGATAGCCCTGAAGATATTGCGAAGGTAGAAAGATTATTATGAAGAAAAGTAAAAATCATCAAAAGTTTATTTTTGTAACAGGTGGTGTGGTTTCATCAATAGGTAAAGGACTTACGGCAGCTAGTTTAGCGTCTTTACTTGAAGGAAATGGTTACAAAGTCACCCTGATGAAATTTGATCCCTATTTAAATGTAGATCCAGGAACTATGTCACCTTTTCAGCATGGTGAAGTTTATGTAACCGAAGATGGGGCTGAAACAGATTTAGACTTAGGACATTATGAGCGCTTTACGAATGTCACCTTACAAAAATCAAACTCTGTTAGTGCGGGGCAAATTTATGATTCAGTTATTTCAAGAGAACGTCGTGGTGACTACCTAGGTGGAACAGTTCAAGTTATTCCGCATATTACGGATGAAATTAAATCACGGGTCTTTGAAGCGGCCCAAGGCAGTGAAATTGCGTTGGTTGAAATTGGTGGAACTGTGGGTGATATCGAAGCACAGCCATTTTTTGAAGCGATTCGTCAGTTACGTTTGGATTTAGGGCCACAAAATACGGCTTTGGTGCATGTGACTTATGTACCCTATATAGCTGTTGCTGGTGAGTTAAAAAGCAAACCGACGCAGCACTCGGTTAAGGAGTTACGTCAAATTGGTTTGCAACCCGATTTTTTAGTATGTCGTAGTGAAAAACAAATTGATGATAATTTAAAATCTAAGATTGGTTTATTTTGTTCGATTAAAAAAGATCATGTTATATCTGCTAAAGATTCTTCGAGTATTTATGAAGTTCCATTAGTTTTGCACAAAGAAAAACTAGATGAGCTCGTCATTCAAACTTTAGGTTTAAAACTAAGCCGAGGTGAAAAACAGCGTAAAAACATCAGCGCATGGCAAAAAATTGTACAGACCCAGAATAATCCTAAAAAAACAGCTCACATCGCAGTTGTGGGTAAGTATGTCGATTTGAAAGAGTCTTACAAGTCTTTACATGAATCATTAGTTCATGGTGGCCTAGCTAATTCAGCGGCTGTTGAAATCAAATATATTGATTCGGAAAAATTGAATCAAAAAAATATTAAAACAGAGCTAGGTGATGTCGACGGTATTTTGGTTCCCGGTGGCTTTGGAACACGAGGCGTAGAAGGTAAAATTTTAGCGATTCAGTACGCACGTGAAAAGAAAATTCCATTTTTTGG
>DALYIB010000271.1:0-2828 GCA_031970595.1 Pseudobdellovibrio sp.
CCTTAGCCGCCACTTCAACAGTATTTTGCAAATCTTGCTTTTTGTGTTGATCGCGGACTTCCATCAATGAATCCCAGCTTCCTAAATCACTCCATCCAATATCACAAGTCACACAGCTCATTTCAGAGGAATTCAATTTTTCTAAAATGGCGTAATCAATCGAAATATTTTTGATGTCGGCATAAATTTGCGATAAATTCGAAAGATCCGGTTTCAATTTTTGAAACTGGCTCCAAATTTCTGGCTCATATTTTTGGAATAATTCGATCATCTTAGAAACTTTGAAAACAAAAATGCCCGCATTCCAAAAATAAGAACCCTCGTTAAAAAATTGACGAGCCACCTCAGGAGTTGGCTTTTCATGAAACTTAAGCACAGGCGTTGGTTTTAATGTCCCGACCGCGCGATCGCGAACTTGGATATAACCAAAACCAGTTTCCGCTTTGTCAGGTTTCACTCCCAAGGTCACAACTTGATCTTGTTCCGCAGCTATCTGAGCCGCTGTCACGGCTTTGTGAAATTCGGATTCGTTCAAAATCAGATTATCTGACGAAAACACGCCGATGACTTGATTCAAACGATTCTGCATTTCTAAATAGCGACAGACAAAGGCAATCGCCGGAGCCGTATTTTTAGGTTGCGGTTCATAAAGTGCTTTTTCAATTTTAAACTGATGAATTCGTAAGTCTGATTCCGTTAAATCACGGAATAAAATCGATGTGACAATTAAAGCTGGATCATATTTTTCCAGTCGCTTCAAGGTCATCGTATGCAAAGGTTGATCGATCAAATCACAAAACTGTTTCGGAAATTTTGTTCTTGATACAGGCCACAAACGTGTCCCACTTCCACCACTCATGACTACAGGTAAAATCTTCATGCGGACACTTTACTTTCATTCATAAAAGGGATCAATCTGTTTGGCTCTGAACTTGCTTTAAGAATCTATTAAGATAAAAAAAGAGTCATTACGGCACTGTAACAGAGGGAGATTTTAAATGATTTCAATAAAAAAGCTTAGTTTAGTAGCAGTTCTTTTAGGCATGGCGCAATTTGCCACTGCTCAGAGCGTAGCGATCCGCGGAGTTCGCCTAGCAGGATCAGGTTGTAACCAAGCGACTGCTTCGGCAGCGACGACTTCGGACGGTCGAATCCTTTCCATTATTTTTGATAATTATTCTGTAGAAATCGGCGAAGGCTCGGCCAACCCTCAAGCCCGTTCTATGCAACGTGACTGTCGTGTGATGATTGATGTCGATGTTCCTGCTGGATATCAATATGCACTTGAACAAACAGACTATCGTGGATTCGTGGCCTTACCTGCGGGCGCCTATGGATTACATCGCTTTACGCAAAATGTTCCCAATCAACCGATCGTATCTATGCGCGAAGCTCAGTTAAACGGTCCGATGAATCAGAACTACCAAGTCAGTATCAAACAAAAACCCGGTCGCTTTATTTACTCGGCTTGTAATACAAAAACTCAAACGATTGATTTAATGTCTCAGATTATGGTGGGCTATTTGCCAAACTCGAATACAAGAGCGCTGGCCATGATCAACTTAGATACGATAGATACCCAAGTCGCTTCCAGTTTTGTTTTGAACTGGAGACGTTGTCAGTAGTTACTAATTTCAATTACTCAACTTCAAACTCACCCACAATTGGGTAATGATCGGAAGTTAAGATATTTGTCAGGGACTCAATTTTATGAACTTTGAGTCCTTTTACAAAAATATGATCTAATTTTTCATGCATGCCTGGAGCGTTCGGACGATCAAAGTCATAATAAGTAAAACCATACTGTGCCGTTGTTTCCATCAAAGCCTTGCGACGTGATTTATTCCACGTATTCATATCTCCGACAAAAATAACCGGACCCACATGAGCAGCGACTTTATCCATCACTTGCTGCAAATGACGTTGAAATTTCTCAGTGGATACAAAATTAATCGCGTGAATGTTGATAACGAGCAATTCACCCTTTTTAAGTCCTTGAACTTTATAAGTTTGAAAAGAAGCTAATTTAGAAGTTTTGGTCACCGGCTCTAAATCCGTCGTACGAGTAAAAGTCGCCGACGTCGGCTGTGCGAAACTTCCCATAGCTAATCCAGAAGAATTTTTTTCTTCTTTGCGAATCCAAGCGACATAGTAATTCCACAATCGACCAGGAGCTTGCTTCATTTCATTCGAAAAAATATCGTCTGAAATGGCCTCTTGGACTAGAACTAAATCTTTATCTTGAATTAAATCCGCAAAGTCGCGAGCCCAAGCATCACCTTGTTTGGCCTTTTCAATATTCCAATTAAACAGACTGAATCGCCGCGGAAGTTGTTTGACTGTGGCCTTACCTGAGGACTGAATCACGGCTGAATCAGCCGGAGTTTCGTACCCTCCACCTGAAACTGCAAATGATTGACATGACAATAAAAGTAAAAGTGCGGCAGAAACAAAGAACGACTTTTTCATAAGATTCCCCTCTTAAATTCGAGTGCTTACTCTAAATTGTGATGTTGTTATTTCTTTTAAACAAAAATATCGAGGTCTAGCTCGACCTTTCCCTGACCAAACTTTTGACATTCAGATAGCCCTTACAGGGCCTAGAATATCACTTTAGTTCTTGCGATTATTCGTATAAATAATTGTTTTTACAGGTGAGTTTATGATTAAAAATTGTCTATTACTTTTAAATATCGTTTTCTTCAGTTTGTCAGGATTCAGTCAGATCTGGGGACCGCAGGCCACTGAAGTTGAATACAGTTATGTTACAACCTTTCAAATCCCTGCTGACAGCGACGAATCGACAGATCGCGAACGCGCTGAATTTC
>DALYIB010000272.1:0-2817 GCA_031970595.1 Pseudobdellovibrio sp.
GGAAGCTGAGTTTTTGCATCAAGTCCTCCACGAGATAAAATCATAGAGCTATTTTGATTTTGACTAGCGCTTCCTACCCCCGAAGGACGGCCAGAGTAATTAGTGTAATCAAGACCTCGGCTGGCATTTAGATTTTGGCTTCGTGCCCCTTGAAGCTGCGCTAGTGCGTCTTCAGTTGGGTTATTTTCTCGAGCACTATTTGCAGATCCAGAGCTAATTCTGCCGTCAGCTTTTTCGTAGAAAGTTTTCTGTTCCTGCTTAGGAGTTGGCAGGACCAAAATGACAAACACGCCAACAGCAACGCCTATAACTAGTGCGTTCCGAATGACTTTCCAATTAATGTCTCTTTTTTTTGTAAACGGTAGCGCATCTTTAAAAACATAATTTGTTATACGCTCCTTAAGCGATGGTGCTAATTCCATAAATCCACCTTCGGAAGAGTAAAATAAGATGTCTTCTTTCTTCTCAGTTCAACTCGAAAAGGCTGCGTATCATCCAAATCTTTTCTTAAAATCTGCATTACCCCTTGAATACTCTCACCAGATTTTAATTCTAGATTCGATAGAAATAAGTTCTGAATTGGACGGTTAACTGAATCCTGCGTAATCCAAATCCACTCTGGTCGAAAAGGCTCATTCTTCAAAGATGAAACTTTAAACTCGATCAGCAAAACGCCATCTTTAGTCTTCCCGATGCGTTTAGTTTCAAAAACGATATTCTCATTTTTAAAGGATCGAATAATTCCCTTCCACCTTACTGAGGATTTGTTTTCCTTTGGTTGTAACTTTAAATTTTCCAAATAGACAACATAATCAGCCGAGACTTCAGGACCAGTAATCAGTTGAACATTAAATCTTCGATAGTCTGTATAGACGTATAGATTGCTCTTGGCTCCTGGTTGAAGTGGTTTGATAGTGATGGCTTGGTCCAGATACTCAACTTTAAATTTATCTTGATCGCCAACGACAACACTGTTGGGACGATCAGGGACTTGAATGATGGTCGCAATACCCATCGCAGTTCGAATAGTAACTATTTGATCCGTTCGACATTCGACATGACGAACCCTGTCTGCCATAGCGGACGCGGGTAAAAGGAGAAAAAGAATCCAAATTGAATTCATAAGCCCTCCTAGAGAGAAGGGTTGGACTTAACTCAGATTGATAAAAATCAACTTTTCTAAAGCTAGACAGCTTTCTCGATTTTTTTTGCAAGTATATACGCGACCAAAGCACCAAATGTTTGCGCGATAATGAATCCAAAAACGCCAGTCCACAAAATTCCAGAAAATGTATTTGTGAGACTCCTCGCAATTGTTACTGCGGGATTAGCAAAGGAAGTTGATGAGGTACACCAATAAGCTGACATTATATAAAGAGATACCGCCAAAGGAGTAGCTTCTACATTTCTCTTTCCAGAAAACGCAATAACAAGAATCAATCCTGATGTTGCTATTACCTCGGAGATAAAGAATCTAAAATCTCCTCGATTATTTTCCGATAACTGAAAAATAGCTTGCCCAAACATAATATGCGTAAGCAATACTCCGACAATTCCACCTACAATCTGAAATAGCGAATATAAAGCAAAATCTTTGATCGAAATCTTTTTCCATAGAAATTCCGTAAAACTCACAGCTGGATTGAAGTGAGCCCCCGAAATAGGCCCAAAACATTGAATAAGTGTATATAATCCTGCGCCTGTGGCTAGAGAGTTTGCCAAAAGAGTGATGGCTGCATTTCCTTGAGATAAGGTTTCTCCCATAATCCCAGAGCCCACAACTACAATCAAAAGGCCACATGTACCAAGGAATTCAACAAACAGTCTTTTTCTAAGAGTCATTGAGCGAGCTCCTCTTTGAACTGCTCTAGTCGTCGTTTTATCGAATCACGGGCATCTCTGAATCGGCTTATTGAAATACCCTCAGGTAATACTTCTTTGCTGGCTGGGTCTGGAAATGGCCAATGAAGCTTCTTAGCTTTTGACACTAAAACGGGGCAAACTTCTTCTGCACAAAGAGTTACAACATAGTCCAACGATGCCAAAAACTTTGGCGACAAATCGTCGACCGACTTTGAATAATGTTTTGAAATGTCGATCCCAATTTCCTTCATAACCTGGACTGCAAATGGATTTAGTTTGCTTGGATGCGACCCAGCACTTTTAATTTCAAAATTTGGAAAAATCTCCCGAGCAAGGCCTTCGGCAAGTTGGCTTCTTGCTGAATTTGCTACGCACATAAAAAGAATATTCATAAAATCCTTTATTTCTATCGTATAAATACGATATACGATCAATATATGGCATTAGCAAGAAAAGAAGAGTTTCATCAAAAAGAAGTAGGTTTATCAGATTTCGCAAAAGCGTTGGCGCATCCAGCCAGACTCGCTATTTTGGTAACTCTAGCTGAAAAAAAAGAATGCATTTGCGGAGATTTGGTCGTTGATCTACCACTTGCGCAGTCAACCGTTAGTCAGCACCTCAAAGCTCTCAAAGAAATTGGACTTATCAAAGGTGTCATTGATGGACCCCGATCTCGTTATTGTATCAATTGGAAAGCCTTCTCTAAATATCAGATTCAAATGACAGAGTGGCTTTCCAATATGGAAGAATTTCGCGCGGACAACTGCTGTTAAATTGCGTGACCTACTTACAATTCCTTTTCTTTGGTCACGTAGATCCCCCAAGGATTATTCTCGGTTCTGGGACCTGTTTCAAAACTAAGTTCTAATTTTAAATCTCCCGCAGCCTTGAGACCTTGAATAGAGGTGATTCGATCTCCAGAGACTGACACCACCTTCTTTTCGCTATTTGGAT
>DALYIB010000273.1:0-2789 GCA_031970595.1 Pseudobdellovibrio sp.
ACCTAAAACCAGTTGAAGGGCTGCTGAGGCTAAAATTGTGTTTTTGGCGATCCAGTTTTTGTTCATGGAGTGATAATTTTGCAAACTGAAAGCCATCTGTTTGTTAAGATGAGGTTATGAAATTCATCACATTATTCACTATTTTGTTTTGTTCACAAGTTGTGTTTTCTGCTGAAAAAAGCTATCAGTCGATTTTGTTTATAGGAGACTCTCATAGTTACGGTCCGTTTGGTTCTGTGATTGATCAAACCCTTCGTGAACAAAGTGAAAAAGTAGTTTCAATCTCAAGCTGCGGAGCTTCGGCATCGACATGGCTTGAGAGAGCAAATAATTTTAAATCAACAAACTGTGGTTATTGGAAGAAAACTGATTCGCAAAAAGAAATTCGAACTTTATCCCATCAGCTGAACAGTTTAAAATCAGAGTTGTCATCAGCTTTACCGCAAATCACGGTCATTTCATTAGGAACAAATATGTTGGGGGATATCAATGATTTTGAAAATGAGCTGAAGTCTGTAGAAAAACTTATTCTGCAAGTCAATGAATCAGGCAGTCGTTGTATTTGGATTGGGCCTCCGGATTTAACGAAGCAGCCGTTGAAACAAAATTTAAATAGCTTCAATGAAAAGTTAAAAAATTTTGTAGAGAGCAAAAAATGTAATTACATAGATAGTTCGAAGCTAACGAGCTATCAGTTTACTAAAAGCGATGGAATTCATTATCCACCGAAAGCCTCCAAAGAATGGGGTGAAAAAATATCGCAAGAAATTTTGCTGCAATTAAAGCCACTGCCAAGAATAGATTCAGGTTCAAACTCAGCTTCCCCAGTACAAAAAAATCAAAAATCAGCTGTCCAATAAAAAAATCTTTACATCATCTGTCAATTTACGTAGATTGAGTTCAGTTAGGGAGTAGTTATTTGCTGTGATTTATAAAATGACAGCAAAAAAGTGATCGACATACTGGGTATAACCCCCGGTCACTTTGCAAGAATCCCGGTCAGCAATGGCCATTCTTATCGACGAGACTAACACGGGTATTTTTAACAAATGCCGTGTTAGCTCTTATCAAAAATATCAAAATATTTTGAAAAGACTTCGCGGCCAAACCGTAAACTATTTTTAAGTTTACGAAATAAAGGAAGTTATTATGGAAGCATTTATCAACTCGTTTGTTTTGGTATTTATCAGCGAAATGGGAGACAAAACTCAGCTGTTGGCCTTGGTTTTAGCGGCTCGATTTAAAAAACCTATTCCCATTTTATGGGGTATTTTTGTGGCGACAATTTTGAATCATGCCCTAGCCAGTTATGTGGGTTCATTTGCAACCCAATACGTGGATCCGCAAATTTTAAAATGGATTTTAGCAGCCACCTTTATTGTATTTGGATTGTGGATGCTGATTCCGGACAAGGACGAAGAACTGAAACAGAACTCGAAGTGGGGACCTTTTATGACCACTGTAGTCGCTTTTTTCATTGCGGAAATGGGCGACAAAACTCAGTTAGCCACAGTGGCCTTGGGAGCTCAGTATGCTCAGCCCTTGATTGTGACTTTAGGAACAACATTGGGAATGATGGGATCAAATGGACTTGCTGTGATTTTCGGACACAAATTAACTGAAAAAATATCGATGACATGGATTCACCGAATAGCCAGTATGCTATTTATTGGTTTTGGTTTGTGGATCGCTTTTCGCGCCTAATTCGGACTGCTGTCGACAAATTCGACGCCCAAACTGTATCAAAGCCAATATATTAAATTTAAACTGGAATGGATTTGGAAGTGTCAGAAGGGGTTAGTAACCCCTTAAGGAGCCTTGCCATGGATTTACTTAAAAAAAGAATTATTTTATTGTTGGCCTTATTTGTAGGACTGCAAATATTTTCATTTCATGTCTGGGCGAACCCACAGTCTTTAAATAAACCCGCTTTATTATTTGCACAAATTCCCTTTTTTGAAGGTGGCGACCTAGGGCAGTATCAAATCACCTATCAACAGGATCGTGATACCGTTCGTAAAATGTTGTGGTCTGATTTAATGGACGAAGTCCAAAAGCTGGCTGCATCTGGAGCGTCTGTTGAAAAAATGATAGGTCCAATGGCGCAAGTGATGTTGGCATTTGATCGTGTTCACGATCAACACAAAGCGATAGATTCCATTCGGATTGATCAATCGATTGAACAGCAGTTTAAAGCCGAGCTGGATAACTTGTACCGTGAATATGATATCCGTGACAAAGACCGCAAATTAGTTATTTCTGCCGGTGATAAAATGGTTCAACTTAAAACATTATTACAAATGTTGGAAGCTCAGAAAAAAGTGAATAAAACTTTATCGGATACTGCTTTATTATATAACATCGTCAAAGAAATTGATTATGTGGCGTATGGTAATTTTTCAAGTTTAGGTAAAGGCCAATTTCAAGTGACGTTTCACTTAGTAGGGCATATCAATGGACAGTACAGATCCTTTGTATCGCGTGGCCGTTTAACGACAGCCATTTCTGATTTAGCAATGCAAGTCTTTAATTATTTTCAAAAAAATTCATATCCTGAATGGCAAAATCCACAACAGGGATTGGTTTGGATGCCAATGCCGATCAATCCTGAAAAAAACCAAGAAGGTTATACATTTGCAGAAGCCAACAGTTACTGTAAAATGCGCGGATTTCGCTTACCCTATGCGCGCGAAATCTTAACGGCGGAAACGGGGACTCAGTACAAAGATGGTGGAATATCATCATTAAAAACAATGCGTGCTTACGCTGTTGCTGATTTACGTTTAACT
>DALYIB010000274.1:0-2759 GCA_031970595.1 Pseudobdellovibrio sp.
GTTCAATCTGTTTTTCCAACCAAGGATTATTCACACGGTTAATACCTGCTAGGCGCGCGCCTGTTCCAATGCGATAACGACCTTCATCAATCGCTGGGTTTGTGGCAAGTTCAACGCGTTGGCGCGAATAGCCTTCCGTTGAACGGTTGGCAATATTGTGCGAAGTGGTGTTTAAAGCCGTTTGGCTTAACACCATTCCTCTGCGTCCAATGTCCATCAAACCATGAACTTTAGCCATGCGTCCTACGCTTCCTTGCTGACGAGGTGACCCGATTTATCCGGTCCCTGCTGATATTTTCCTTTGTTTTGGTAAGTTTTTTGTCCCATCAAAGTATCTTTAAAGCCATTCATAGCTGTATCGATATTTTTCAATGCTGATTCCGCATATTTTGAATTTTCAGAATTCAAATCAGACAGACGTTTAATAATTAATTCCAGTGTCGAGTGAAACAAGCGAAGTTTATCGCCCTGAGCTCCACCCATTTTTTGCGCCAGTTCCAATAGACGAACATTTTCAGAATCCGCACCTAATAAATTGGCAAGCTCAGTCGCATAATTCACACGAAGACCATCTAAAGATCGAATTTTAAAAATAATTTGTTCTTTAAGAGCCGTATTTTCATTGATTTTTTCAAGGTCTGTTGAAATCAAAAGATCTTTTTCTTTACGAACACAATCCAAAAGCAAACGATATTGCTTAACGAGTTCGTCTAAATTGGTTACAAGATTTTCATAAATATTTGTGATCATCATAATCTCTTCCTTAAGAATTCTTGTCGGAAATCATTTCCAACAAAAGCGTCACACGATTACTCGTTATTCGTTCCCTGAGAGTTCGCCATCATTAAATGCTCTTCGACCATACGGTCAGCAACTGATTTTGCATCCACTTTGTATTTGCCTTCATCGATCAATTTTCTAAATTTTTCTACTTTAGCTTGATCCACATCCGGAGTCGCCATTGCTAATTCTTTGGCTTGGCGAACATCTTGTGCTCGCGCAGATAAATCAATTTTAACAGCTTCGTTATCTGATTTTCCTAAATCTTTAATTTTATCTGCTTGCGATGCTTTTGAATCATTTTTTAATGCATCCACGCCGCTATTCTGTTTTGATTTTTCAAGCTTTGAAGAATCTGTCAGATTTAAATTTTGACCGATTTTATTGTGAGTAATTTTCATATTTCCTCCACGCTTGGTGATACTTTAAGTGTATCACATTAAGACAATTCAACCAAATCATTATGAGACACTTTTTTTAACAGTCCAGATCATCGGACGTCCAGGTTGCGCCTTCCCTAAAGTCTGGCCAGCACTTAAAACGTCACCTGGTGACAAATGACGGGTTTCTTCTGTGGCGCCACCTTGTATCATAATAAGACTTTCTAGCCCATTGTCGTGTTTAATTCGATATGACAAATTGTCACCATCGATCCGATTTTTATGCAGCAAAGTTCCGGCCCAAGGCGAATGAACGGCTTGCGCTGTCTTTTCATCTTCGAATTCAATTTTATAAGATGACGAATCCAATGGATTCAATTGAATTTTTTGTTGTAAATCCGATGGTCCCTGCGGCGTTTGTAATTGTTGGATACCTAATTGATCGCCTAATTTAGTTTTCAACTGGTCATAAATCAAATCTGAAATACCAAACCCACCCCGTTTGTTCCATTCAGAGCTGTATTGGTCATCCAGTTGATCTTCGAAAATTTTCTCAGCATTATTTTTTTTTATCAATCCTGATTCCGCCACAGTCGATTTCATATTTTTCATCATTTCTTTGATGAAATATTTTTCGTACAAATCAGCGACTTCACGTAATTTTTCATCCGACGTAGCCGTCGCTGGTTTATTCAAATCGATAAATTTATTCTGTGACAGTTTATTAATTTCAGACATGAACTACATTGTCTCCAGCTCTGCATGCAGGGCTCCAGCGGCCTTGATTGAATGCAATATGCTAATTAAATCCTTCGGAGAAACTCCGAGCTTATTCAAAGACTGTACTAAATCACCCACATTGGCACCCGAATCTAAAACTGTAATTTTATCCTCGACAGTTGTGGCTTTTTTGGTTTTTTCATCAATCACTTTTAAATTAATATTGCCATGACTGATTCCCACTTTGGAAATTTTTACTTTTTCGCCAATAACTATTGTTCCAGTTTTTTCATTAATAACCACGCGGGCTTTTTGATCGGGATTGATTTCAATATTTTCAATTGTGGCCATTAATTCAACGCCTTTATTTTCGTAGGCTGGCGGAGTAATAATATCCACTGTTCCCGCATCTTTGGCAGAAGCATATTGTCCACCTAAATCTTTGTTGATCGTCAAAATCGTGCGCGCGGCCGTAGTAAAATCCGGATTATGTAAAGTCATACGATACATTTTTCGTGCTGAAAAATCAGCTTGTATGTCTTTTTCAATCATAGCTCCGCCAGAAATGCGCCCAACAGTCGGATGAATTTCTTTACCATCACCTAAAACCGAAAGTGAACCTTGTGCAACAGCATAAATTTGATCATTCGCTGCGCGTAACGGAGTTTGCAACAACGTACCACCGACTAGCGACGTTGCATCACCCACAGCGCTGACAGTAATATCCATCGGATTACCCGCCTTTGCAAAGGCTGGCAGCTGCGCCGTAATAATGACGGCCGCTACATTTTTACTAGTTAACTGAGCATTATCAATTTTAACCCCTAATTTTTCAATCAGTCTCGCAAAGGATTTACTTGTAAATTCAGCCTGCGTATC
>DALYIB010000275.1:0-2746 GCA_031970595.1 Pseudobdellovibrio sp.
CTAGCCGTTATGTACAATATGCAAGCCCCTTCAGTTGCACTTCTATTAAATATAACCACTAAGGAAGCTCGAAAAGAAATCGATAGGTTTCTCAATTTGTTCCCAGATTTAAAAATTGCGCTTGAAGAAGCAAGTGTTTTTGGAAACTTGAAGGGCTATGCCACTACTGTTAGTGGATTACGTCGGCACATTCAAAAAGGCTCCCCATCTCAATGGGTAAATAACTTTTTACGAAACACACCAATACAAGGATCCGCAGCGGACGTATTCAAAGCAGCAGTAGTTAATGTTGAGCGTGGGCTAAGCGGGACATCTGCAAAGATTATTTTATTAATTCATGACGCAGTAGTTATCGAATGTGATGTTGCAGAATTAAACACGGTTTCCGAATCTGTTAGATTTCTTATGTCTCATACCTTGAGAGCCTTTTATTCGAATCTTTCCGGCAAAGTTGATATTAATAAAATTGAACCTAGTTGTTGGAATAAAGATGGCCACGCTGACAGTTTAGACAAGTTTTTGTTAGACCCGGCATTCAATATTGACGAGCCTTCGCCTAATAAAATCGTAAAAGCAACTCAACCTCAATAAACAGGAAAACTATTTTGGACAAGAAAACTAGCAAAAATTATTCAATAAATAAGAAAGACACAACAAAGAAACGCTTACTCCTTATCGATAATTACAAGTCAAAAGATTATTCCGGAATTGCGCCCGAAACAAATCCCATACCAGATGATTTTTCAGACTGCATAACCGTTGCTCAACTTGCTGCGAAGTTAAATCTTTCAACTCGTACAATAGAAAGAGCTATCGCAAAAAAAGAAATTTTCAGTCATAAGATAGGCAAGAGCGTTAGAATTCCAATATCAGCAGTTGAAACGTGGCTTTCAGAAAGGAGTAACAAGCCACGATGAAGAAAAAATACGTAGAGAAACCAATTCAGTCAGCTCCCAGTGTTTATCGAGTATCTGTTCTAAACGACGACGGCAGCCAAAGTCAGACTCAACAGTTTAGAGTCAGAATTCGGTATAAAAAAGGTGACGACTGGACCATGTTAACGAAAACATTTAACAGCTTTGACGATGCAAAGAAATTTGCAAGATCAAACCCAACCACACCAACAATAACAACGAGCGACGATGATTTGTTTGAGGTTGCTTTCGAGAAGTTTATATTGCACATGCGAAACGTAAAAAAGTTAAGAAACTCAACTATAGCCTTTTATCAATCAAGGCTTGAGCATTTTCGATTTTTTTATGGCCTTAGAGTTACAACTATTAAGCCACCAATGATCGACAAATGGCTTGATCTTATGTACGACGAAGAATACCTCGAAACTATGCAGTCGACACGAATGAACTTTAAAAAAGAGTATGACAACTTAAGTAGCTTCTTTAATTATTACAGAAACTACGTTGACTACGAGTTTCAAGTTCCGTTGTTGTCTCGTCATAGAGAAAGAGCCAACGCCCGCAGCAAAGATACCCTGGAAACGATCCGGTTCATGAGCGAAGATGAAGAGCTTAGGTTTCGAGCTATGATGGCTACAAAAAAGTTGGTCTATGAAGACTTGGGAAAGTTTCAACTAAATACAGGTACCAGAATATCAGAAGCGGCTGCACTTTCGAAAAAGAATGTTGATCTTGAAAACCGAAGAATATTTATCGGACAACACATTTCATGGGCTAGATTTTCCGGGTTAAAGGACGAACTACTCCCCGCCACGAAAACTGGTCATAGTCGATTTATACCCATGAATGATGAGGTCTATGAAATACTAAAGCGAAGAATGGAGACAAGCACTTCTGAGTTTATTTTTGAAGACCCAAACACCGGTGGATGGTTAAAATACAACGTGATCCAAGGTAATTACGATCGCGTATTCAACGAGCTTGGTATTGATCGCGGGTCGACCCATGTCTTGAGACACACCTTCGCTGTGCGCTTTCTAGATCAAACTAAGGATATCTACGCACTTCAACTTATTCTTGGTCACACAGATCTTAAGCAAACTCAGGTCTATGCGAAGTATACAAATGAAGCCGTAACTCGAGCGTTTGAGAAGTTTAAAGGTGTAAAAAAAGACTGACTCGTTTCAGATTTCGTTTCAGCAAGAATGTTGAAGTGATTTTTATCGAGAGAAAACAACCATTTACGAAATAAATGGCGGAGTGAACGGGACTCGAACCCGCGGCCTTCCGCGTGACAGGCGGACGTTATAACCAACTTAACTACCACTCCGAGTGAATAATTAAAAAATTCTGTGGAATTGAATATAGATAATTCCTAAATTAATTCAAGACTTTTTCTTTCATTGCTTAAAATAAGTGCACTATCCCTATCGACGAAGTCAGTTTTTCAAGCTAGCATGTACAAATATAAAACACGGAGATTAAAAATGAAACTATCTATCTTAATTTTGACGTTCGCCTCTGCCCTGGCACAAGCCGATCTTGCTACATTCAAAGTGGAAGGTATGCACTGCTCAGGCTGTAAAAAAATGGTCACTAAGGCCGTTTGTGACGATAAAAAAATTGGCGAAAAACTTTCTAAGTGTGAAGTTTCTGTCGATATGAAAAAACAAATCGGAACAGTGATCGTCGAAGGCAAAAATAATGCTGCCGTAGATACTAAAGAAATCGAAAAAGCTATTCAATCCGCAGGTGAAGACTATAAAATTACTTTAGAACCTTCTACTAAAAAATAATTAGTCGAGATTCAAAATGTCCGGACAATCTGCCCC
>DALYIB010000276.1:0-2739 GCA_031970595.1 Pseudobdellovibrio sp.
AAGCGGCCACTTCGATGTGCACAAGCTTTTGCAAAAAAGCGATCTGGATTCACACTTACATGACGTCGAAGTTTTGATTATACGCAGTCAAACCAAAATTACGGCTGAACTTCTTGAAAAAGCTCCGCAATTAAAATGCATTATTACCAGCACCAGTGGCTTTGATCATATCGACCTAAAGGCCACTGCCACGAAAAATATTCAAGTCATGTATACACCCGAAGCCAACACCATTTCTGCGGCTGAATTAACATGGGGTTTGGTTTTAAACACCCGTCGTATGATCAGCGAATCGCAAAAAAATCTGCGTTCGGGCTTGTGGGATCGTGAAAAATTTCAAGGCCACGAATTGCACGGGCAAAATTATGGCATCATTGGCCTTGGACGAATCGGACAAAAAATCGCAGGTTATGCCAAAGCTTTTGGAATGAATGTTTTCGCCTTTGATCCATATCAATCTGACGAAGCTTTTCAAAAATTGAATTTACAACGTTCCAGCTATGAAGAAGTTTTAAAACAATGCGATGTCATCAGTTATCATGTGCCTTTGACATTTGAAACACGTCGGATGTTGAATCGTTCCCATTTTGAATTTTTAAACCGCAAAGCGATTGTCATTAATACTTCGCGCGGTCAAGTCATCCAAGAAGACGATTTGGTCGAAGCCCTGGAAAAAGATTGGATTTCAGGTGCAGCCTTGGATGTTTATGACAAAGAACCCCTTCCAAGGGATTCGAAATTATTGAAAGCACCACGCTTGCTTTTAACTCAGCATATTGGGGCGATGACCGAAGAAGCTTTTAACAAGGCTTCGGCAGAGGCCGCCCAGTCTGCGATTGATTTTGCTTTAAAAAATAAATTAAAAAATACACTTCCTCTGGTGAATGACTGGGGCAAGTTTTCGTTTGAAAAGGAGAACGCATAATGTCGGCTGTTGTTGTAGTGGGTGCTCAGTGGGGCGATGAAGGAAAAGGTAAATTGGTTGACGTATTTGCAAGTCATGCGGATACCGTTGTGCGTTTCCAAGGCGGATCCAATGCCGGACACACCTTGGTTGTGAATGGTCAAAAAACGGTTTTGCATTTAATTCCTTCGGGCATTTTACATTCTGATAAAACCTGCGTGATTGCTTCGGGTGTGGTGATTGATATTTTTGGTCTTTGTGATGAATTGAAAAAATTAAAAGCCACAGGAATGAAAATCACTGAACAGCAGTTGTTGATTTCTGACACGGCCACAGTGTTGTTGCCGTATCACAAAGCCCTCGATCAGGCGCGTGAAAAATCCTTATCTGATGGCAAAATCGGAACGACTGGCAAAGGCATTGGTCCTGCGTACGAAGACCGCGCTTCCCGCCGCGCTTTGATTATGAGTGATTTATTTGATTCAGCGACATTATTAAAAAAATTAGAATTCGTTCTGAAAGAAAAAAATGCGCTTTTAAAAGCGCTGTATGATGCCCCGGAAATCAAGGCGCAGGATTTATTTGATCAAATCCAAACAGTTCTAGAAGAACTGCGTCCTTATCGTCTGTCGGATGCCAGTTTGTTTGTTTCAAATAAAATTAAACAGGGTAAAAAAGTTTTATTCGAAGGCGCACAGGGAACCTTATTAGACATTAATCATGGAACTTATCCCTTTGTAACCAGTTCGTCGACGATTGCGGCTTCGGGTGCGGTCAGTGCGGGAATTGGTCCGCATCATTTAACCAAAATCGTGGGCGTGTTCAAAGCGTACTGCACACGCGTGGGCAGCGGCCCGTTTCCGACGGAATTAAATGATGCGATTGGCGCCCAAATTCAAAAGGACGGTCACGAATTTGGTTCAACAACGGGACGCGCGCGTCGCTGTGGTTGGTTGGACATTGTAGCTTTGAAATATGCGATTCGTTTAAATGGGATTAACAGCTTGGCGATGATGAAATTAGATGTTTTATCATCGTTGGATGAAATCAGTGTTTGCACGGGTTACAAATTGAATGGCGAGCTTTTAACAGAGTTTCCGACGTCGACAGAAATGGTTTCCAAGCTGGAACCTGTTTTAGAAACTTTCCCGGGGTGGAAATCGGATTTAACAGGAATCAAGAGCGTGAAAGATTTACCGCTTAAGGCGATGAATTATATTAATTTCGTTCAGCAGCAAGCCGGTTGTCCGATCGATGTGATCTCGGTTGGCCCAGACCGTGAGCAGACTTTGTGGATCAAGCCGCTTTACACATAAAATAGTTCATAAAAAAGTGCTTGTTTTGACATTTTACAAGCACTTCAGTTCAAAGTTTCAGCAATGAAAAAAAACCAAAAAAAATGTTTGACGAACTAAAAACTTTATTACAAATTAGCTCTTCAAGTTCAAAGTGGTTCGCTAGCTCAGCTGGTAGAGCATTTCACTTTTAATGAAAGGGTCGATGGTTCGAATCCATCGCGAGCCACCAATTTTTGAACTTCTTCTCTTCTCCGTGTTCCCATCGTCTAGTGGCCTAGGACACCTCCCTTTCACGGAGGATACAGGGGTTCAAATCCCCTTGGGAACGCCAAATTTTCTAACTATTTAAAATCACAAAAAAACTAAATCATCCAAAGAATAGTTTAGCTATTTAATTTCGAAGTGATATCCGCTAAGCACCACTTGCTCGCTTAAACATTTTTTTGGCTTTCTTCTGAATTTCCACAAGCTCTGGCGTCAGCTTGACCCATCCGTCTGGATACAAAAGCAACCGAGGATGAATACCCAGAGCAGCCC
>DALYIB010000277.1:0-2713 GCA_031970595.1 Pseudobdellovibrio sp.
CAGGGCGCAAATCAGGATCTTGTCCATACAAAGTCACCGAATCAAAAGCGGTCGACAAACGATGAGCTTTTTCACCTTTACATAAATAATGAAAACGACGATTCGTACGATCCGGCGTGCCTTCACCCGCAAACATCCGTTTAGGGTCTTCGTCCGCACGTCTTAACTGAAAAACGCCTGCCGTGAATGGAAACTCACCAGGAACATTTTCTAACTTTAAAAATTTAAATCGATCACCAAAATCTTGGTACTCAGGCAACACAACTTTACGAATTTTTGTACCACTCAAAGATTTATTCACCAGTTTTTGGCGAATTTCTTTGTCGCGAACTTTAAAAACCAATTCATCTGCCGCATAGGTTTTTTTCAAATCGTCCCAAGTGTTCAAACTTTGAATTTCTTCGGTTGTAAAACCTTCGGTGTACTGCTTTTTAAGTGAATCATATTTTTCAGCTGGTAAATTTAAATCCGATTTGATTTTTTCTAAAGAGCCCCACTGGCTAGCTTTGATAGCTAACTCCTTCGTTCTTGTTTTGTACTTACGAACCGTGGATACAATTTCAGCCAAATAAGATTGGCGTTCTGCAGGAATAATGACGTGTTCTTCGGCTGATAAAACTGTTTTTCGGTAAAAATCTGAAACCTGAGGCAACGCCCCTTTGGAAGCCAATTGATCGGAAATAGCAAAAAATAATTGATTGACTCCACCATCATTAAACTGACTGGCTTGAGTCAAAAACACAGGCACAGATGTGTCATCGTTAAAAATTTTGCGTGATCGCTTGTACTGTTTCGTGACGTCACGAACCGCATCCAAAGCCCCACGACGATCGGCTTTATTCACTGCTACGAAATCTGCAAAATCGATCATATCGATTTTTTCAAGTTGTGATTGTGCTCCAAAATCCGAAGTCATCACATACATCGATAAATCACTGACTTCAGTGATTGCCATATTTCCCTGACCGATTCCCGAAGTTTCTGCGATGATTAAATCAAAATCACATTTTTTCAAAAAATTTAAAACAAGTGGTAAACTTTTAGCAATTTCTTGGCCTGATCCTCTGGATGCCAACGAACGCATAAAAATACGCGAACGTGAAAGCGAATTCATACGAATACGATCACCTAAAAGCGAACCACCGGTCTTACGTTTCGACGGATCCACACAAACAACAGCTAATTTTTTATCCGGATAAGCCGTTAAAAAACGCTGTGATAATTCATCAATCAAAGACGACTTACCCGCGCCACCCGTTCCCGTAATACCTAAAACAATAGGCGCCTTTCCTTGACGAGAAAACTGATTTAATCCAAACGAATCTAGATTGACGTCTTTAGACTCGTTCTCAATAGCAGTTAAGGCCTGGCCTAATTCGAAAGAGGGTAAATCTGTAAAGTGATCTTTCGTTTTTTTATATTTTTGACGAACATCCATCACGTTGAAATCACAACCTTCAACGATCATATTAATCATGCCTTCTAAACCCAAACGACGTCCATCATCCGGATGAAATATTTGCGCTATCCCGTAAGCTTCTAATTCTTTTTTCTCGTCGTGGATGATAACACCACCACCACCGCCGTAAATACGAACGTATCCCGCACCCGATTGATCTAATAAGTCTTTCAGATATTTGAAATACTCCATGTGACCGCCCTGATATGACGATATACACACGCCTTGCGCACCTTCTTGCAACACGGCTTTTACGACATCATCCACGGATCTGTTATGACCTAGGTGAATCACTTCCGCACCGGCCTCTTGGAGCATTCTGCGAATAATATTGATTGAAGCATCGTGGCCATCGAACAAAGAAGCCGCTGTTACAATTCTGACAGGATTTTGAGTCATAAGATCAACCTTTATAAAGTTAAATTATTGTCCTTTAAATGTGGGTTTACGCTTTTCCAAAAAGGCTTGAGTTCCTTCTTTGGTATCCGCGGAATCAAATAATCCACCGAAAATTTCAGCTTCATTTTTTAATCCGGCTTCAACTGGCAAATCAAAACCTTGGTTCACCGATTTTTTTGCAAGACCAATTGCCAACGGAGATTTCGTCAACATCATTTCAATTTTTTTCATCACAGTGGGCATTAAATCAGCCGCAGGAACCACTGCGCTGACCAGTCCTAAACGATACGCCTCAGCGGCAGAAATCATTTCACCGGTGTATGTTAATTCACGGGCTTTGCGAATTCCCAAAGCATTTGCTAAACGAACAGTGCCGCCAAAGCCAGGAATCAGACCCAACGAAACTTCTGGTAAGCCAAATTTAGCATTTTCACTAGCGATCATAAAATCACAGGCCAATGCCAATTCACAGCCGCCACCCAAGGCAAAACCATTCACTGCGGCAATCACTGGAATTTTTAATAAATTCATTTCATGAAAAACAGACTGACCCTTTTGCGCAAAAGCGGTAGCCTGCTCAGGATTCATCTCTGTCATTTCTTTGATGTCCGCACCAGCAACAAAAGCCTTTTCACCAGAACCCGTAATCACTAAAGCACGGACATGATCGTAATCCATTTCAGACAATTGACGAAAAGCCATTCCCATTTCATTAAGCACCTGAGAGTTTAATGCGTTTAATGCCTGGGGGCGATTGATCGTCAAGATCCATACACCGTTATCTTTGCTTTCAAGAGTCAAATTTTGATAATCACTATTGGTAAAATTACTTGTCATAAGAATAAAACCCTTTGC
>DALYIB010000278.1:0-2304 GCA_031970595.1 Pseudobdellovibrio sp.
CTCTGAATGTTTTAATTTCTAAAAAAAATATTGCAGAACTTTCGCTGCTGTCGATTGCGGAATTGAAAATTTTTATTCAAGGACTCAAGTGGTCAGATAAACATAAAATGATTGCAGATAAAATATCGGCGCAAATTTTAGATCGTCTGAATTATTTAGAAAGAGTCGGCTGTTCGTATTTATCTTTGTCACGTCCTGCCAGTACACTTTCGGGCGGTGAAGCACAGAGAATCCGTTTAGCCACCCAAGTAGGATCGGCGTTGATTGGATGTATGTATGTGATGGACGAGCCCAGCATTGGATTACATCCTCGGGACCATCATCGACTCTTAGAAATTATCCAAGAACTGAAAGAGCGTGGAAATACAATTATTCTTGTTGAGCACGATGAAGACACGATTCGTGGCGCTGATTTTGTCGTCGATTTAGGACCTCGCGCCGGCAAAGAAGGCGGACAGTTGATGGCTCAGGGAACTCCCGAAGAGCTGATGCAAAATCCCAATTCGATTACGGGCCGTTACTTGTCAGGAAAACAACGAATTGCAGTTCCTCAAAAGCGCCGCCCTGGAAATGGATTATTTGTCGAGCTGACAGGAGCTACAGGAAATAATTTAAAAAATGTCGATTTGAAAATCCCACTAGGTACATTTACCTGTGTGACAGGTGTTTCAGGAAGTGGCAAGTCGACTTTGATTATCGATACGCTTTATAAAATTTTAGCGCAAAAGTTTTATAAAGCTCATGTGGTTCCAGCCGCTTATAAAAAAATAACAGGTCTTGAGCACCTCGACAAAGTTATCGATATCAATCAACGTCCGATTGGACGTACTCCGCGGTCGACACCTGCAACCTATGTCGGCTTGTTGCCGATGATTCGTGATCTATTTGCGACTTTACCTGATGCGAAACTGCGTGGGTTCGAACCCGGCCGCTTTAGTTTCAATGTCAAAGGCGGTCGTTGTGAATCTTGTCAGGGGCACGGGCAAATCAAAATGGAAATGCATTTTCTGTCGGATGTCTTTGTTCAATGCGATACTTGTTTAGGTCATCGTTACAACCGGGAAACTTTGCAAATTAAATTCAAAGATAAAAATATTGCTGATGTCTTGGCGATGAACGTGACCGAAGCTTTGGATTTTTTTAAAAATCATTCTCAAATTCACCGCAAACTAGAAACCCTTGAAAAAGTAGGCTTAGACTATATGACACTGGGACAGTCCTCGACGACTTTATCCGGTGGTGAAGCTCAACGGGTCAAACTTTCTAAGGAACTTTCTCGTCGTGGAACGGGTAAGACGCTGTATATTTTGGACGAACCGACTACGGGTTTACATTTTGAAGATGTTCGTAAGCTCGTGGAATTGATTCATGAATTAACGGATCAGGGAAATACCGTTTTAGTGATCGAACACAACATGGAGGTCGTTAAAACAGCCGATCATGTGATTGATTTAGGACCTGATGGGGGGATTTATGGTGGCGAAATTGTTGCCGCGGGGACTCCTGAAAAAATCGTGTCACAATCTTTGAAAAAAAGTATTACAGCCCAATTTTTAAAACCATTGCTTAAATAATTTGAAAGGACTGTTTATGAGTCATTTGAATAAAGTTGTATCTAAATTTGGTGGGACATCGATGGCAGACAGCCAATGCATGCTTCGTAGCAGTGATGTCGTTGTTCAGCAAAAGTCTCAGGTTGTTGTTGTGTCAGCGACTTCGGGAACAACAAACGATTTGATTCTATTGGCCGAAACGGCTCAAAAAGCTTCCTGGGAAGCTTGTGAAAGTTTGATTCAAAAACTATCTCAAAAGCATTTGAAAATTGCCGAAGAATTAAAATTACGAGATTCTTTGTTAGTCGAATTAAAATCTTTGATCAGTCAAATTGAATCTTTGGCTAAGGGAATTCATCTGTTGAAGGATTGCTCTTTAAAGGCCATGGATACGATGATGAGTTTCGGCGAAAGAATGTCGTCTGTTTTGTTTGTTGAGGCTTTAACGCATCAATTTAAGAAAAATAATATTTCTAAGACAGTCGAATGGTTTGATGTTCGAACTGTATTAAAAACAGATGATCAATTCAGCAAAGCTAAACCATTGACTGAAAAAATTATTGAACTGTGTCAGGTGCATTTACCGGATCACAAGTTAGAAAATACCGTTTATGTCACACAAGGTTTTGTGGGTATGACATTGGATGGTTTTACCACAACGCTGGGTCGTGGGGGCAGTGATTACACGGCGGCGATTTTAGCAGAAGGAATTTCGGCTGACAGTTTGGAAATTTGGACGGATGTGGCGGGG
>DALYIB010000278.1:2320-2692 GCA_031970595.1 Pseudobdellovibrio sp.
CAAGAATCACAGCGAAAGCCAAACCTATTGCTGAAATTTCGTTTAGTGAAACATCTGAACTTGCGACATTTGGAGCGAAGGTTTTACATCCGGCGACTTTATTGCCAGCGATGCGTAAAAACATTCCTGTTTTTGTAGGTTCTAGTTTTGAATCCAAAGCCGTTGGAACTTGGGTTAAAAAAGAAGTGTTTCATTATCCCACTTTCAGAGCGATAGCCCTCCGTAAAAAACAAGCTTTGGTCACTTTGTCGACTCCGGAAATGTTACAAACACACGGTTTTTTATATCGTTTGTTTGAAATATTTAATAACCACAAAGTCAGCATCGATGCGATTACGACTTCGGAAATTTCCGTCAGTGTCACAGTGGACG
>DALYIB010000279.1:0-2685 GCA_031970595.1 Pseudobdellovibrio sp.
AAAGATCCAGTCATATATTTAGCCTATCGGAGAGTCTGGTGTTGATCTTAAACTGACGGGATCTTGACTTGAGGTGATTGTGAAAAAAAGCTATCCTAATAAAAAATCAAGTATCAAAAAGAGACACTATGGCAACAGCAGCTCCGAAAATAAACAAAGTGAACCTGAAGGCTGGGAAAAAAACAGCCAAAAATTCTGTTAAAGTTCGCAAGAAGCGCAAGACCAAAGTCCAAGAGTTTAACAAAGCGACACCAGAAATGTTCAACAATCGTGAATTAGGTTGGTTGAATTTTAATTTACGCGTCCTGAATGAAGCAGCGGATTTAAAAAACCCATTACTAGAAAGAATTAAATTTCTTTCTATTTCCAGTTCAAACCTAGATGAATTTTTTATGAAACGTGTAGGCGGAATCAAACGTCAAATTATGTATGGACTCAGTCCCTTGTCGTCAGACGGGCATACGCCTAAAAAACAATTGGCTTTGATATCTAAGGCCTTACCACAGATGTTGTCACAGCAGTCCCAGTTAATTAAAAATATTAAACATGAATTGTCGTTGCATCATTTAAAAGTTGTTCATTTTGAGGAATTGAAACCACCAGAAAAAAAGTTTTTGAAAAATTATTTTATTCATCAGGTATTTCCCATTTTAACTCCGCTTTCAGTCGATCCGGGACATCCGTTTCCATTTATTTCCAATTTATCCACTTCCTTGGGGGTTTCTTTACATTCGGGAACAGAGGATGAAAAAATATTTGCCAGAGTCAAGATTCCCAAATTGATTGATCAGTGGATCCAAATTCAAGATTCAAATAATTATATTCATTTAATCGAAGTGATCCGTGCGTACATTAATGATTTATTTCCATCACTGACTGTTTGTGGAACTGTTTTGTTCAAAGTCACGCGGAATGCAGATTCGGATCGCGAAGACGAAGATGCGGAAGACTTGTTGTCCATGATCGAAGAAGAATTACGTCAGCGACGATTTGCCGAAATTGTTCGAGTTGAACTGTCACAGTGTACAGATCCGTGGCTGAAGAATTTCCTGGTGAAAGAGCTGGAATTAAAAGAAGAAGATATTTTCGACATGCCTGCTGATTTTGATTTGGCTGATTTAGGTTTATTGACTCAGAAAATGGTGTCGGCAGATTTGAAATTTAAATCTTGGTCACCAGTCGTGCCGCCAGTATTGTCTGATCAGTTTTCCATTTTCGATCAAATCAAAAAACAAGATATTTTACTGCATCATCCCTTCGAAAGTTTTTCTGCTTCTGTGGAAAGATTTATCACCGAAGCCTCGAAGGATCCAGATGTATTGGCGATTAAAATGACACTTTATCGCACTGGTGATAACAGTCCCTTTATCAAAGCTTTGATCGAAGCTGCGGCGCGTGGGAAGCAAGTGGCTTGTTTGATCGAGCTGAAAGCTCGTTTTGATGAAGAAAGAAATATTTATTGGGCACAAGAGCTTGAAAATGCGGGCGTGCATGTTGTTTATGGCGTGGTCGGCTTAAAAACTCATGCGAAAACAGCACTCGTAGTCAGAAAAGAAGGCTCTTCGGTTAAAACCTATGCCCACGTGGGTACAGGTAATTACAATGTGACGACTTCGCGTTTTTACACAGATTTGGGCTTGTTAACAAGTCATCCTGAAATTACTTCGGAATTATTAGAATTATTTAATTATCTGACAGGAAAATCTTTGAAGTCCGATTATAAGCATTTACTAATTGCACCGATTAATATGTTTCAGAAATTCAAAGAATTAATAGCGCGAGAATCAGATCATGCTAAAAATAAACGCCCGGCGCACATTATGATGAAATGCAATAATATGGAAGAAAATGATATTTCGCTTTCTCTGTATGAAGCTTCACAATCTGGAACTTTGATTCAAATGATTGTGCGTGGCTTTTGTTGTATCAAGCCCCAGAAAAAAGGGTTGAGCGAAAACATTTTTGTTCAATCAACACTGGGGCGTTTTTTAGAACACTCGCGAATTTTTTACTTTCGAAACGGACAGGAAAACCCATTGGATGGCGATTTCTATATCGGTTCGGCGGATTGGATGTATCGAAATCTGCATGCGCGTGTCGAGGCGATTACTCCGGTTTATGACCGTGCAGCCAAGGAAAAGATTTGGGATATTTTACAGTCGTACTGGAATGATAAAGCACAGTCCTGGACAATGAATACGGATGGGCATTATGTGCGTAAAATAAACGACACCCATCAGGTCGGTGTACAAACCGATATGATGAATAAAGTATTACATCAGGTTTCGTTAACAGAAGAGGATTTAATCGTTAGCGAAGAGAATTCGTAAGGACCGAGTGGATGGCGCCTTCTTTCAGACCGGTCATTGGGATTTTAATTTTTTGAATTTGAAATTCATTCATTGTTAGTTGAATCAGTTCAATCGCGTAATCAAGAACATCAATGCGATCTTGGCGAATTTTCAATTGCATTTTTTTTTCAAGACTCAGTTTTTGCCAAATATTTTTAATTTGCTTGAGCTCTGTGGCAGATAAATGGGTCGACGGCGTTTTTTTTAAAAGTTGAACTTTCAGTTTGGAAAGAGCATCAAAATTGCCACCAGTGCCGATGACACAATCGACTTTGTTCAAGTGACTGGCTACATGCATCTTTCGAAAATAGTTACGAGCCAAAGGCTGGGCATT
>DALYIB010000280.1:0-2668 GCA_031970595.1 Pseudobdellovibrio sp.
CGTCTTCGAATGGAACTGGGTAACCGCTGGTGCAGTTGTAAACAACTAAACGCTTAGCTTGGTCTTTCTCTTCGAAAAATTTGACGAAGGATTCCATTTCAGCCAAAGTTGTCATTCCAGTTGAAATATGAACTTGGCCTTTGTATTCATCACGCAAAACTTTAAGCATTTCAAAATGTAAATTACATGCGGATGGAACCTTAATAAATTCAGGATTTAAAGAAGAAATTTCTTTGGCAGAAGTAACATCCCAAACAGATGTTGAGTAAACGATGCCAATTGATTCAGAGTATTTTTTCAAAGCCGCATGCTGATCTACGTTGAATTCTAAAAATTCACGGTGTTCTCCGTAAGTTTTACCGTAAGAGTTCGCAGGGTTCGGGTGAGGTGCATTGTATTGCTCTGGAGTAAGTAATTCTTTAGGTGTTCTTTTTTGAAATTTGGCTGCGTAAGCGCCGCAATCTTTTGAAAGTTTAATGAGTTCTTTGGCGATTTCGAATTCGCCTTTGTGGTTACAACCAATTTCAGAAATCACGCGAGGTTCTAAATATTTAACTGCTGGAATCATAGTCTTTTCCTTAATTTAAGGGTTTAATAGTCTCATTCAACTAAAAAATGTCAACAGTTGATTTTTAGCGTAGGTTCTTTTAACGTGACCGGCCTATGACAGATACTTTAAAAGACAAACAGTATTTATTTATCCCACTCGCGATGAACCAAACTTTATTCTATGAAAAAGTCGCTGAAAACTTAGTTAGACAAGGTTTGCAGGTGTCCTTTATTTGTTTTCACGAGCGCAGCCATCACTATCTGAAGGATAGGGGTTATAAATGTTATAACCCTTATCGCGCTGTCGATTATCCCACTTGGAATGCTGATTCCACAGTGGAATTTGAAAAACTTGTTCAAAAGTATACCATGCCATCATTTTATCATTTGCTCACTCATGAACAAGTGGCCTATGGCATCCCTGATCAAAAGGAAGCCATTTTAAAATATATTTGGACGATTAAGAATCTGGAAAATATTTTTGAGGGCCACTTTAAAAATACTTCGACGGTGGTGATTCAAGAGCTGGGCGGCTTTGCTTCTGTCATTTCAGGATATTATGTCGCAAGACATTATGGATTTGATCACTATTTCATCGAGCCTTCCTTTTTTAAAGGTCGCTATTTTTTAATCAAAAATTCTTTCGGCCCGGTCTCAGTTGTTCAGCCTGATTCTGAAATCCAAGACGAAGTTCAGCAAATTATCCAAAAGGTTCAACAAACGGGCGAAATTGTGATCCCATTTAAGGATCGTGCACATTATTTAAACCTTTTTGATAAGGTTTTTAATTTATACAATTTTAAACGTTTTTATCAAAAATTAGCTGATAAATATATTCACGGATATTTTGAAGAATTCAGATATATTTTCCGCTTCAGTCGTCGTCATTTGATGGCTTTTATCAATAAAAAGAAATTAGCTCCCTATTACCAGTCGGAATCAACTTTGGACGAAAAATTTATTTATTTCCCACTGCACGTTCCTTTGGATGTAGCCATTACCTTTAGGTCTCCGGTTTTCAAAGACCAATTGAATTTAATTGATTTAATTTGTCGCAGTTGTCCATTGGGTTACAAAGTCGTTTTTAAAGAACATCCAGCAATGGTGGGTGTTATTCCAGCAGATGGAGTCATTGCCTTGTTGAAAAAATACAATCATTTAAGAGTTTTGCATCCGACCATTAATAATTACAAAGTCCTACGTGCGGCCAGTTCGATCGTGACAGTGAATTCCAAATCAGGTGCGGAAGCAGTGACTTTAGGTAAGCCGGTTATTGTGCTGGGGGACGCTTTTTATACAAAATCTCCACTCGTACACGAAGAGCGTGATTTGTCCAAATTATCCGAAGTGATTGCTCAATCATTACAAAAGCCGACCTTAAATCAAACAGATATTTTGAAATATTTTACGGCGGTTTGGAAAAAATCGGAACCAGGTGATTTATACCAAATGGACAGTGTTACAACTGAAAAATTTGCGAAACACTTTAGCCAGCTTTAAAACTGGCGGTGCTTTCGTAAACCGGAAACAGCATAAAACGCAAAATAATAGAGCGAAGACAATAAATTCATTTTTTCGACTTTGCGGAAAGTGTCCCATTTGCGTCCTGCCGAGTACAATTTGTTATTCGAACGGGATCCATTAACGATTCGGTAATAAGCCAAGCTTTCGTTAATGCCATAGGCATATTGAGTTTGTTTTAACAAGTGCAGCCATAAATTCAGATCTTCCCAGCCTGTTTCCTCGAAAAAAATATCTTTGAAAGCGGATTTTTTAATAACAGCAGTCAGGCACCCGATGCGATTGTCCTTTAGTAAATCTGTATAATTCACACGGCTTGGGACTTGTAAAAAGGATCCCGTTTTCTGAGAGTCTTCGGAAATACGAGTGAACGCAGTAAATGTAAAATCGTAATTATTTTTCTGCTTAAAGCTGATTTGTTTTTCCAGCTTATCCGCGGTCCACAAATCGTCTGCATCCAAAAAGGCCAAATAAACACCTTTGGCCAAATCAATTCCGACATTGCGATTGTTCGCGGCACCTAAGGCTTTCGGGGATTTAACGCATTTCACACGGGGGTCTTTGGCAGAAATTTCTTGAACTAATTTTTCAGTGCTGT
>DALYIB010000281.1:0-2652 GCA_031970595.1 Pseudobdellovibrio sp.
CTTAGTTGCACTTTCACCAGCTGGAGGAAATATTTTCCCTTCTGGAAATTTCATTGAAATGTTATCGCAACTATCAAAAAATGCATTAAATAAAAATTCTCCAAAAGTATCTTTTTTTAGGGCTCCTTTGACAATTTCCATATCATCCTTCGAGGCTAACGGAGCTGGAAGAACTTCATTTAAAACCATCGCTGTTTCTTTGAGGCATGTATCACAAGTTTCTGTGGATTGAGCTTCCATTTTAGTTTTTTGAACCTCATAGGTTTTTTTCAATTTACCTAAAATAGCATTCATTGCTTCTTCGGATTGCCCATATTTATTAGCAAATTGATCAAATGGAAAATTAGCCTCACTACATAATGAAATACCATCTTTTTTCATATTAGCGATAGCCTTACCACTTCCAACCTTACCTTCGTTTTCTTTAAACACTTTAACTAAATTCTCAATTGAAACATGTCGATGATTTTCTGATTCTCCTTCTTTCTGACCTACTTTATTTGTTGAAATAAAGCTCCAAACATTTAAAGGCGATATTTCTTTACTTGCAGGCAATTGAGAGCAATTAGCAACTTTTTTCTGATCACAATATTGCTTTTGCAAAAGCGTAGCACCTGCAAATGATTGACATAAACCTAACGAATCCTGCGAACGAATACGAGGCATATTGGGAACTTCGGATACTGAACCTGCGACGTCTTTGAATTCGGCGCTGACTTTTGTAAAAGCTGACTGGGCATATACATTGAAACTAAAATAATTTAAAATCAGAGTGAATAATAACATTTTCATAATCCCCTACTTTTTAACTTTGAATAAACCCTGCTGATCATCTTTGAGCTTAATTTTAGCACCGGAATCAGCAGCCCCGATCGTTTTTTTATCTGATTCAATGTAAATCTGAATGCCACGATCACGTAATTGCTGAACAAAATTAGGATCCGCATAATTTTTGCGAATATAATTATAAGTCTGCCCAGTAATTCTATCAAAAGCCGTCAATTGTCGTAAAATCGGACTGTCACCTGCAGAATTATTCGAAGACTGAGATACCGCAGCGATGGATCGACCCGATGTCACAGCTGATCCACCGGCCATAGCGCTGACACCAGAATTACCAGAAATTTTTCCAGCGGCAGCAACTGTTTCCGAAGCTCCGCCGCCGTTTAAATTATTTCCATTTGATTTTTGCGTTCCATTTCCATTTTCTGCGGCTGCAGATCCACCCACAGAATTTGATGATGCTGTGGCTGATACAACCGCCGAAGATCCTGCCGAATCAACGCTGGCCACCTGACGGCTGTTATAAGTTGTATTTTCAGCTAGTCGTGTGTCAACACCTTGCAATTGTGTGGCTGTCGCTGATAATCCAACATATTTATCACGAGCGATTTCTGCCGTTGAATAAACACTGGTTGTCGACGAAACGGATGTCGAATTCGTCTGTGCCACCGCAGGTGTTGTCGCCGCGGCCGCAACAACCTTGGTCAAAGTCGCGGACATACTATTCGCTGTTTTAGATAAGCTGGCTGTCATTTGATTATAGTTATTTGAAAAGCCCGAGCTTGAAGGAACTTCGGCACGTTCACCCGAATAAGAGTTATTTGCCACTGCAGTTGACGGACGATTAATTTCAGATTGGGCAAGTTGCTGAAACTGAGTTGTCGTTTGATGTGCAGTCAGCCCTGTTTGAATGGGGGCATTATCACTAGCTGCTAAATTTGCAGTATTCTGGGCGTTTGCAGCAACAGCTCCTACAATAACTCCACTGCCTGGAGCCATCGCACTGAAACTATTAACGCTATCATTTGCTGGACGCGCGGAAGCAGCAGCCAAAGCTGTACTCAGTCCTTTATCTGTTCCACATTTTTTTACGATTTGATCACCAGTCGTCGGAGCTGTCTGCGCGCACAAACTTTCAAGTGATTTAACAACTGCTTCATCGGCACAGTTTGCACCTGATGCTGAAGGCATTTGTTGCGCTGATGAGTGATATAATTCATGTTTTAAATTTGCTCTAATGACATCAGGTATGATTTCTTTTTTCTCATCATAAAATGACGGATGAAATAAATTAAGACTAATTTTTGGAATATCTGCGTTATCATCAAAACAAGCTAATTTATTTTTTTGTGCATCTTCCATTTTACATGAAATTTTTAGACGCGGCTGTTCACTCGGCTCTATTTGCGAAGACTTTTCTAACTTTATTTTGCTATATATATTTTTACCAGTTTGCTCGTCTCTATTTTTTTTAATTGACGTGTCTTCGGGCAACAAACGTACAACTCTGGCTACCAACAAATTTATATCGTTCAATAAATTTTGATATTCAGGCTTATTGAGAGCTTCGACGTTTTTATCAGTCTGTAAACATTCAAATATTGTTTTAGCATTATTATTTAATAAATTTAAAGTTGTACGTTTGACAACATCAGAATCCTTATCAGATGGACAATCTTCAAAAGCAATTTTGCTAAGAGCTGACCTGTTGACTTTCAAAACTTCCATTTCACCATCTTCCGTCAACGCCCCTAAAATCTGTTTCACTTCGGACGGCAGCCACATGGGTTTGTTGCTACAAACTTCCGATCCAACGCTTACACCTGACATAACAGAATTATAATAGCGCTTGCGATTAACGGCGTAATA
>DALYIB010000282.1:0-2633 GCA_031970595.1 Pseudobdellovibrio sp.
AAAAAGAGTCAAAGCGCCGGAAAAATGGTCACAAATTGCAGTGGATATTGCAGCCAGCAAATATTTTCGTAGATCCGTACGCCAAGAAAATTCGATTCCAGCCCTGATTGATCGTATCGGAATGGGCTTGATGACGGCGATAAAACAATCACAGTTTTTAAAATCAAATAAAGATTTAAATGAACATATCGATTATTTAAAAGAATTATTGTTGGATCAAAAAGCCGCTTTTAATTCACCTGTCTGGTTTAATTGTGGACTTTCAGAAGCCTATCATATTAGTTCGATCAGTGAACATTTTGCTTGGAATGCAAAAAAATCAAAAGTTGAAAAAACATTGGACGCATACAAGCGACCGCAGACCTCAGCTTGTTTTATTCAATCAGTCGATGACAATTTGGAATCTATTTTCGAGCTTGTTAAAAACGAAGCCAAGCTTTTTAAATATGGTTCCGGAAGTGGAACGAACTTTTCAAAGCTTCGCAGTAAATATGAATTATTGAATTCCGGTGGTACAAGTTCAGGATTGATTTCTTTTTTAGAAGTTCTGGACAAATCCGCGGGCGCTATTAAATCGGGTGGAACGACTCGCAGGGCCGCAAAAATGGTGTGTGTGGATTTAGATCATCCGGAAGTGATTGATTTTATCAATTGGAAAAAAAACGAAGAAAAAAAAGCCAAACAGTTGATTCAATTAGGATACAGCAGTGATTTGGACGGCGAAGCCTATAGAACAGTTTCTGGACAGAACGCAAATATTTCAGTGCGCATTCCAGATTCATTTATGAAGGGACTTGCGCAAAATAAAATTTGGTCTTTGCGATCCAGGTCTGATCGTCAAGTGATTCAAAAAATTGAATCACAAATGCTGTGGCAGCAAATTTGCCAAGCGGCTTGGGAATGTGCAGATCCGGGTGTGCAGTTTGATGATACGATTCAAAAATTTCATACCTGTGCGCAGACGGATCGAATTTACGCCAGTAATCCTTGTTCTGAATTTATGTTTTTGGATAACACAGCCTGCAATTTGGCCTCGATTAATTTAGGACAATTTTATAACGAAGACACACAGTTCGATATTGAAAACTATTTAATTGCTATTGAAAAATTAATTATCACTCAGGATGCATTGGTTGATTATTCCAGTTATCCGACAGAACAGATCGCGCAAAATTCACATGACTTTAGGCCTCTGGGGCTAGGTTATGCCAATTTAGGCAGTTTGATTATGCGCATGGGCTTAGCTTATGACAGTGATCAGGCGCGGGCCTGGGCAGGAATGTTGTCCGCGCTTTTAACCGGGCAAGCTTATTTGACCAGTGCAAGGCTGGCGCAAAAACTGAAACCTTTTGCTCAATATGCAAAAAATAAAAAGTCGATGAAAAGCGTGATTCAAAGACATCAATCGGCTTTGAAGAAAATTAATTGGCAGTTGTTGCCAAAATCTTTAAAGGAAACCACCGAAGCCATTTGGCAAAAAGCTGTTCGTTGCGGAGATCGTTATGGTTATCGCAATTCACAGGTTACGGCGATTGCGCCCACAGGGACAATTGGTTTAGTCATGGATTGCGACACGACGGGGATCGAGCCTGATTTTAGTTTAGTTAAAATTAAAAAACTAGCGGGTGGCGGGCAAATTAAAATTGTGAATCAAAGTGTTCAACCAGCTTTAAAAAAATTAGGCTATACATCTTCGCAAATCGAAAACATTCAAAATTTTATTTTAAATCACAATACAACAACTTCCTGTCCGGATTTGAGATCGGAACATCACAACGTTTTCCAAACGGCGACGGGCAGTAACAGTATTTCACCGCAAGGCCATTTATTGATGATGGCAGCCGTCCAGCCATTTATCAGCGGGGCTATTTCGAAAACGGTGAACTTACCCCAAAGCGCCACCGTCGAAGACATCAGTCATGTTTACCAGCAAGCGTGGAAATTAGGATTAAAGTCGATTACCATTTACCGGGATAACAGTAAATTCACACAACCTCTGCAATCCGATCAATCGCCGTTTCCCAAATGCACCGAATGTGGAAGTGATACCTATTTAGAATCCGGTTGTTACCGTTGTAAAAATTGTGGGTCCACGACTTCGTGCGCGGGGTAGAGTTATTTGCTAGCATATTCAAACAGAGCGAAATACATTTTTAATTTTGAGATCTGCGCATCAAATTGAGATATTAGATCTAGTATTTTACTATAAATAAATTGCAGATTATATTTAAAAGTAGGTTTTAATATATATGCTTTGGAAATATTTTAAATTATTTTTATTTTTGAATTTAAGCTTGATTACATCTTGTGTAAGCCCTCGACTTTGGATAGTTTCGCGGACTGATAATGATGGCATTATTGGTTATCAAAATTACAATCCGAAGTCTGATGGAGGAAAACGGATAAGTGAATTAGTACATTGTAAAAATCATACTATGACGTCTAATCCTATCAAACAAGGCTACGCTCATCCTACAGTTTATCAGTCCTATAACAGCGGATATGGAATGACAACTATCTATCCAGTTGACGGTGGAAGTTATGAGTGGGCAGAGTATCATTATAGATGCAATAGTAAATTTTCTGAAAATACAAATGAAATATTTATTTCCAGTAGAGCAAGTATGAATTCA
>DALYIB010000283.1:0-2629 GCA_031970595.1 Pseudobdellovibrio sp.
CAGACTCGAAACCAAAACACTGAATGCCGAGTTGGTGTGATCACCGTCGATGCTCAACCAAATCGCGATCGCTTCAAGGGGCTTTTCAAATTGATAATCATAGGCAAATGGTCCTGATTGCTTCACTGCTGCAAAAAACTCTTCTTGGAATAAATCAGATGCAGGATGAGTTCTGATTTTTCCAACCTGCCGAGGGTTCTGCGTTACATTAAAAAAGTGAACTGAATCAATACCGCCTCCGTCTTTAACCTGTTCATACAAATTCTTGATCCATTGAGCTGCCATCATTTTTTTGAAACCTGAAAGTTTCCTTTCGCCTGGTATGACAAATCCAAGCCTCAAGGGATAATCATCAAAGCCCTTTTCACCCTGTAGAGAAGGATTTAAAATCTTCGGTAAATCTTGAAATTCGCCGCTTATCTTAAAACCTAAAATTTTGATTTTCGATTTCAGCGGAAAGATGATTGGGCCAGCGGAATTTTTTACTTGAATAAGAAGACCATTGGATGAAGCCGTCGTCTCATTTTTGGGGACGCTAGAGAATTTTTCTGTTTTCCAATCCGTAAGGCTATTAGTGGGAATCACCATAGTCGCGAATAGATATGATTGAAAGCTCTTGAGCCAATTCATTTCAATGTCTTTATCCATTGGATCAGGCTCGCTTGCTGGGGTAGTAGAATGTCATTGCATTCAGACAATCGACGAAGATCATCAAAAGTGTCGATGTCGAAATTCTTTTCAATCTTTTCAATGCCACCAAATTTCTCGAGCGCGGATTCCAACTGCTGAGCGGTGCGAGCCGAGCTGTATTCAACTCGGGTCCAAAGATCTTTTCCTAGCGGCTTGCTTCCTCCAAAAAAATAAAACCCGCCATCAAATGTCTCTCCAATGATGAATTTCTCGTTCCGCCATTTTTTCGTTAGTTTGAGTCCGTTGACTATTTCGGAACTGCATATATGGGGCGAGTCTGCCCCCATAAAAGTCACATATTCATACTGATCTAGAAGTTTATCGTAAACTGTGTGAAGTCGATCTCCGAGGCTACCTTCACCTTGAAAGACCGTACCTAAATCCTTCCAGCGATTCGAATCAAGCCCTTGGAGTTCAGCTACCGCCCAGACTACATCCAGTTGATCATTCATCTCGGACCTTACATGACATGCAAGTGCCGCCGTAGCATCGAGCGCTTGATTATAAAACTGAAGTGCCTTTGCTTTGCCGATACCCTGAGCTAGCCGTGTTTTCACTGGCGAAAGCTCAGGTGTTTTGACGAAAATAGCGAGAACTCCTTTAGTCCTCATCGTGACCTGCCATCCCGAAGCAGTTTGATCAACTCTGGTAGTGCTTGACGAAAAGTTAGGACCACATGGCGAGTCGTCGTTTGTGACCATCCCTGCAGAGCATACTTCCTAGAGCTTGTCCTCAGGCCACTTCCTACACAATGAATAGGAATTCCTTTTTGATGGGCTTTCCAAATGAGTAAATGGTCTTCACCGTAAGGTGCATTTTCATCAAAACCGCCTAAAGTCGCAAAAACTGTTTTTGAAAGACAAAATCCCTGATCCCCAAATGGTAAGCGTAAAACTCGGGATCGAATCCATCCTCCGATTTCATTGAGAGACATTAACTGTGATCCACCATTCAAAAATTTGAGATTAAAAAATAGAATGTCGCTTGAATGCCTTGAAATCGCATTCTTCAAATTCTGAATCCCTTTGCTTGAAATTCTTGAGTCACAATGAAGAAACCAGAGGTTTTCATTTCTTGCTTCTTTGGCGCCAAGGTTGAGTTGCTTTGCTCTGCCAGGACTTGATTGAAACCAACGACAGGTGGCACCAATTTTAGAACGGGAAACTTCTCTCGCAAAATCAGATTTTGTACTCTCGTGAAAAACAAAAACAATTTCGTCATCATGATCCAGAGAACATAAATCAGGGAGAAGACTTTTCCAAGCCTCGTCCTTATTTCCTACTGGAATGATCACTGAAATTCCCAAATTTATTCCTTTAGAAAGGCGAGAATTTGCCTATGCTCTTGAGACAAAACAGATTCTTTGGTCATCACTGCGAATTTTAATGCCGAATGACAACTGCATTCAGTGTGGTTGCTTTCGCGCTCAACAACTTTCTTTACCAAGGCCTGCACTCGGCCAATGTTTTTCCCATAAAGCTCTATGACTTTTTCTACCGAGGCATGTTGGGAAGGATCATCAAGCCAACAATCGTAATCTGTAGCAACAGCGATTGTGCAATAGCAGATCTGTGCCTCTCGAGCTAAAAAGACTTCAGGAACATTGGTCATTCCCACTAGGTCGCATCCTGCTTGACGTAAAAACAAACTTTCCGCTCGAGTTCCAAGTCTTGGACCCTCAACGCATGCATAAGTTTTCGAACCATGGATGGGAATATCGGCCTGACCGGAGCATTCTTGGACTAACTTAGACAAAGTTGGGCAACTCGGTTGCGCTGTCGACACATGAGCTACAAGACCTTGACCAAAAAAACTCCCGATCCGACGCCCCTTGGTCCAATCAAAATACTGGGAAGGCATGGCAAGGTCTCCAGGACGGACCTCTTCTCTCAAACTTCCAACGGCTGAAACGCTGATGATTTGTCTGACGCCTACCGAT
>DALYIB010000284.1:0-2623 GCA_031970595.1 Pseudobdellovibrio sp.
TTGGTGCGCGAAGAGGGACTTGAACCCTCACGCTTGCGCATACGCCCCTCAAACGTACGTGTCTACCAATTCCACCATTCGCGCGCACCTGTTAGAAATTGAATTTAATTTATTCTGATTTATTCCCACAATCAAGCGCTGGCAGGGACATAAATTGTCATAACAGAACCTTATGCTAGACCTTAGGCTATTTTTAACTGAAAAAGTGTTCGATATTTAACCAAAATACAGGGGGTGTTCGTCTTATAGACAAGAGCATGGACGCTCTGCTGAGACGATAAATCAAAACGGCTAAGGATGGCCGTTGATATATCGTCGAAGGACCGAAAGGTCTTCCAAACCAAGGATGGTTTGGTGGTGTAGAAAAGTCTTTAAGCCGCAAGGCTGAACGGAAAAAAGGAGTTTTTCGTGGAATTGACAGAGTTATTTGTGTTTTGTGGTTTTTACTCGAGTCTGGTGATCTTTTCCCTCTGGATTACTGTGATGGAACGAGTGAAGAATTAGACCAAAAGTGTTTTTTGAAATAACTTGATGGGTTTAGGTGGTTCCCCAAGCAAGTTTTTCAGGCGGAAGCAGAAGTGCTTCCGCTTTTTTTTTGTCGTTCATACGGAACTGTGTTAACTACCTGCTCATGAAATTATCCGACTTGAAATATGATTACCCCGAAGAACTGGTGGCCACAGAACCTTCGCGACCAACACGGGTGATGTGGGTGCAATCAGGATCAGAACCTGTGGAAATCACGATAGGTGATTTACTCAATCAAATTCCAGCGGGCGATGTTTTAGTTTTAAATGACACCAAAGTTTTAAAACGTCGTGTCTTTGCAGATAACTTAGAAATTTTATTTTTAGATCAAAAAGATGATTTTACGTGGACAGTTTTATTTCCCTCAAAAAAATATTCTTTGGGTGATGTGATTCAGTTGCCAAATGGTTTTGAAATGACCTTGGTTGAAAAAGGATTACCTCAATTAGTCCGTTTGAACAAAATAGCCACAGAAAACGATTTTGAAAAAATGGCTGAACTGCCGTTACCACCCTATATTCAAAAAGCCCGTCAGGCCAGACATACTGTTCAGGCGGACGAATCCTGGTATCAAACAGCTTGGGCGAAAAATGCGGGCAGTTTTGCGGCGCCAACGGCCAGCTTGCATTTTACCGATTCGGATATTCAAAAATTAATCGACAAAGGTGTGCACGTTTTAAAAATTACTTTGCATGTGGGACTAGGAACATTTTTGCCGGTCAAAGTAGAAAATCTGGATGATCATAAAATGCATTCCGAAGTTTATACGGTTCCAGAGCAAACATGGCAGGAAGTTCAGTCGGCTCGGCAGTCCGGACGTGGCGTGTGGGCGTTGGGAACCACTGTGACACGCACTTTGGAAACAGTTGCGAGAACAGGTCAGTTAAGCGGTGCCAGTGATTTGTTGCTACAAGTGGGAAGCGAATTCAAGGTCGTGAATCGCTTGATGACGAATTTTCATCAACCAGAATCCACATTGCTGGCGTTAGTAGCAGGATTTTCAAGCTTAGCGGAAGTAAAAAAATGTTATCAGTGGGCGATTGAAAAAAAGTTTAAACTTTTTAGTTATGGTGACTTTTCGGTCTGGATCAAATAGTCTGCTCGGTCTATGGAAAACAAGATGAAATTGGGTGAATTTAAACTGCATAAAAAAATCGGTCGGGCTCGTCGCGCGACTTTTATGACTCATCATGGGTCCTTTGAAACGCCGACTTTTATGGCGGTGGGAACCAAAGCTACTGTCAAGGCGATGACTCCCGAAGAATTGAAAGACTGCGGGACTCAGGTCGTTTTGGGAAATACTTATCATTTACATTTGCGTCCGGGCGAGAAGCTGATCAAACAAATGGGCGGTTTGCATAAATTCATGAACTGGCACGGTCCTATATTGACGGACTCGGGTGGTTTCCAAGTTTTTTCATTATCCAGTCTACGTAAAATGTCCGAAGAAGGCGTCGAGTTTCGATCGCATTTAGACGGAGCGAAATATTTTATTTCTCCTGAAAAAAGCATGGAAATACAAATGGATTTGGGCTCGGATATTATTATGGCCTTTGATGAATGTTTGCAGTATCCGGCCACAGACGAGCAAATTAAAAAATCAATGGATTTAACTCATCGTTGGTTGATTCGTTCGCACAAAGCCATGGTGCGACCTGAAAGTTTATTATTTGGGATTGTGCAGGGCGGGCTTAGTCTTGAGCACCGTAAATATTCTTTGGATCAGGTGACATCGATTGATTTGCCAGGATATGCGCTGGGTGGATTTTCAGTCGGGGAGCCGATTCATTTAATGCACGAGTTATTGCCGCATATTGCTCCGTTAATGCCTGAAAACAAGCCACGCTATTTGATGGGCGTGGGAACTCCGTTGGATTTGATTATTTCAATCGATGCGGGTGTGGATATGTTTGATTGTGTAATGCCTACGCGAGTAGCACGCAATGGAACTTTATTTACCTGGAGTGGTAAAGTCAGCATTAAACGTCAGCAGTATCAGTACGATTCGGGGCCTTTGGATCCGGAATGTGATTGTTATACGTGCAAAAACTACTCGCGCGCTTACTTACGACATTTATTTTTAAGTGGAGAAATT
>DALYIB010000285.1:0-2576 GCA_031970595.1 Pseudobdellovibrio sp.
CGGAGCTTTTATTGAAACCGTATTGATTCGATCTATTAAATTTTTTTGTGGTCCAGACAACTGGTGATCTGCTTTCCCACCACGAATCATTTCAATCAATTTAGTTTTTGCATAAATAAAATCTTCGGCCAGTCGTTGACGCTTTTTATTTTTTTCAGATTCAGAAGAGCTGGTCGTTGGAAATCCCTCTGCCATAGAATAAAGTCCCATCGGGTTAATTCCTTTTTCTTGCAGATTTTTTTGTAATTTTTTTTGTGCCTGATCTAGCTTTCCAAAAACATCCGGATCTAAATCACCTAACATTTTTTGAAGCTCTGCGATCGTCACGTTTTTAATGGCCGCTTTGGGTTGATCGAGTGGAACTGGCATTTTGAGTGGCATCATTCCATAGCCACCCATCTGATTGGCGGTATCTGAAAAGGAACTATAGGTCATAGCCAAGGAAGCCGTTCGAATAAAAGACAACGACCGCGCTGGCAGTTTTTTAATACTGCTTGATTCCAGAATATCATCAATTTCCAATTCAAATTCAGCATAAGTCTCATCAAACTTGGCAACGGCTTCGGGCGATCCCATCGCGCCAGCCACAGTCGGCGATGAGGGCGCTGAAAGAGGTTTTATATAATAAGGATTTTTAATACGACCACCAGAAGGTGTTTGAATAAATTCCGTTTCAGATTTTTCACGTAAATACTGACAGGATTTTTCGACTAAATCCTGACTGGTGCAATTCGGCGTTTGTGCCCAAGCTCCGCTGATCAAAAAAATGATAAAAATCATAAAATAAAGATCGGATTATTCAACCAAACACTTGATTAGTTCTATCAGAAATTGGCTTTGTTTTCGCAATTGCTAATCCACGAACGAATCCAGTTGATTAGGCGGCAATTCAGACACCTGAATTGCTGTCAAAAAAATCAACTGACAAACAAAAGAGGGCACTATGAAACCAAATATTTTAAATCGTATCAATTTGAAACACTTTTTAATCGGTGCTTTGTCTGCGACCCCTGCGATTGGACAAGCCGCCGCCAATCAATGTTATGTTTTATTCGAAAATCAAGCAACTTCAACAACGCCAAATTATGATCGTACAGGAGATCGACCCGACGTAGATTTAAAAAATGTTTTATCCATTTTAGCTGAACGCAAAGAATCTCAGGCCATGGGCGTGACTTTATCCCGATTTAGTAAAAAATTTGGAACAAGATTTTATTTTTCTGGAACAGGTGCTGTCGACAGAAATGGTGAAACTCCTTTTGTGGATCCTAATTCAAAAGCCGTTTTTATTTTTGTGCATGGATCTGGAACTATGGCTTCCAGTGGGAAAAATTTTTATGGCGTCATGAACCAGTTGGCTCCTTTGGGATTTTCGTCACTGAGCTTCGACATGCCTTTTCATATGCATGGTCCGATCAAAGATCAGTTTAAATCTGCTGACTATTTTATGGATTGGCTGAACGAAATAGTCACTGAGGTCAAAAAAAGTGGAAAGCCCGTTTATATGGTAGGGCATTCGTTCGGGCCTGACGTGATTGCAGAGTACGTCACCAGACACCCTTTCGCAATTCAAGGTGGTGTTTTGTTGTCTCCGGCCGGTTTTAATAAAACTTTGTCTGATTGGTATGACCAACACACTTCCAAAATGAACTTTGGCGGTGACGTTCAAGAAAACAGACTGGCGGGTGAATGGGCAGGAATTATGTCCTCACAATTTATTTGGAATAAAACAAATGGGAAACAGGACCCCACTGTTAAAAATCCAAACTTAGTCATTCGAATGTTATCCGGAGGACGCGAAGAATATGTGCCAGCACCTGTGGGCGGATCTAAAAAAACTCCGATTGGTGATAATACTTACGACATTGCCGCCGCATTCAAAGAGCACTTTACAAACGCCGTCGCACAAGTCGAACCGGGCGTGGGCCATTATATTTTTAATCACAACGACAAAGAAGGCGTGAACGTCATTCTCAGAGAAATCCTTGCCGTCGTCGGCTTAGATGCTAAGAAATATGCCGAGCTTCGCCATGATTACGGCATTGAAAAAGAAAAAATTAACTCTGGAACATTCCGAGCGGCCCAGCTTTATGGTTCTGATCGTATTTTTAAAAAATGGATCGATGAAAAAATATCTTATCGCGCGTTTAGATCACTTATCGATAAGGAAAACGACGCAGTTTTGTCGACATTGGTCGTCAAATATCAAGAGGAAATGGCGGCACTGGATGAAAAAATTAATCAAGCCATCATAATGACTGAAACGACTTTGCCTGGGTTTTACAAATTAAATCAAAAGGGTATCGAAGAGCTTAAGAAATTAAAGAAGAAAACCAATACTTTACACGCTGTCTTGTTGGATTATTTAAAGAACGAAAAACCCGAAGTCATTCAAAGAGTTCTGGGGGCCGGCGGCCTTTGATGGAGTGACTTTTCGAGTAACGTCAAATAACACAAGCTGTTAAAGGATTTGGCTTTGATTTTTAGTGATTTTTCATGATGTGATTAAATCACTAAATATTAATAAGACTATAAACTCAAGGAGGAATTATGTTTAAGTCATTTATCGTTGCAGC
>DALYIB010000286.1:0-2049 GCA_031970595.1 Pseudobdellovibrio sp.
TGGAGTAATGAAATGACAATACAAAAAATAACTGAAACGGCTTCGTATATTAAATCAAAAACCAAAATAAAACCTCGAGTTGGTATTATTTTAGGATCTGGTTTAGGCCACTTCGTTCAACATATGGATATTGATTGCAGCATCCCTTACAGAGATATCCCTCATTTTATTCCACCAACTGTAGAGGGTCACTCTGGTAATTTAATTTTAGGAAATATTGGCCCTGCTCAGCTCGTAGTCATGCAAGGACGCCTTCACTATTACGAAGGTCACAATATGGAAACAGTCGTATTTCCAACAAGAACTATGGCGGCATTGGGCATTGAAATTTTAATAGTGACAAATTCTGCTGGCGGATACGGCGACGGTATGCGTGCGGGCGACTTTATGATCATCGAAGATCACATTAATATGATGGGAACAAATCCTTTAATGGGACCTAACATTAAAGATTTAGGTCCTCGTTTTCCTGACATGACACAAGCCTATGATAAATCTTTAATTGAAAAAGCAGAAAAAGTATTCAAATCACAGGGCACAGATTACCACAAAGGTATATATGTTGGTGTCACTGGCCCGACGTACGAAACTCCGTCTGAAATCAAAATGTTTAAATTAATTGGTGGCAAAGCCGTTGGTATGTCGACAGTGCCAGAAGTCATCGCCGCAAACCACATGGGCTTGCGCGTGGCTGCGGTCAGCTGCATTACTAATTTGGCCGCTGGCATCAGTGATGCAAAATTGACTCATGCTGAAGTAACCGAAACAGCGAAAAAAGTTGAACAAAAATTTTGTTCATTTCTAAAAGAATTTGCGGAGAAAGTATGAAAAAAATATTCTTATTAACAATTTTGTTTTCTCAATTGTGTATGGCGGCCTTGAATGGCGAATGGGTTGGTTGGGGTCAATGGAGCTATGATAACTCTGCTGTTTCATGCAATCCGATGAAGATGACTTGGCAAGAAAATGAAAAAATCTTGGCTATAACTAAAGGCCTTTTTGAGTGTGAGCTTTTAGTCATGCACTTAGGAAAAACTGAATGGACCAAAAAAGACGGTCACTTGTTCGATGAAAATGATAAAGACGTTGGAACTTATAGTGCTGACGAAATTAGCCTTTACATGCCTAGTCCTAACGAAAATACGACGATTCATATACAGGTTAAAAAAACTAGACCGACAAGTTACGACTATCAAGAAGTTTGGTTCAATAAAAACGAAAAGCTGTATGTCATTACAGGTCGTTTTTTTAACGGATCGAATTAGTTGATTTCTCGACTTTTTCACGACTGAAAAGTCTAGTTTCAAGACTTATTTTTTTAAAAATCTAACCGAAAAGTTTTCTGTGACGTCATCAGAACAGACCACCCTTCTGATGCCACCAGAAAGCTATCGTGAAAAAATATATAAAGGCAAATATTTTATTTTCCCTTGTGTGCAGTCTAGTTTTATTAACCGGATGCAATAATGGAAAAACGTCCGAATCTGTTATGTCCGAACAGTCATCACAAGCTTGCCAATCGGCAACGATCAAAAACAAATATGTCGTTGGGTGGGAAGATGGAACGTACTCCATTGAGTCTTCTGAATCAGACGAAGAATTTAGAACCGGTTTTGTTAATAAAAAACTTGCTCTTATCAGACACGTTGACAGAGATTATCGCATACAACTTAAAATAAACCAAAATGATGTCACAGCTCAAGCCGCTGGAGGCGTTAATTGGGGGCCGACAAAAGTAGAGGCTGAATCCGTATGGTCACAAGGTTTTCAAGGTCAAAATGTGAAAATTGGCGTGGTTGATGGAATGGTCGATGCAACACATGTACAGCTTTCAACAAATGTTTTATCAACAACTCAATTCAACAGTGAAAAAAACGATCCTAATAGAAACAAGCACGGTAGTCATGTTAGCGGCATTATCGCTGCAGACCCAACGCAAGGGCCCGTCACAGGTGTAGCTCCAAAAGCTAAAATCATTGGTGGTCAATTTATTGACAACTCTGGCGGAGGTTCGCTTGGTGAAGCTATTTTAGCAATGAACCATGTTGC
>DALYIB010000286.1:2059-2530 GCA_031970595.1 Pseudobdellovibrio sp.
GGCGCAAAAGTCATCAATATGAGCTGGGGCGGAGCGCCTTGCGTAGAAAATTTAAAATCTGCGATGGAACAACTTTCGTCAAAAAATATTTTATTAGTTACAGCCGCAGGCAACGAAGGCACGAACTTGGACTACTCACCTAGTTATCCCGCAGCATTTGGTGTGCTCAATCAAATCAACGTGGCAGCAACAACCGTTGATGACATGATGATTTATTTTTCTAATCGTGGTTTTAGAACGGTAAATATTGGCGCTCCCGGTGTAGGAATATATTCAACGGTCCCCGGTAATAAAATCGAAGCGATGGATGGAACAAGTATGGCTTCGCCGCTGGTAGCAGGTGTGGCTGCATTATTGTTTAGTGCTGAACCAACGTCTACGGCCCAGCAAGTCAAATTAGCAATTTTAAATTCTGTCGATACCCCAATGGGCGGCTTACAAGTCAGTAGTCGAGGTCGAATCAACGCGCGC
>DALYIB010000287.1:0-2496 GCA_031970595.1 Pseudobdellovibrio sp.
ATTGGTCAGTTGAAGTTAGGGAAATTGCCTGAAGGCCAGTGGCGTTTTTTAGAAAGTTCTGAAAAAATATAAAAATAACTCAATAGAATGAGTATTTTAGCTGAATTACTTAAGAACTTTCTTTCTTCCAAGGAGAATCTTTTTCCAGAAAAGACTCTCGTAAAATTTCTAAATATTTTATTTCATCATCGCTAAAACCAGATTTTTTTCTAAGCAGATGATTGATTGGGTTAATTCTTTTAGGCAAAACAGCTCGAAGTTTGTTCATTCTTTCGGAAAAATCTACGTTGGGGTCAACTTTTTGCAACTGACAAATTCGTCGATACGTATCTGAACCAAATAAAACGTGCCCCACTTCTTCGGTATTAATTATTTGCACTGCTTTTTGTACGGGGACAGCGTCAACTCCGGCCAAACGACGTAAAAGCGTATCTCCGGCGTCCAATCCACTACCTTCCAGATAACGATGAACAATCAGCAAACGGTCTAGGATTGAATCCTGGGTCGATACGCACTGCCATAGGCCACAATTCACTGGCCAGTGTCCCCATCGAAAACCTAGGGCTTCAATTTCCTGCAAACACATTTCAAGATGTCTGGACTCGGATAAAGTCAGTTCCCATAATTGTTCTTTAAATTGTTGATCCATCTCGGGATATTCCAATAACGATCTTAATCCCAGCTCCATGGCTTGAAGCTCAATACTTGCTAAATCATGCAGCATCCGAGCTTGGCCTTCTTTGGTTGAAAAGCCTTTTTTAGGCGGATGAAGTTTAAATTCTAGGTTAGCAGCGTCACGCGCTGGTAAATCAGGCATTTGCACCTTTGTTTGATTTGAAAAAACCAGATCACCACATTTTCTGAGGTTTTCAATTTTTAAAAAGATGTCTGGCTCTTGAAAAGCCCATACCTGATTTGTCATACTTGATTGACCCAATTTACATAAATTGCAAAAATAGTAAATCTGAATCAAACCAAAAAAGGATATTTATGGGAAAATCATGGAAAGCCGCAGGTAAAACTGAAAATGCACAGAAAAAAGGAGCGCTTTTTACAAAGCTCGCTCGCGAAATTCAAGTCGCTGCAAAAACCGGTGGCCCTGATCCCGCAATGAATGCCCGTTTACGAATGGCTGTAGATGCTGCCAAAAAAGTTTCTTGTCCGAATGATACAATTGATCGCGCCATTAAAAAAGGCGCAGGCCTTTTAGATGATGGAAAAATTATCGAAGAACTCACTTACGAGGGCTATGCTCCGCATGGCGTAGGAGTCATTGTCGAATGTCAAACAGACAACAAACACAGAACCGCTCCGGAAATGCGCGCGGTTTTCAAAAAAAATGGCGGATCACTGGGTGAATCTGGCAGTGTGGCTTGGATGTTTGCGCGTGTGGGCCAAATCGAAGCCAGCAAAACAGGAACGTTTGATATCGATGAAGAAGCCATCGAAGCTGGCGCTGACGACGTTCAAAAAAATGATGATGGTAGTTACGAATTTACCACTGCTTTAGAAAATTTAGAAAATGTGCGTTCAGCCTTAGCCAGTCGTGGATGGCATATTACGTCGGCTTCACCGGGTTATAAAGCCACCAACATCACCGAATTGAATGATGAACAACGCAAAGAAGTCGAAGAATTTCTAGTGGCTGTTGACGATTTGGATGACACATCCAAAGTATTTGCGACGATTTAATTGTTTAACAGCGATTCATCGATCGGATCGCTGAACAAATCTTATTTGGGTGCCTCAGGCAACGTTGTCTGAGGCCGCGGTTTCAACGAAACGAACTGATAAAAATCACCCACGATAGAAATAATCGCTTGTTTTAACTGCATCAATGGCTGTGGCGTTTGGCTCTTAATCAAAATGCGGTTTAAGGTATAAGCTAAACGAACACCCGCCAAAAAAACTCTTTCATCAACAACCTTTATAAATCGCTGAGTATATAATTCTTCGTTTTCATCCTTGAAGTCATAGGCCTCTTTGCGCGGCACCATCGATTCATGCATCCAATTATCGTATCGGATCAAAGCCTGAGGATCGGGCTGATAATTTTTAAATTCTTGAAATAAAAAATCAGAGTATTTTTTTGAAGACAGTGACAAATTGGTCGGATCCAACAAATCCTTGCGACCCAAATAAATAATTTGCGAATCCCACACGGAATGCAATGTGAATTCTTTGCCGAGCCACATTTTAGGAATTTTATTACCGCTATTATCTTCGACACGCCCCGTGTGTAATGGTTGGTGAATATCGGCCACCAAGTGGATGATAAATTTTAAGGCGTTCTTTTTTTCAGTGGCCGACGCTTGATCTGATTTCAACATGGATTCAGCGACAAACAAAGATTCGATAAGTCCACCTAACTTGCGAGTGCGGTCGTCTTGTCTTTTTAAATTATCCAAATAGGTGTAATTATCGGGAGCTTTTTCAAAGTGATACCAAATCGTAAATTTCCATTCTGGCAATCCCCGAGTTTCATCCGCCCAGGTC
>DALYIB010000288.1:0-2488 GCA_031970595.1 Pseudobdellovibrio sp.
TCACTCCATACATCACTTCACCGTTTTGAATACGGCCTTCGATATAAGAACGTGATTTTTGAATTTCTTTTTTTGCAGACTCTGCCAGTTCAAACCCAGCGTCCGTGTGAACCATTTCCCAAAGGGAATTCATCGTGATCGATTGACCATCCAAAATAAATTTTTTCATAGACGTTCAAACTAGCCGCCCAAGTCAAAAATGGCAATATTTTGTAGACATCTATGTGCTTAGTTTTTGATCAAAATAATTTTATCGCAAAGCTGAAATCTTTGCGGCGTAATTTTCAACTGTTTTTTCGCCTTTGAAAACAGCGCTTCCGGCTACCAACACATCCGCTCCGGCCTGCCAACAAATCGGAGCCGTCGCTGAATCCACTCCACCATCGACTTCGATCAAATAATTTCCGAATCCTTGCTCGCGCCATTGCTTTAATTGTGAAATCTTAGCCACCTGATCGTGCATAAAACTTTGTCCACCAAAACCCGGCTCGACCGTCATCACTAAAACTAAATCAACCAATGATAAATAAGGCTTAATTTCTTCGATACTGGTTTTTGGACGCAGTGTAATCCCCGGCTTGCAACCCAATTCACGAATCATTTGTAAATTTTGTTTCATCTGAGACGTCGACTCCACATGTAACGTTAAGTAATCACTGCCCGCTTTAATAAATTCAGCAATATATTTTTCAGGCTTTTCAATCATCAAATGCACATCCAGTGGTTTGGGACTGACGGGCTTTAACGATTTCACGACAGTCATCCCAATTGTCAAATTAGGTACAAAGTGACCGTCCATCACATCGACATGAATCAATTCCGCACCTGCGGTTGAAACTTGGATGACCTCTTCACCGAGTTTGGCAAAATCCGCTGATAAAATGCTAGGAGCAATCCATTTTTTTTGATTCGGGTTCATAAAAAAGAATCCCCTTTTTTGAGCTGAACAGATTTTAAAAAATCTTGAATTTTCATTTTAGGTTTTGATTCGGGTTGCACTTCTAATAATGAAATCGAACTTTCTTGACAGGCAATGACTAATTCAGAATCCGAAACCGAAATGATTTTTCCCGCCTCACCTTTGTCTGACATCACTTTGGTTTTATGAATCTTGAGGCGTTTTCCTTGAAACAAAATATACGTACCCGGTCCCATTGAAAAACCACGAACTTTGTTATGAATTTTCAACGCAGATTCATTCCAAGTAATTAAAGATTCTTCCTTGGCGATTTTGTGCGCAACGGTCACTTTGGATTCATCCTGTGGTACTGGTGCCAAATTTCCACGAATATAATCCATCAATTCAACTTTTAATAATTCTTGGCCCAATACAGACAATTTGGAATAAAGTTCCGTGGCGTTGATGTCTGGATCCAGTTGAATTTTTCTTTCGCCAATAACTGGTCCTGCATCTAATTTAAAAACCATTTTTTGTAAACTGACACCTGTCACTGTGTCTCCATTTTCAAGAGATCTTTGAATCGGAGCGGCCCCTCTGTACAATGGCAACAAACTGCCATGCACATTGACAGCTCCAAATTCAAAACTGTCCAAAAAAGACTGAGGTAAAATTTGTCCAAAGGCGACAACGACTGCGACTTCCGCCTTCCAAGCTTGAATCATTTCTAGGACTTGGGGTTCTTTACGTAAATTTTCAGGGGTCAAAACCGGAATCTGATGTTGCTCCGCTAAGACTTTGACCGGCGATGGTGTTAATTGCATTTTGCGTCCAGCAGGCCGATCCGGCTGGGTCACAACTCCAACCACTTGATAGTGTTCATCTTTTAAAAGAGCCGCTAAGTGCTCAGCTGCAAAAGGTGGAGTTCCTAAAAAACAAACTCTGATCACGCTCACAATGATTAAACCTTTTCCTTTTCTTTCTTGGATTTTTTTTCATCCGCAGATTCTGGTTTAGGATAACCATTTTTTTTGATTTGGTTTTTTATTTTATTACTTTTTAAAAAGCTCAGATGATCGATAAACAAGGTTCCTTGTAAATGATCCATTTCATGCTGGATGCAAATCGCTAACAAGCCATCCACAGTAAAAGTAAATTCTTTGCCGTTAGCATCTTGGGCTTTGACATCAATTTTTTCAAAACGTTCCACAGTATCAAAAAAACTAGGCACAGATAAACAGCCCTCATCAAATGTTGTTTTGCCGTAACCTTTGACTATTTGTGGATTGATCAAAACTAACGGCTGAGTCACTTGCTTTTCAAGTTCAGTCATTTCCTCGTAATTGTAACGACGTTTTTTTTCATCTTGAGGACGTGTATCAATCACTAGTAATTGAATTAATTCACCCACCTGAGGAGCCGCTAAACCAATGCCATTCGCATCATACATTGTTTCCAACATATCGCTGATCAAAGTTTTTAATTGCGGTGTAAATTTTTCGACCGGTAAAGAAACTTCACGTAAAATAGGATTGGGATAAGTTAAAATTTCAAGTTTTGCCATGCCTCGGTTATAGCCTATCGGCGCAA
>DALYIB010000289.1:0-287 GCA_031970595.1 Pseudobdellovibrio sp.
CAAAGCGCAACCAAAACCCAATATGCGTTTCAAGTGTGCTGATGGCGTGATCTCTCTTCACATTCTGAATTTTAGTTGACTAGGAAACTATTGTCAAGATCATAAAGCCTACCCTTCAATCGGTGATTATTGCCCCTGACCCAACGAGTAGCCCTTTTCTCCGTCGAACAGATAAAGATTTTCTGTTTTAACAATTTCAACGGCCGACTCTGTTAACGCCTTCATCAACATCCAGTTCACAGCCATGTTGCTGACACCGTTGCTGGGATTTACAAAACGACATCTCC
>DALYIB010000289.1:297-2476 GCA_031970595.1 Pseudobdellovibrio sp.
GTGATCTGTACAAAATGTTTCACCCAATCCATTCGGCCAAACTTTAACGCCCCGATTCGTGATCATTTGCAATTCCAGTGGAATATGACGAGTCGCTGCTTTTAATTTTTCAGCCAGCAGCGCCGGATTGCGGTTATTTTCCTGAACAAAAATATCGACGCCGATTAAATCTTTTCGAGCGGGTGTATAGTTTTGTGGTTTTTGGTATTTTAACTCCAAAGGAGCTTGATCTTTATATTCCGCGATCGCCAGCGATTTCGGCTTTTCACCCATTCTTTCAATGATGGCTTTGGCAAATTCCTGAGTACCTACTTTTTTTCGACTGACGCCCTCGCGGTAAATATCATAGGTGTGAATGCCATCTTCGATAGTTTTTAACCAAGCATTGTGAATTTTAGCAGCGGATTGCCCCTGCCCCATGTGTGTTAACATTTGAACTGATCCCAAAATCAGACCGCTGGGATTAGCCAAGTTTTGGCCAGCTCGGCGCGGTGCCGATCCGTGAATTGCTTCGAACATCGAACACTGTTCGCCAATATTTGATGACCCAGCCAATCCAACAGAGCCCGCAATTTGGGCGGCCACATCACTGAGGATATCGCCGTATAAATTCGGCATCACGATCACATCAAAAGCCTCGGGAGTATCTGCCATCTTTGCTGCTCCGATATCTACAATCCAATGTTCTTTTTCGATATCTGGATATTCAGATCCGATTTCATCAAAGACTTTATGAAAAAGCCCATCTGTCATTTTCATAATGTTGTCTTTGGTAAAACAAGTGACTTTTTTGCGATTGTTACGACGAGCATATTCGAATGCATAGCGAACAATTTTTTCACAGCCCGGACGAGTGATTAATTTTAAACATTGATAGACCTCATCTGTTTGTCGATGCTCAATCCCCGCATACAGATCTTCTTCGTTTTCGCGGATAATCACCAGATCCATTTGAGGATGCTTAGTTTGCACGAATGGTGCATAAGACCGACAAGGTCGCACATTGGCGTACAAACCTAATGTTTTACGAACAGTGACATTTAAACTTTTAAATCCCCCTCCTTGCGGAGTTGTGATAGGAGCTTTGAGAAAAATTTTATTTTTTAAAAGAATGTCCCACGATTTCTCATCAATACCCGCCAGTTGCCCGCGCTGATAAACCTTTTCACCGATTTCAATCGTGTCGTATGATAAATTGACATGAGCCGCTTCCATAATATTCAAAGTGGCCGCCATAATTTCTGGACCGATTCCATCTCCATGAGCGACCGTAATTCTGTTTGTTCGCATAATTAACTCCTTTGACTTAGGATGGCTTTTTTTATTAAATATTAAAAATAGATAATACAGTTGATATTAATCTGTTTTTTATATATAAAAAGAATATGCAAAGACTGAATCATCACCATCTTTATGTATTTTTTATTTTTGCAAAAAATTTAAGCTTTACTAAAACGGCACACCAACTATTGATCGCACAATCGGCGGTCACTTCACAAGTCAAACAACTGGAAGAGACTTTGAATTTAGAACTGGTCGATCGAACCAACCCTCGAAAGCCCCAATTAACAGAAGCCGGTCACAAGGTCGCCGAGTATGCAGATTCTATTTTTGAATCCAGTCGCGAATTGATTAATTGGGCGACTAGCGGAGCTCTGCCCAAAAAAAGACTGACTCGCATCGGAGCGATCTCGGGTTTATCGCGCAATTTCCAATATGAATTCATCGAACCTTTGGTAAACGAAAGAAATATGAAATTTGAAATCACTACCGGAGACCAAGAAAATCTATTGCGTCAGTTGGGGGATCATCAATTAGATGTAGTGTTAACTTCAAAAAATGCCAGCACTGATAGTAAAATCAATTTTCACTCTCATGTGATCAAGACTTCCCCGTTGGTGATCGTCAAAAAAAAGAAATCAGGATCCAGAGATCTTAAAAATTTAGATCAATTGATATCTGAAAATTCAATTTATATTCCTGGAAGAAATTTCGAAGCCAAACCTGAATTAGATGCTTATTTGGATAAATTTAAAAGCATCCACATCGCTGGCGAAGTCGATGATACTGCCTTGCTTCGTGTTTTAGCGATCAAATCAGAAAGCGCCGTCGTTATTCCCGAAATGGGAATTATCAATGAAATTATCAGCAAAGAAGTCACTGTCGTCGCCCGCCTGAA
>DALYIB010000290.1:0-2474 GCA_031970595.1 Pseudobdellovibrio sp.
AGATTTCATTCCACCTTACACAGCCATCATATTCCGTTTCTGGCCACGGAATATGATCGGGATCATGACTTATTGAATTATTTTTTCTTTCCTTGGTTGGCCACCGCTTCCATCGCTTTGGCCACTTCGTCAGCGTCGCCAATAAAGCGTTTTGAAATGACTTTCAGATTTCCATCCAGTTCGTACACCAGCGGAATTCCAGTCGGCATATTCACTTCCATAATTTGATCCGGCGTCAAACCTTCTAAATGTTGGATCAACGCACGCAAAGAATTTCCGTGGGCGGCAATCAAAACTTTTTTACCTGATAAAATATCTTTCGAAATTTTTTCGTTCCACAAAGGTAAAAAACGAGCCACGGTGTCTTTTAAAGATTCACCGCTGGGTAACTGCTGAGGATTGACATTTTTATATCGCGGATCATGACTCGGATGTTCGGGATGCGAAACAGCCATCAACGGAGGTGGCGTATCATAACTGCGACGCCAAATTTTAACCTGAGCCTCTCCATGCTTGGCCGCAGTTTCGGATTTGTCCAGTCCCTGCAATTCGCCATAGTGCCTTTCATTCAGGCGCCAATCTTTGATCACGGGCAACCAGTTCATTTTCATCTCTGACAAAATACAATTCAGAGTCTTGATAGCGCGTGTCAAACAGCTGGTGTAGGCAATATCGAATTCGAATTTTTGCTCTAGAAGATTTTTGCCAGCTTTTTCGGCTTCTTTGATGCCTTTTTCAGACAATTCCACATCTTTCCATCCAGTAAAACGATTTTCCTGATTCCAGACGGATTCTCCATGGCGAACGATGACAAGTTGGTGCATTTTTTAATCCTTTTTTTAAAGATTCTGTTTTCGAAAATAATTTGAAAATTTGATTCATATTGGCTGAATTTTATGAGACGATCAAGAGCGAATTTTTAAATTAAAAAACCAATTCAACCAACTAGATAGGACCCCCTATGAACCATCAAAATTTGGAATACTTGGAATCACTTTATAACCAGTTCAAATCATCCCCAGAATCTGTCGGTCTGGAATGGAAAAGATTTTTCGAAGGCGTTGAATTCGCTCAGGACGGATCTTTTGGATTATCCGAAAAAGAATTAGATGTCTATCACTTGATTACGGCTTACCGCAATCACGGTCACTTTGAAGCCGACCTGGATCCTTTGACAAACACACCTGCACCCAGCGATCAATTACGTCTTTCGAATTACAACTTAAGCGACAAAGATTTAGACAAGAAATTTCAAATTGGATCGATCGTTGGTAAACCGCAAGCGACACTTCGTGAAATTATTCAACACTTGCGTTCTGTTTACTGCGGTAAATTAACAGTTCAGTGCGCGGAAGCGATGCCTGAAATTCGCAATTGGTTTATCAAAGAATTCGAACAAAACACTTCGACATTCAAATTTTCTGCAGAAACGAAAAAAGAAATTTTAAAATCAGTCACTCGCGCAGAAAGTTTAGAAAAATTTATTCACACTCGTTATGTGGGAACAAAGCGCTTTTCAGTTGAGGGCGGCGATGCTGTTCTGCCGATGTTGGATCATGTCGTTAACAAAGGTGCCGAACTAGGTATCGAAGAAGTTGTCACAGGCATGGCTCACCGTGGTCGTGTGAATGTCTTGGCTAACTTTATGGGTAAAGACGTGGCCCAAATGTTTGCCGATTTCAATGGGCCAACAGAGTTAGAAACTCCACTCGAAGATTACGATGGCGATGTGAAGTATCACTTGGGTTACACAAAAATCAAAGATATCGGTGGGAAAAAAGTTGAATGTCATTTAGCGTTCAATCCTTCTCACCTAGAAGCCGTCAACCCTGTTGTTCTAGGAATGGCTCGTGCCGCCCAAAGAAAACGCAAAGACACTAAAGAACGTAAAAAAGTATTACCTGTTTTAATTCATGGTGACGCCGCTTTTGCGGGCCAGGGTATTGTTCTTGAAACTTTCCAAATGGCCCATGTCCGTGGTTATACAGTGGGTGGAACTTTGCATATCGTGATCGACAATCAAGTCGGATTTACAACGAATCCGGAAAACAGTCGTTCAGCTCATTATTCTTCGGATGTAGCTAAGGTGCTAGCGATCCCTGTGATTCACTGTAATGGCGACGACGTAGAGTCTTGTGTACGTGCCATCGACATTGCTATCCGCTATCGTCAAGAATGGGGTCGCGACATCGTCGTGAACTTATCTTGTTACCGTCGTTTCGGTCACAACGAAGGGGACGAGCCGGCCTACACACAACCATTGATGTACGATATCATCCGCAAACATCCGACTTTACGCGAAATTTATTCAAAACAATTAGTCGCAGCGGGCGTGATGGATGCCGCTTCTGCTGAAGCTTTGATGTCAGATCGTATGAACGAATTACAAAAAATTTATGATCAAGCTAAAACCTCCGCTCCGAAAGTGAAAACTTTTAAATTCGAAGGCGCATGGCAAGGTTTAAAAAAAGGTT
>DALYIB010000291.1:0-2432 GCA_031970595.1 Pseudobdellovibrio sp.
TTCGTAGGATTTTGCATTCATTTTAATCTGTAAAGGTTGATTTTTAGGCGTTTTATAAGAAAAAGTATATGTCTTGATCGAACCCAAGCTGATAGATCCAGCGAAAGTCAGAGCTAATGCAGTGAATAGTGTCTTTTTCATAAAACCTCCTAGGTCTGTATTTATAGTTATATGAAATCCTTGTGCCAGAAGGTTTATTATGTTTCAGAATAATACATTCTAACATATTGAAATAACAGGGTTTAAACGAATGAGTTACAGGTGGCGTAGATGGGCTTGGTTCAAATCACGAATGTGACAGAAATTGTTGATCAGATGTTTTGTTCGACAATTCAAAGCCGCCTAAAGGAATGTATCGTTTTAAAACGGGGCTTTTGATTGCAGGGTTGTGATCTGAACAAGAAGGGAACTGTCATGAGACCAACATTGCTATCCATCACATCCATCGTTTTAGTGACGCTGATTTCGACGGCGCTATTTGCTCAAACCACGTCCAAAAAAGTGCTTTTGATCAGTGACATTGATGATACGATTAAAGTTTCCCATATTTTAAATCCTATTAAATATATTCGTTCGATCGACACCACAACGCCTTTTACGGGAATGGCTCAGTTGTATCAGTTGATTGCCAATCAAAATGTGGGATCGACGCAGATCGTTTATTTAAGCAATGCCCCTCAGGAAATTCAAGGTGTTCCTGTGATGGAAATATCGCATACAAAATTTTTAAATACGAATTATTTTCCAGAAGGCAAATTGGTTTTGCGTGCGGATATTAAAGATCAAAATCATAAAATCAATTCGATTCGTGCGTTGGTTCAAGAAATGAACCCACAAGTCGTGATCATGATCGGTGATAATGGAGAAAAAGATGTCGATACTTATTTAACAGCTCAAAAAGAACTGGCCCAGAAAGGAATCGAATTTCATACGTATATTCATCAATTGTATTCGTCTCGTTCGTATATTCAGCGCGGTCGCGAATTATTAGCCGACCAAACGGGGTTTGTGACTCCATTTGAAATTGCCTTGGATTTAAAAAGTAAAGGTTTGTTTGATGAACAGAGCCTGACTTGGATGCAGACAGAAATTTTACCTTACCTTGTCCAAGAAGACTGGATGAAATTAGATGTGGGGGCACCCATGAGTTTCCCTTCGTTTAAAAATTGTTCGGATTATAAAATGATTGTGATGCCGAAAGCCTTATTGCCTTTGGCTAAAAAAATCAGTGAAAAATGTCAGCCAGGATTATTTGTTCAAACCAGCGAAGAATAATGAGCCTGATTAAAAATCTATTACCCGAGCTGTATCAGAATATTTTAGAGAAAAAATTTCTCAACAGTTCGATCGTTGAAACCAAAGCCACTTGCGACAATTGTTTACGCAGTCGAGATCATCGATTTAAATTTACTTATAAATCCGATCTGAAGTGTTGTACATTTTTTCCTTATTTACCGAATTTTTCCGTCGGTGGGATTCTATTTAAACAAACAGCAAAATCCCATATTGTGAAACATAAAATTTCCAACCAACAATTTTCCTTACCATTGGGATTATTTCCAGATTTGAAGTATCAACATCTGTTTCAAAGTAAAAAAGAAACTGATTTCGGCAACAGAGCTGATTTATTGTGTCCTTATTACGATGCACAAAATTCGAATTGCGGTATTTGGGAATTTCGCGGCACTGTGTGTACAACTTATTATTGTCGCAGTGACTATGGCGAAAAAGGATTATTATTTTGGCAAGAGCTCAATGATTTCATGAGTTATGTGGAAATGGCTCTGGCCGAGGAATGTTTAGTGATGATGGATTTTTCACCGCGTGATATTTCAGATCAACTGATTTTTTTAAATAAACAGAACTTCACAACCAAAGAAAAAAATCAGACCAGCCTGAAAGATCCAGAATATAAAAAATTTTGGAATGGTTACACAGATCCCCAACAATTTTATTTGAATTGTTACAGTTTAGTTCAAAACTTAAGCAAAGCGCAGCTGTCTGAAATTATGGGTGATCAGGGGAAAAGTTTATATAAAAAACTCGTGGTTCAAAAAAATAAAATCGTGTAGGTTGTGAGCATGTCTATTCAAGATAAAATCCAACAAATCGAGTCCGAATTTCAAAAAATCACGGACTGGGAAAAAAAATACGAAAAAATCATTCAACTCGGTAAAGCTTGGCCTGGAATGGATGAATCTTTAAAGACTGAGGATCAAAAAATCAAAGGTTGTCAGTCGCAAGTTTGGATTAAAGCCGAATTACAACAGGATCGTATTCAGTTTGTCGGCGACAGTGATGCTTTGTTGGTGAAGGGTTTAGTGGCCTTGGTGATCACAGTTTATAACAACGAAACACCAGCGACAATTTTATCTGCAGAGCCGACTTTTTTGAAAAATATAGGCCTTGATTCGGGGCTAAGTCCCAGCCGT
>DALYIB010000292.1:0-2429 GCA_031970595.1 Pseudobdellovibrio sp.
TAAAGCCCAACTCTATCTGAAATAACGGAGGCATAGACTGGGGGTCATGAATGTATTCATCCGGTATCAAGGTTAATTCGGGAATATATTTCCGAATAAAATCAGCTGCCCCTTTCTGCTCAGCTGCTTGCTTTGTCGGTGAATAAATACGAATGGTATTAATTCCTGTTACGCCCGACTGCATTTGAAATTGTGAAAAATGAATTCCAGGTTCAAAATCTAAAAAATGCGGCGCTAAAAACTGAGCGGGCTTTTCCCAGTGCAACCACAGCTGATAGGCCGAAAAACTGGCCAACATGGCCCGCATGCGAAAATTAATCCACCCTGTTTGCAGCAAACAACGCATGACCGCATCCACCATTGGAAATCCAGTCTCGCCTTTTTTCCAGGCTTCGAAATAACTGGGGTTAAAATCATTTTCACGCATTTCATCAAAACCTGAATTCATATTGCGAAATTCGATTTGAAATTCAGATTCCAGTTTTTGAATAAAATGACAATGCCACCAAAGACGATTTTCAAAAGCCCAAATATTTTTTCTGAAATTTTTATTCCGCTCATCTGAAAAAAATAACTTTTCATCGTTTTGTCGTATTTGGTGATGAATCTGCGTCAGACTGATGTTGCCAAAAGAAATATATGGCGACAACCGAGAACAAGAATGACCTGCATACTGCGGCGATGACATATTTTGAATATAATTTTCGCAGCGATGAGTTAAAAAGGAATGCAGCGTTTGCCAAGCTTGTCTAGCGCCTCCGTGCTGAATTTCCGTTTTAGAATTCTGTGGTAAATTCAAATCCCTTTCATTCAGCACACCCACGGATGGAAACGATTCCAATTCATTTTTAGGGACTGGATCTGGAATCAATTTTCTTTCAATAATACGCCGGCGATAATCGTTCCAAAGATTGCGATTCTGTAACCTGCGTACAACAGCAAACTGATAGTATTCTTTGAACTGAATATTATTTTCTTTAAATTGAATCAGTAACTTCAGATCACGTTCGAATGTCCAAAGGATTCCCGTTTCTTGATGCGCATAAACCGCTTGATAAGGAAATTCGATTCTTAGTTGGCGAAAAACCTCTGTCGCTGTCCCCCACCGCAGAACGAGTTGAATTTTTATGTTTGCTAAATCCTTGGCTAGTTCAGAAAGGGACTGGTTTAAAAAAACTAAATGGGATGAATGAAATTCGTAACTTTGCAACCATTCAGGTTCATAAATATACAATGCAATCACGCGACGATGTCTGCGAGTCGCTTCCCACAAAGGTCGATGATCACTCGCACGCAGATCTTTTTTTAACCAAACGACTGCGCAGTTATCCTGCATGCGGACTCCATTTTTTACGATAGGATTTGTCTATATCATAGTCCTCAGCTTGTTTGTCGGGATTAAAAACACGTTGCCTCGGATCAGTTCCATATCCAGATAAATACAACCAATTCCCCCAATTTAAATCTGGATCGTAATCGATTAATTTTTTTTCAAAATATTGGGCTCCCCATGTCCAGGGAACATCTAAGTGATGACACAAAAAACTGGCCACATTTTGACGCCCACGATTTGACAGCCAACCCGTTTGATTCAGTTCGTTCATACAAGCATCAATAAATTCATGCCCGGTTTGCGCCTGTGTCCACAGATCAAAACGATCTAAAGCCGTTTTTTTAAGAAGACGGTTTTGATATTCGCTTTTGAGACCTTTTTGTAAATAAATTTTGTTTCCATATTTAATCGACAGTAACTTGAAATAATCGCGCCAAAGCAATTCAAAAAACAGCCAATAGGTGGAGTCGTTAGCGCCAAACTGTAATTCATATTTTTTGATTTCAGAATAAATTTTTCGGACTGATAGGCATCCTGAATTAATCCAAGGTGAAAACTTCGAGGAATCATCAAAGCGAATCATTCCATTGCGAGTTTGCTTGTAATCCCGGATATGCTGTCCTTGCCAAATATAATATTTTAATCGAGCTAAAGCTTGTTTTTCACCACCACAGAACTGATCTGATGGTTTGTCGATTGCTAAATTTTGATCTGATACTGATACAATATCGCTTTCTTCGTAACTTTCTGGAAAGATATTTTTTTCGCATTCAATTTTTTTCCTAAATACTGTAAACACATCCGGCATTTTTTGGATTTCAAATGGCAACTGGCGTATATCCAACATTAAATCTTGAAAAACAGTCACATATTCAAAACCGATTCGACGTGACAATTCTTGGACACTTTGTTCATCTTGCTTTTCTTCGGGGCTGATGTGTTTCGATGAATAGACCTGCTGAATTTCAAAATCCTGACTGATTTGAATCAATGACTGCTGAATTCCAACATCACGGACCGCAATTTTTTTTCCTAAAGTAATTGATAAATCTGCAATCGATTGCTGAATAAAATTTCGACGATACTGATCCGCACG
>DALYIB010000293.1:0-2426 GCA_031970595.1 Pseudobdellovibrio sp.
GGGAATGCCGCAGATAACAGCTGTGATGAAATGTTCTCAGGCGGCGCGAAAATTTAATAAAACAATTATTGCTGATGGCGGAATTAAATATTCGGGTGATATTGCCAAAGCACTGGCTTTAGGTGCAAACACGGTGATGATCGGAAATTTATTAGCGGGTGCCGAAGAATCGCCAGGCGAAACAGTTTTGTATCAAGGACGTACGTATAAAGTTTATCGTGGTATGGGTTCCTTGGGAGCTATGGCCAAAGGGTCTAAGGATCGATATGGTCAGATGGATGTCAATGAATTAGATAAATTAGTCCCTGAAGGAATTGAAGGAAAAGTTCCCTACAAAGGAAACGCTTCAGGAATTATTCATCAATTGATGGGTGGTTTGAAATCAGGAATGGGATATTTGGGCGCCAAAAACATTCAAGACCTTCAAGCAAAAGCTCAATTTGTTCAGATTACAACCTCGGGACTGAGAGAGTCGCACGTTCATGATGTCAGTATCACTAAAGAAGCTCCGAATTATCGATTGGAATAACTATGAATAAAAATAACAATCGGTTACTGATTTTAGATTTTGGTTCGCAAGTGACGATGTTGATCGCACGCCGGTTGCGAGAATTAGGTTATTATTCTGAAATTCGTCCTTACTATGAAAAAATCGAAAGCATTGAAAGCTTTCAGCCGCAAGCTGTGATCTTGAGTGGTGGCCCTTTTTCTGTTTACGATGCGGAATCTCCTCGGCGTGATGTGAAGGAATTGTTAGATCGTTATCCTGTGTTAGGGATTTGTTATGGGATGCAATTGTTAGCACACCAACTGGGTGGTCAGGTTCAATCAGCCCAGCATCGCGAGTATGGAATCAAGGAAATTGCGTGGAATCATTCTGTCTCTGGCGAAATTCCGATGAAACATAATGTTTGGATGAGTCATGGTGATGTTGTTACTCAGATTCCAACTGAGGCTGAAGTTTTGTGTCAAACTGCTGATCATATTGCAGGAATCAGACATGAAAAATTTTGGGCTTTCCAATTTCACCCAGAAGTCAGTCACACTGATTTTGGAACGCAAATGCTGAAAGCTTTTTGTGACTGGGCGGGCGCGGTGGCCAACTGGAACGCCGGAACCTTGAAAGAGCATTGTCAAAATTTAATTTTAAAAACAGTTCCACCAGAGAGTCATGTTTTATGCGCCCTCAGTGGCGGAGTGGATTCCAGTGTCGTGGCCAAGCTATTAACAGATACGCTAGGAGCCGAGCGAGTTCACTGCGTCTTTTTAGACAATGGTTTATTGCGCCAGGGTGAGTTCGAAAGTGTTTTGCAGCAGTATCAAAAATTTGGTCTGAATGTGATTGGCGTCGATGCCAAAGATGAATTTATGACAGCCCTCAAGGGCTTAACAGATCCGGAAAAAAAGCGTAAAGCCATTGGGAAAACTTTTATCGAAGTTTTTGATAAAGCGATTCAAAATCATTTATCTAATTTCAAAAATAAAATTCATTTTCTAGCGCAAGGAACATTGTATCCAGATGTTATCGAAAGCGTTTCTTCGATGGGTGGCAGCGTGACGATTAAATCCCATCACAATGTGGGTGGTTTGCCGGAAAAAAAGAACTTAAAACTAGTGGAACCAGTTCGCTTATTATTTAAAGATGAAGTTCGTAAATTAGGTGCTGAAATTGGATTACCTGCAGATATGATAGGTCGTCATCCCTTTCCTGGCCCCGGCCTAGCGATTCGAGTGATTGGCGAAGTGACCGAAGATAAATTGAAAATCTTGAAACAAGCGGATCATATTTTTATTCAAGAACTTAAGAAAAACAATTTGTACAATCAAATTTGGCAGGCGTTTTGTGTGTTGTTGCCAGTTCAGACCGTTGGGGTTATGGGCGATGGTCGTACCTATGAAAATGTCCTAGCTTTAAGAGCTGTCACATCAAAAGATGGAATGACCGCAGATTGGTACGAGTTTGAGACTGCCTTTTTAAGACACACCAGTAACCAAATCACGAATCAAGTTAAAGGAATTAATCGCGTCGTTTACGATGTCACATCAAAGCCTCCAGCGACAATTGAATGGGAATAATATGAAATTTTTAAAATTATTTTTAGTGATACTTTTTATTCAATCTGGTTTTCTGCAAGCCAAAGAATCTGAAAAAAATAAAAATGCAAAGGATCAAAAAACTGTGGAATTTGTACATCCTCGTGAAAATTTGTCGAAATTATCCAAAAATAAAAAACAACTTTGGGTTGTTGGTTATGTGAATAGCACACTTGAAGATTCGATCAAAGATTTAGAAGAGTCCTTTAACAACGGAGCTGATGCTGTTGTTTTAGAGTCGGGAGATTATAAAAAATTGGATGAAGCTATTGCGGCTCTGAAAAAGAAGTTTCCTAAAAAAGTTTTAGGAGTGAATTTTTTAGGACCTGATG
>DALYIB010000294.1:0-2412 GCA_031970595.1 Pseudobdellovibrio sp.
AATATGATAGGCCTCTGAAAGTCCGCAGTTAAACCAAACTGGCGAATTGAATGCGGCTTTTTGATCCAATAATAACTCTTTCAAGTCATTGACATGCTCGTTCAAATTTTTATTCGAGCTTATAACCGCTGATTTTTTTAAGGCTGCCTTTAACCCCAAACCTATACGATCAATCAAGGACTGAATCGAATTTTCTTGGCGAATTGATCTTCGAAAATACTTACTGGCCGCAATATCCACTGCTATTTGTGACCATTTTTCCGGCGCTTTGACTCGTTTTTTTTCAAAATAGACTTTGCCGTCAGCATTTTGAATAATACAATCGCGATAAATCCATTTTCGTAAACTTTTTTGACTCATAATTTATTCTGGTCTATATTTTTGCTTATCGCAATATGATGCCTATATATTTGGACTATAATGCTACAACTCCCACAGATCCTCGAGTCATCGAGGCCATGCTGCCCTTTTTAACAAAGCAATTCGGAAACCCCGCAAATACACTCCATTCCTATGGCTGGGCTGCAGAAACAGCTGTTCATAAAGCGACCGATCAAGTTTGCAAATTACTTCATTGTGACAAAAATGAAATTACTTGGAACTCGGGTGCCACCGAAGGTAACAACAGTGTTTTTTGGGGATTGTATTTTCATTCTAAGAAACAGCAGCCACAAAAACCGGTGCATTATATTACGACCAGCATTGAACATGCTTCGGTGATTAATACCTTAAAAAAAATGAAAGAGTTTTTAGATTTCGATTATTCGGTCATCCCCGTGGATGAATTTGGATTTATTCAAATGGAAGAGCTTGAAAAAGCCGTGCGACCAGAAACTCTGTTACTATCGGTCATGTGGGTCAACAATGAAATTGGAACGATCCAAGACATCGACCAGTTGGGGCAATGGGCACAATCCAAAAATATTTATTTTCATTCGGATGCAACCCAAGCTGCAGGTAAAATTAAAATCGATTTAAAAAAACACCCGATTCATTTTTTAACAGTTTCAAGCCATAAAATGTACGGCCCCAAAGGCGTAGGATTTTTATTTGTTCGGTCCAAAGATCCTTATGTTGAAATCGAATCCTTTGTATCTGGTGGTTCTCATCAAAATGGCCGACGCGCTGGAACACTGAACGTCCCGTCGATTGTCGGCGCAGGGCTTGCGTGCGAACTGGCACATACTGAATTCGAAAATGAAAATTTGCGCAACCGACAACTGCAACAGTTGGCTTATCAACTATTGAAATCTGAATTTCCGAATCTGCGTTTGAACGGACCTACCCTTGAAAGCGGATCCAGATCTCCGATTAATCTGAGCCTGACTTTTACAAATTACCCGATCGATCTGTATTTAAATAAACTCAGCGGAGTGGCTTTCAGCCAAGGATCCGCTTGCCGCAGTGGACAGACAACAGTTTCCCCTGTGCTGAGCGCGATTGGTCTGAATTACGAACAGGCCAGCCAAACAGTTCGTTTATCATTAGGTAAATACACAACTGAAACCGAAATTCTTGACGCTGTGAGGATATTCAAGAGCGCCTTCAAAGCCTAGCCTATAAATAGATAAATATTTATTTCATTCAAGGAGGAAAAATGAAATTATTCGCTATTCTAGCAACGGCACTTATGGCTTCTTTTGCATCTGCCAATTTACAAATTGAAAAAATGGGCGCTACAGAGAATCTCCAACCACAAAATTCATACTACTCACACTATTTTGGAATGGTGATGGTGAACTCTTACAACACAGTTCGATACACGGTTACAAACACAGGCACAACACCACTTCAGTTCCAGTCTGCCAATATTTGGGGAATCGATTACCGTGCTAACCACAGCTGCGGCAGCGGTCTGCAACCCAATCAACAATGCAGTTTTGAAATTGTTTACTGGCCTTTCAACGAAGGTTACTCTTCAGGTGATTTCAGTCTGACTTTCCGCACAGCTGATGGAATGACAGATACAATTTCAGTTCGCGTCTGGGGCGACGCTCGTCGTTAAAACAAATATATTTAATCTGACTGTTTTATAAGCGATATATTGCTTATAAAGAAAATCTATACCGCCTTCACAAGGCGGTATTTTTATATTATACTACTAGCATGATCATAATTTCAGAAAGTGCTGTTACAAGGCTTAAAAATTTGAAACAAGAAGAAGGTCAACCTGAATCCGCGGCTCTTAGAGTCGAAGTGAAAAAAGGTGGCTGCTCTGGTTTATCTTATAAAATGAACTTTGATAACGAAAAGCGCGATGGCGATCAGATCTTTGAATCCAACGGTGAAAAAATTGTCGTTGATGGCCAAAGTCTATTATACCTGATTGGCATGACATTGGAATATTCGGGCGGACTCAATGGTAAAGGTTTCGTTTTTAATAATCCCAATGCGACAAAAAATTGTGGCTGC
>DALYIB010000295.1:0-2332 GCA_031970595.1 Pseudobdellovibrio sp.
GGTTAAAGACGGCAAAGGTGATGTGCTGAAGCAAATTGAAAAAATTCGTTCTAGCGTAAATATTATTTCAGTTCGTCAAAAATCAGCTATGGGTTTAGGGCATGCGGTTCGTTGTGCGAAGCCTGTTGTTGGAGATGAACCTTTCGCTGTTTTATTAGGTGATGAAATCACATTAACCACAAATCCCCAAGACAATGTGACAGCTTTTTTGGCTCAGCAATATGAGAAAACAGGCCACAGCGGTGTATGGGTATTACCCGTAGAGCGTGAGAATACTCATAAATACGGCATTGTTGATTTAGGGAAATCTCCGGGGTCAGATCTGGGCTATGGACAAAAAATTTTAGGTGTTGTTGAAAAACCGAAATCTGATGTAGCGCCTTCACTATGGGCTTTGCCAGGGCGTTATGTTTTTGAATACAGAATTTTTGATATATTAGATCAAATTCCTACTGGCTATAACGGTGAAATTCAACTGAGCGATGCCATGAATGTCTTGGCCAAAGAATCCATCATGAATGCCTATTCATTCAATGCGCGTCGTTTTGATGCCGGTGATAAGTTAGGATTTTTAATTGCCAATATCGAAGTGGCCTTGGATAGACCCGAACTTAAAAATGATTTGATTCAATATTTAAAAGGAAAGTTAACTTAATATGTCAGTACAAAATATTTTAAAAGAAGCCATTCAAGAAGCCCGTGATAATGTTCAAAAATTATTAGAGGACACAAAACTGCATCAAGAATTTGATCAGTTGATTCAAATGTTAGTCACGACTTATAAAAATGGTGGAGCCGTTTTTGTCGCTGGTAATGGTGGATCTGCGGCGGATGCGCAGCACTTTGTAGCTGAGCTCGTCGTTAAGTTAAATAAAAATCGGGATCCAATTAAAGCTTTTGCATTAACTGTCGATACATCGATTTTAACAGCTGCGGGAAATGATTTTAGTTATGATGATATATTCAGCCGCCAAGTGGAAGGTTTGATGTCGGCCAAAGATGTTTTTATTGGTATTACGACTTCGGGAAATTCAAAAAATATTTTAAATTCTTTTGATATGTGTAAAAAAATAGGTGCTAAGTCTGTGTTATTATCTGGCAAAGATGGTGGTATCGCCGTCAAAGAAAGAAGAGCGGATATCAATATCGTAGTACCTGGACCTAATACGGCTCGTATTCAAGAAGCCCATGAGATTTTATACCACACGATTTGCTATTGTTTAGAAAAGCGATTGGTCGAAGAAGGCGTTATTCAGTACCGTTAGTATTTAAGTGATTAAAACTGCTGGCGGCAGGCCTGTTCCAAGTTGTCCAGTATGTAGCTGATCATTTCGTCTGTAATCAGCGGATGAACTCCAATCCAAAACAAGTCTTTCATAATTCTATCACAGCCATCCAGTTTATGAGCGATCCATTTTTGATTTTTCATTAAAGGTTGGTGCGTGATATTACCAGCAAAGAAAATGCGGGTGGCTATTTTTTTATTCTCAAGAAAGTGAATTATTTTTTTTCTATCAAAACCTTGTTGAACTAAGATTGGAAAACCAAACCAATTCGGTGAACAATCGTCAGGAGCCGTCACTGGCATGAGCACTTTTTGTAGGATGGGACTATTTTGGCAGCCTTGCAAAAGTTTTTTATAATTAAGTGATCGCTGAGTTTTAAATTGATCCATTTTGTCTAGCTGTGAAACGCCTAAAGCGGCTTGCATATCCGTGGCCTTCAAGTTGTAGCCCAGATGCGTATAAATATATTTATGATCGTAGCCTGGCGGTAAAGGCGAAAAATCCCAATCAAAACGTTTTTTACAAGTATTATCGTGGCCTGTTTCACACCAACAGTCGCGTCCCCAATCGCGATAGCTTTGGGCGATTTTTCTGAGGTAAGGTTTGTTGGTATTCACCGCGCCGCCTTCGCCGGTTGTGATATGATGGGCGGGATAAAAACTCAGAGTCGAGAAATCACCAAAGGTGCCGACTTTTTGAGATTGAACTTCGGAACCAAGTGCATCGCAAGTGTCTTCGATTAGAAATAATTTGTGGTCTTGGCACCATTGTTTAATCGCTGGTCCGTCGAAGGGGATTCCAAGGTTATGTGTAAGTACAACAGCTTTTGTTTGCGGAGTTAGATTTTTTTCAAGGTCATCAATCGTGGATCGCAAAGTTAAAGGGTTCAGATCACAGAAAACGGGTATGGCTCCATTTTGTAAAATGGGGGTGATTGTTGTTGGAAAACTAGCTGCGCAAGTTAAAATATGATCACCAGGTTTGAGGGCGTTTTCAAGTTTAGGTGAAAACAGCGAACTTATTGCTATCAGATTGGCGCTGGAGCC
>DALYIB010000296.1:0-2323 GCA_031970595.1 Pseudobdellovibrio sp.
TTTTTCAGTGTGTTGTTTTAAAAATTAAAAAAAGCAATTAATTACTTCTTAGGATTATACGGCTTGGGTTTAAATTTGACCCCAGATTTTTTACGTGGTCCACCAGGTGACTTGCCGCCAGCTGCAGAAACTTTTTTAGGTTTAGGCTTACGTAAATCTTCAGAAACATGCAGACGTTTACCGTCTTTGTCCTTGAAACGTGATTTCAGATCTTTGGCGGTTTGACCTTTGCCTTCCAGTTTTGCAATCAGAGCAAATCACGCTCAGTCACCAAGTTCACAACCAGGCCTTCTTTACCCGCACGAGCTGTACGGCCGACACGGTGAAGATAATTCGCCATTTCTTGTGGAAGATGATAATTAATAACACGGCCCACGTAATCTAAATCCAAACCACGCGCGGCCAAATCTGTGGAAATGAGTAAATTCACCTCACCATTACGAAAGCTTTTTAAATTATTTCGGCGTGTGCCTTTGTCCATTTCGCCGCGATAAACAACACACTGAAAACCATTTTTTTCGATTTCAGCAGCTAATTTATCACACTGTTCACGCGTATTTGTAAAAACAATGGTGCCACCAGTCGGTTTTTGCTTGATCAATTTTTCAAAAATCGGCCAACGTAAACCATCAATCACTGTTTCATTTTTTGTGATTAATGTTTTTACAACTTTGCCCGCGCCGCTGGAACGAACGACTTCGGCCTTATTAAAAAGTGAATTCATTAAATCTTCGACGGTTTGTGAAACTGTTGCCGAAAATAAAGCCATTGGCGTATCCGTCGGACATTCTTTGACGATCATTTTTGATTCAGACAAAAAACCTTCATCCAGCATTTGGTCGGCTTCATCAAAGGCGATCATGCGGACATCTGATAAATCAATCAATTCTTTGCCGAGCATTTGGATCAAACGACCTGGAGTGGCCAACAAAATTTCAAATTCTCCGGCGACATTTCGGCGACATTGTTCGAAAGTCGTTCCGCCCAAAACGGCGCGAACGCGAACGCGAGTATCGTGTGTATAGTTTTTAAAAACTTTAGAAACTTGTTCCCCTAAATCACGCGAAGGAACTAAAACCAGGGCTCGGGGACGAGAGTGTTCAACCACGGGGCTTCCTTCATTTTCCAAAGTTTTAATCAAATGTAAAATTGGCAGAGCGTAGGTTAAAGTTTTACCACTGCCCGTTTCAGAAACTCCGACAACTGATTGACCTGACATCAACAAAGGAATGGCGTTCCGCTGAATTTCAGTCGGGTTATAAATTTTTTGAGCTTTCAAAGTTTTAAGCAGTGACGGAAGTAAGGCAAAATCAGTAAATGTATTCATAGGCGGCAATTTAACAGCAAGCCCTTGAAATTCATATTCAATTTTCAGAATTTGGAACTTTTACCGCATGCAGCTGCTGAAAAAGCTTTAAACTGATCCACGCATCCGTAGCCGCATACAAAATCTGGCGATCTGTTAGCTCGGCAGCTTCCCAATTGGTTGTTTTAGGCCCTTTTGTGATCGTGGCACCGAGGACTTCTTCGGTCATCCCCTTGAGTCCCATATTCTGAAGTCCTTTGGTTTTCGCTAAAGTTTGCAGATCGATAAAATTTTCGGGAATAAACTGAAAGCGCTTTTGCAATTGTCGAATGTCTTCTTTGATGGCCAGACCGACTTTGACGATGGATTGATTTTCAAAAATGGGACGAATCAAATCAAACCTCTGTAATCCATGCAAGCGAATGACATAGGCTTCGGATTCAGTGGCTAGCTGTAGCAACGCCACTTGGTAAACTTGACCTTTTTTAAAGGCCGGACGAGTTTCGGTATCAAAGCCCAATAAACTCGCCTGACTGATGCGGTCACAGCAGTTTTGCAATTGCTGATCTGTTTGAACCAATTGGATTTGACCAGGAAATGAAATGATTTTGTATTTAGAGGTTTCCATCGATATCCTTATCCGATTGCAATTCAAAAACACAGTCTATGCCGAATTCATCGAATATGAAACTAAAACTGTCTATAAACCTATAAAAAATAGTCACCCTTTGGATAAAAAATGAAATTGCCGTTCCATTCAAATAGAATTGTGTTAATCCTAGGCCCATGACAAAAACAGCTGAAAAAACGAATTTACTTGTTGAATTAAATAACCGCAAAAAAGAAGCTCAGAAAGCTGGCGCAGATACAGCCGCTGGCTTTAATAAGTTTATGCCTGCTAAATCTAGATACGAAAAAAAATCACCTGTAGGCCCTTGCCGTGGTGGTCGCAAAGGGAACTAGTATGAGCAAAGCCTATGTTTGTGTTTGGTCGAATAACAAAGCGGCCGAAATGGC
>DALYIB010000297.1:0-2314 GCA_031970595.1 Pseudobdellovibrio sp.
GAGCTTCCCCACCAACCAGTTTCAATTCTTTAACGAGTGTTTGCAATTTATGATTGGTCGTGTGCAGCAAAGCTCGTGATATCAAGCTTGTGCACAGATGATAATTATTTGGAAAAGGCAGACCTGCTTTTTCAATCTCGGGAGTTAAAAAACCCAAATCAAATGGCGCATGATGGGCGATTAAAATCGAATCTTGGATAAAATCACAAAATGAGAGGATTTGCTGATTCATCAGCGGGGCATCCGCGACCATTTCATTCGTGATGCCATGGATACGAATATTATCCTCAGTTAATGGCTTGGCTGGACGTAACAAGGTTTGAAATTTCCCAACAACTTCACCTTGGAACCATTTAATAGCCCCTAGTTCGATAATTTCGGACTCGACTGGATAGGCACCGCTGGTTTCTGTGTCAAATGCTACCACAGAATAATCAGACCAATGTTTTGTTTTATCAAATTGCATTCACAGAATTTAATAGATTCGATGATTAAGGTCTAGCTAAGATTGATTATTTGGCCTTTTATCAGTGAAATAAAATAATGAGGACTGCCCTGTTGTTATTGCTGATATTTTTTTCAAGAGCTTGGTCTTTGGCAGCGCCCAAAGAAGCCAAAATCTCTGGCACGACTCCTTTGTTTTCCATTTCTGGAAATGCGGACCTGACTTCCCACTTTGTCCACCGAGGCTTATCCTATAGCGATAATAATCCCGCTTTGAATGCTGAATTTTTATTACATATGGGTTCACAGTTCAAATTAGGTATTTGGGGATCGAACATTTCAAACGTCAACAATCCCGATGATAATTTTTGGTTTAAATTTGTGGGTGAAATCCGAGTCGATTTGAATGCCATGAACCAACTTGATTTTTTTGTTTACGACAATCGCTTTTATAAAGCTGAAGGACGAAACGGACAAAACATGGGCTTTCGTTTGAATGTTTTAAAAAAGTTTTATGGCGAAGCTGACTTTGGAACAAATTTCGAAGGATCGCAAACATCTTATGAATACTTTTCGTTTGGATATATTCACGCATTCAACCCGGTATTAAAAGCAAAAGGCCAAGTGGGTTACACACATCAACGGATGCAAGGAATTTACGATTATTTAGATTTTCGCGCAGAAGGTTTGTATGAACCCTACAAACATTTCAGTTTTTACCTAGGAACTTCGTTTCCATCGCAAATGGGACAGTTCAATGATCGAAGCAAATCCTTTATTTTTGGCGGAGTTCGCTTCGATTATTAACAATTATTCTTCCGAAGTGGCTGTGTCTTTTTTGATTTGATTAACTTCAGCATCGACAGGATTTTGTAAATTGGGATCTAATCCCTGTGCGGGTTGTTTCGGCTTTTGCGTCAAAGCCTGCTGAGCAAAATTATTATAAACATTTTTACTTGTATCTTTGTCACCGAACACATTGTCCAGTGGACGACGTTTTTTATTCGGATCCGTAGTCGGAGTTTGTTTAATGCTGACTCGAATAAAGCCAATCAATTTATCTGGATTTAAATCTGTTTTCTTGTCTTTAACATTAATCGCACCCACAACGTTATTAGATCCATGTTCAAAGGAAGCTAATATTTTGTTTTTGAATAAATCTAAACGCTCTAAAGCGACTTTTTCCGCAGCATCCTGAGTCTGTGAAACAACCGACTGAACAAACATAGCTGAAGTTAACTTCACTTCGGCGTCTTCAAGTCCTTGTGTAATCGCTGTCAATTGTGACATCACTTCGACAAATTCAGCTTTAGGCTGAGAAGTTCCTTTCACAAATAAATATGTATCTGGAATATCAAATTCAAAACCGTCTTGACTGATATTCACATTTTTAGCTTTGTCCGTCATTTTATCAGCCATAAAAGCGGCGACGACTTTGGCCGAGCCAAAATCAAGGACATTCGGAGTTTTATCCGCAGGCTCCATGAAACTTTGAAAAGCCTTGAGTGGCTCGCTGACGAAATCTAAAAATAATTTTTCTAAGGTAATCTCGGCACCATAGTTTTGAAAGTTGTATTCGATCACTGACGGCGTCGAAAAATAATCTGAAATCGCTTTTTTCGCTTCGTCTTTTTGACCTAACAGCCACATCACCAAGAAAAAGGCCATCATCGCTGTCATAAAGTCAGCTAAGGCCACTTTCCAAGATCCTCCATGGTGTCCTCCACCTTGAACGATCACTTTCTTGATGACGATTGTCTGTTTTTTACTTGCCACAAAACTTCCTTATTTATTAAGCCGCTGCTTTTTTAATATCTTTTGTTGCCTTGTCTAACTCTTCAAAAGTTGGACGCTCTTCTGGCATAATTGT
>DALYIB010000298.1:0-2302 GCA_031970595.1 Pseudobdellovibrio sp.
GCCGCCTTCGCCGGTTGTGATATGATGGGCGGGATAAAAACTGAGAGTTGAGAAATCGCCGAAAGTTCCTACTTTTTGTGATTGAATTTCAGAGCCGAAGGCATCGCAAGTATCTTCGATGAAAAATAAATTTCGATCGCGACACCATTTTTGAATCGCAGGAGCATCAAACGGAATTCCTAAATTATGAGTCAAAACAACGGCTCTTGTTTGTAAAGTCAGATTTTGTTCGAGATCCTCTATTGTTGATCGTAAAGAGATTGGATTCAGATCGCAGAAGATAGGAACAGCCCCGTTTTGTAAAATGGGAGTGACTGTTGTTGGAAAACTGGCTGCGCAAGTTAAAATATGATCACCAGGTTTAAGTGCGTTTTCAAGTTTAGGTGAAAACAGCGAACTGATTGCTATCAGATTGGCGCTGGAGCCGCTGTTTACAAAAAGGGATCGGCTGCGCAACCCCAGGTATTCAGCAATTTTACTTTCGAATTCATCGGTAAAGCGTCCAGAGGTGAGCCATAAATCCAGACTGGCTTGTAAAAGCAAAAATAGATCACTGATGTCCAGCGATTTCGCTGTGACGGGAATAGGCGATTGACCGGCTATAAAAGGTTTGGGTTCCCAATTCATCGTATCTAAGCGCAGGTTTAGTTGAGATTTTAAAGTTTCCAAGTTTGGATGCATAGATTCTTTGTACCACTTGCGCAGGGTCTGTGATAATAAAAAGATATGAAAGTCGTTATTTTGGCGGGTGGCCAAGGCAGTCGTATTTCGGAAGAAAGTCATTTAGTTCCTAAGCCTATGATTGAAATTGGTGGACGTCCTATTTTGTGGCACATCATGAAGCACTTTGCATCCTATGGGATGAATGATTTTATTATCTGCTGTGGTTATAAGGGCTATGTGATCAAGGAATACTTTGCGAATTATTTTTTACATCAATCCGATGTGACTTTTGATCTGGCCGAAAATAAAATGACAGTGCATCAAACTCAGTCCGAGGACTGGAAAGTGACGTTGGTCGACACAGGTCTAGAAACGATGACGGGGGGGCGAATTGCACGGATTCGAAAATATTTGAATCCAGAAGAACCTTTTTGTTTAACTTATGGCGATGGTTTGTCAGATATTAATTTGCAAGCGCTTATTCAGTTTCATCAAAAGCATGGCCAAAAAGCCACTGTCACAGCGACTCAAGTGAAAGCGCGCTTTGGAGCATTGGATATCAAAGACCAAAAAGTCATTCAATTCCAAGAAAAACCACAAAACCAACAACCTTGGATCAATGGTGGTTTTTTTATTTTAAATCCAGATGTAATCGATTTAATTCAAGGCGATGAAATAATTTGGGAAAATGACCCCATGCAATCACTCGTTCGCTCTCAACAATTGATGGCCTATAGTCACGAAGGTTTTTGGCAACCGATGGATACTCTCCGAGATAAAAAATATCTTGAAGAATTATGGTCATCGGGAAAAGCTCCTTGGAAAACATGGAAATAAATCAACCGCAACTTTGGAAAAACAAAACAGTTCTTGTGACTGGTCAAACGGGCTTTAAAGGCACTTGGCTGACGATGATGTTATTGCAATTGGGTGCCAAAGTGATTGGTATTTCTGAACCGAATCCCGTCATAGAAAATTTTTTCTACGGTCAAATGGATTTAAAAAAGCATATTCAGTCCGGACAGCTGACAGAGATTCGACAGGATTTAGCGTTAGGATTGAATTTAAAAAGTTCTGTAGATTTTGTTTTTCATTTAGCGGCGCAATCCGTTGTGGGAGAGAGTTATCAAAATCCTGTTAAAACCTACCAGTCCAACGTGATGGGATCTGTCTATTTATTAGATTGGATTCAAAAGCAATCGATACCACCCCTAGTTTTATATATTACGACCGACAAAGTTTACCAAAAATCTGTGAATTCTTTGTACGATGAAAAACATCCTTTGGGGGGATTTCAAGATCCCTATAGTACCAGCAAGGCCTGTGCGGATTTAATCGCACAAAGTTATTACGAATCCTTTTATCGATCTCGAAATATTCGGATGGCCGTTTTACGCTCGGGGAATGTCATCGGTGGAGGTGATGACCGCAATCACCGTTTAGTACCCGACGTGATGAGACATCTTTTTTTAAAAACTCCGATCGAAATCAGAACAGCGCAAGCGGTGCGACCTTGGCAATCAGTTTTTGAAGTTCTGAAGGGCTATTTGAACGTGGCCACTTATTTATTAAAACAAACCCCTGATCTGAAAGTATTTAATTTAGGTCCCAGTCCCGAGGATCATTGGACTGTTGAACA
>DALYIB010000299.1:0-2283 GCA_031970595.1 Pseudobdellovibrio sp.
TATTGAAACAAATGATTTAGAAATGCTATAGTTATTTCATTAATCTAATTTATACTCATAGAAGAATAAGTTGATATATTATTATTTACTTTAAATTCATGATTTAATAAAGAATCTTTTAAGTACAAATGAAACGCTTTCGAATCGTGATTCACGCCCGTATTTCCCAGAAACAAGCGAATTGTCAGTAATCCCTTAGCTGTGTTTTTTGTAAAAGTTTCGATAAAAGGAATAGGTTTGCCTTTTTCAGGGTTATAAACTTTGCGAACTTCGGCTTCTGTTTGAACAACCGATTCAAAGCCCATTTTTAACAAAGCTTCTTTTTGTTGGCGGTAACTGATCGCGCCCCAGTCTTTTTCGTTAGTTGTCGGGTTCCAGTCGGTTTCTTCGTATTTTTCCATTCCAAAGAAAACCGTCATGCGAAGTCCACCTTGGGGGCCTTGGCGGAATAAACGGTCATATTCAGGGTAGGTTTTTTGTGTGCTGGGTAAATAGGTAATAGGAGCTGTGACCACTGCGTAATCCGTTTGGGCCACCAACGGACAGCCTTCTTTTTGAGGAGCCCAGTGGTACCAAAAGATGCTGTCGTCGACAGATTCTTCAGCGTTACATAAATCTTTGGCTTTTTTATGAATGTCACCCACAAAAAATGGAATTAAAAAAGTATATTCTTTAAGTCCTAAATTAAAAACACCTTTACCCGTTAATTGAACATACACTCGGTTATAGCTTTCGTTGGCCTTTTCGAATTTATTCAAAGTGACTTCGTATTTAGGATAAATAGCTGCGGCATTATTCACAGTTCGACGCATTTGACCCAACATGTATTTTACATAAGGCTTGAATTCCGATTTAACCAATTTATCTGTTGGAGTCCCTTTTGATGTGGGAATAAAGAATTGAGTTTCGAAAGAAAACTGAGCTTCCTGGCTGCGAGCTCCAAAAAATTCTTTCATGGAATCCATGGGTAAAGCGACAGCTAAGATTGAGCTGAATAAAATACTGAAGCCAATAAATACATTTTTCATAGAACCTCTCTGGTTTTGAAATAAATAATAATTTCTACAGTTTGTCTTAGATTCTGAGAGTGAAGTCTAGTTAAAAGAGCCTTTTAAAATTATTTCAATTGATTCAGGGTTCGTTGGGCTTTTTCGATCATGTTGCGAAGGTATTTGGATTTATTTGCAATCTTGAAAACAAAGCGGACGGTCAATGGAGATCGGATCAGATAAAACAGCAATGTTGCAATTGCTATAGGTCTAAGCATTTTCCAAAAAATAACAACATGATCTGTTTCCGTCATAAATAAAAAAAACAAAGATAAAATGATCGAAAATAAAAATAAAGGACGGGTCAGATCCTTCAGAACTAGGCGGTGAATACTGGGCGCATCTGAGCTGGGTTGTCCACTCGAGTCTGAGGGTTTGTGAAACTGAGATAGTCGCTCTTGCCAATTTAAAATTGTTTTGGATTTCATAGAGTTAGCCATAACTGCTAAACTGATTCCGAGCAGAATTTTCAGGCTGGCAATGATCAGGATTATTTGCCACAACGAGGCCTGGGTGATGGCATAATCCTTTTCCAATCTTTGAATATAGAAGCCTATAATTTGCGTCAGGTCGCTGCCAAAGCTGATCAATAAAGTGATAAAGGGTTGTATAAAAGCCCACAGCGATAACAACACCATTCCTAAAATCATTCCCAGGATCTGGGTGCCGCCGACAAGAATTCCTAAGGAATACAGAAACCCCTGGGTCGCTATGCTGAGCATGGGTCCCAGTTTTTGCCCGGCGGGTGAAAGGCTTTTAAAGGTGGCCGCGATAAAGGAAACTTCGAAATGAGTTTGGGCAATTTTAAATCTGGAAAGCCCACTGTCTTGATAGGCCCTGAGGACGCGATTATTATAAGACAGGAAAAACCCCTGATTCAGAGATAAAAAATGTCCTGAAAAAGGAATTTTAAATGAATGCAGTAATGATCCCAACCCAATTTCCACCAAGCTCAGGTGGGTGGCCGTTTGAGTTTCGAAATCAGTGAGGGTGTGTTTTATTTTTTCCATCAAATCTTATTTATTTTTAACCGATTTCGCTGAAATTGTCGTCTAAGTCTGTGGAGATTTCCTTAAGACAATGTGCGTCAGTAAATGTTTTGTTGATTCACAGAGGGAAGATATGATTCAGTCAACACCAAGATGAATATGACCGCATATAAGTTAGCAATAGGGGCTAGCGTTTCTACATGTCACCGTAAATGACATTCTATGGAGGATAGAAGATGATTCAA
>DALYIB010000300.1:0-2211 GCA_031970595.1 Pseudobdellovibrio sp.
ATTAGCAATTGTCTTTTGGTTGGGTGTTTCAAACTTTTCCATCACTTTCAGTTCGGTATCCGTTGAAACATGGGGTTCATAATCAATCGCCGGACAAACTTCGATATTCGCCGCAAACTGCGTTTTATCACTGACTAAAAGAGCATCTTCGCCCGCGTCGGCCAACAATTGGAATTCATGTGTTTGGCTTCCACCAATATTGCCCGCATCTGCTTTCACAATACGATAATTCAAACCTAAACGATCAAAAATTCTTTGATAAGCCGCATACATCGAATCATAAGCTTTTAAAGCGCCCGCTTGATCGATATCAAAACTGTATGCGTCTTTCATGATGAATTCACGACCGCGCATTAAACCAAAACGAGGGCGGATTTCATCACGATATTTCGTTTGAATTTGATAAATGTTTTTAGGAAAATCACGGTAGGATTTCAAATCAGCGCGGACATAATCCACAACTGCTTCCTCGTGAGTCGCACCTAAACAAAATTCATGGTTATTTCTATTTTTGAATTTTAAAAGACCTGCACCCATTTCTGACCAACGATTGGTTTCTTCCCATAATTCACGGGGGTGAACCATCGGCATTAAAATTTCGATACAGCCTGCAGCCGCTAGTTCTTCGCGGATGATATTTTCAAATTTTCTAAGGGCACGTAAACCAATGGCGCCAAACGTATACATACCTGGCGCTAATTTGCGGATTAAGCCTGCACGCACCATCAATTTATGCGATGGAATTTCAGCATCGGATGGGGCCTCTTTCAAAGTAAATAAATGTGTTTGTGACCATTTTGTAATATTCAGTGAAGTTTTATTTTTATTCATAGATTTTCTCTTTTCCGCCTGTTGCCTTCTTAGGAGTTCACTTCGATGCCATAAGCTTTAATTTTACGATGTAAGTAACTGCGTTCTAAACCAATTGTTTCCGCAGTTTTAGAAATATTACCGCCGTTTTCTTGAATTTTACGAACCAAATATTCTTTTTCAAATTCAGCACGTGCTTCACGGAATGTCGACATTTCCAGGTGGGCTTCTGTTCCGCCGCTGGATTCTTTTTTGTCAACTAGGCCTGCAAAGCGTAGATCATGAACGTCGACATAATCCGAAGGTGTTAAAATATAAACACGCTCGATAAAGTTTTTCAGTTCACGTACATTTCCAGGCCAAGAATATTTAAGCATCGCTTTTAAACCTTGTTCTGAAATCGTTTTTCTGAACGAAGCCGTTTGTTTGGCCACGATATCGCCGAAATGAACGATCAATGGTAAAATATCCTCGACTCTATCACGCAATGGATCGACTTGAATGACATTCTCTTTTGTCATTTCAAGCAATTCAGGATGAATTTTTTGCGCGGATTTTTCAGTGTGAATCGCATGCGTTGTTGTTAAAATTAAACGCGCATTGACCTTAATTTCTTCAGAACTACCCACACGTTTCACTTTTTGCGTTTTGATGACTTGAATTAATTTTTCCTGCAAAATCATAGGCATTTCATGAATTTCTTCGACAGCCAATGTTCCGCCCTCGATCAATTCGATTTTCCCTTTACGAGTTTTGTCAATGCCGGGTAATGATCCCTTCTCAATTCCGAAAAGTTCAATTTCAATTAAATCTTGCGGTAACGTTGCGCAATTTGTTTCGGCTAATGTACGACTGGCGCGTGAACTCATGTAGTGAATATTTTGGCAAACCAATTCGCGGCCTGAACCCACTTCACCAGTTACTAAAACCGGATGGCCCGTTTTTGCCACGCTGGTAATTTGTTCGCGAACTTTTTGTAAGGATTTCGATTCGCCCACTAAAGCAATGTTTGTGCGTAATTTATTGAGCAATGCCTGTTTTTCTTCTTTCTCGGCACGAAATTTCAAAACGTGTTCAATCACCAAGCTGACTTTATCCAAAGACAAAGGCTTCTCGATAAAATCCCAAGCTCCAATTTTAGTCGCCTTGACCGCTGTTTCAATAGTACCATGACCAGAAATCATAATGAAATTCACCTCAGGAAACATCGGAACAGCTTTTGTTAAAACTTCAATCCCATCCATCTTAGGCATCCAAATATCCAAAAAACAGATATGAGGTTGAAATTCAGATAGAACCTGTAAACCTGTTGGACCGTCTGGTGCCGCCAGGACTTCAAATCCTTCGTCCTTGAGGCTTTCCGCTAAAATCTGACGAATCAGCGCTTCGTCATCAATAATT
>DALYIB010000301.1:0-2196 GCA_031970595.1 Pseudobdellovibrio sp.
CGGTTCCGTCTTCTTTAATGGCCCCCCAGTCCGGATCCATCGAAGTTTTACCAGTCAATTCATCAGCCGTTAAATCCAGAACTTTCAAGGCTACTGGATTAAATTCAATAATAGCACCCGTTCTGTCTTGTAAAACGACTCCTTGAATTAAATTTTCATAGGCAATCGTCTTATAAGTCAATTGTGCCTGAGTCTTTTTAAGTTCTTTGATTTGCAATCGATTATTTAAAATTATTGTGACTTGATTGGACAAAGCCTTCAACGCTGAAATTTGTTTTTCAGTCAGTTTTCTTTGGTTATGATCGATCACACAGACAGTTCCGATCGGTAACCCTTCTGGCGATTTGATCGGAGCCCCGGCATAAAATTGAACATGGGGCGCTCCAGTTACCAATGGATTATCAAAAAATCGCGGATCTTTGGATGAGTCCTCAACAACAAAGACGTCTTCTTGTAAAATAGCGTGGGCGCAAAAAGCCAAATCGCGGGGCGTTTCGGTCGCCGACAGACCTACTTTGGCTTTAAACCACTGTCGATCTTGGTCGACTAAGGAAATCAACGCAATGGGTGTATCACAAATTTGAGAAGCAATTTCGACAATTTGATCGTATTCAGACTCGCTGAGTGTATCCAGCAAATCCAGCTGCTTTAAAGCTTGTAACCTGAGGTTTTCATTTTTGGGTTTAGGTGCCGAAATCATGCTATTGTATCGACATAATAAAGTTGTTTTTAAATACTTAAATATTTATTTTTGCGTTTTAATTTGAGACAAGTTTCGATCGAATCTATTCACTACTTTGATCAGGTCCAGCGCAATGATTTTATTTGAAATGGTCTGGTTCAAAAAAATATGGGCCTGATTGAATTTATTAGCTTTAGGCAAAGACGACAACCAAAACAACTCTGAACCTATCAAGCACCCGACTCATTTCAAAGATCATCTACAAAACGCAGCCTAAGGGTTGGCGTTTTGTAATAACAATCACATTTTTTGCAGAGCTAACTGCAAACGATCATCGGCCGCTACAGCCATTGCGGCCATTTCTGTTTCTTGCAGGATTTCGATCATCAATGAAGGTTTGGTTAATTCAATAGAACAATGTCCGTCTCCGATTTCGCGAACCACTGCATTGCACGGAATCAATCCGGCCACATCGGAATTTTTTTTATACGCCTCGTACGCCAGCGCCGGATTACACGCTCCTAAAATCACTACGGGTCGCAGATCCTTTCCCAGTTTTTCCTTCATCTTTGTATGAAAATCGATACGTGTTAAAATTCCAAATCCCTGCTCGGCCAAAACCGCTGTTAAGCGCTCAACAACTGGACCCACTTCGCCCTGGACCGTCTTTTTAAAATGAATTGTGCTCATAGAACCACCTTTACAGATTATTTTATGACAGTTTTCAATCTCAGTTTATGAGCAGGAACATAAATAGGACTGCGTTCCTATTAAATTTAGTTAAAATACCGCCTTGCCAAATCCGGGATTGTGCACACCTTTTCAAGGCATTAAAAAAAACAATCCAAACATGGATCTATATAACAACAAAGATAGGAATTCCATATGTCGATTTTAGCAAAACCTTTACAAATGGGTGACCTGACACTTTCTAATCGCATCATTATGGCGCCCCTAACACGATCAAGATCAGGCAAAGATCGTATTCCAAATGATTTAATGCGTGAATATTACGAACAGCGTGCGACAGCCGGTTTAATTTTAACCGAGGCCACGATCATCGACGAAAAAGCCGCAGGCTATGCCGAGACTCCGGGAATTTATTCCGCCGAACAAATCGCCAGTTGGAAAAAAATCACCGAGGCTGTTCACAAAAAAGGTGGAAAAATTTTTGCACAACTTTGGCATGTTGGACGTATTTCCGACCCGATGTTTTTAAATGGCGATACCCCAGTTGCACCCAGTGCAATCCAACCCGCAGGACACGTCAGTTTGGTGCGCCCGCTGAAGGATTATGTAACCCCTCGCGCGCTGACAACGGCGGAAGTCAAACAGTGGGTTCAAAAATATAAACAAGCTGCTATTAATGCAAAACAAGCTGGATTTGATGGAGTCGAACTACATGCGGCCAATGGCTATTTAGTGGATCAATTTTTACAAGATAAAACCAATCACCGTGATGACGAATACGGTGGCGGCATTGAAAATCGAGCGCGCTTTTTATTAGAAATCAC
>DALYIB010000302.1:0-2162 GCA_031970595.1 Pseudobdellovibrio sp.
ACAGCGACTTCTCCTCGGTTAGCGATAGCAACTTTTTTAATTTTCATACTGAAGATATATAATTGTTTTCAGAAATTGTCACATTTTTGGTACAATAACACGGTATGAAGGTCGGACTTTATTTAGATCAAGTATCTATGCACATCCTGAATAACGGACTTTTTGTCAGCGTTGAACCTGTCGAGCGGATCGATCAAATCCAACCCGGCTTGGTTGATGAACGTTTAAGCGAAAAAGGCGATACTTACCTGGTTTGCGATATGAATAAAGAAATCCAAGGCAAAGCCAAGCTAGTCGATGCTTTTATTACCTCTTTTGGTGAGCCTGACCCTATTATGCTGAGCCATATGGGTTTTAAAGACCAAGTTGAAAAATTTAAATCCGAATATGCTGGTTTATTTAAAGCCCAGTTCCCCGATTTTTCGCTGATTGATGAAACCGAGCTGTTGGTTTGTGTTTACGAACCTGTCAAAGACAGCTAATTATTTTTTATCAAAAAATTTTTTCAAACGCTCTTGGCCTTCAGTGCTAATTCGACGTTCACTGATCACCGTGGTCGTTAATTTTTTCTGTTCAGTCCAATTCGCTGACTGAATTTGATTTAATAATTTTTTAGTCGCTTTCATCGCCTCGAGACCATTTCCAGAAAAGGTCGCTAAAATATCTTCGTCAGATAATACGTTGAAAAAACGATTGTGAACTAATCCAATCACTTCGGCCGTGGCAATATCAAAAACCTCAGCCGATAACATCCAAGGACGAACAAGGCCATCCGCACATTTACGTAAAATAAAACTAGAAATCACAGCAGGAGCCAATCCTAATTTAACTTCGCTAAAGCAAAACTTTGTGGCTTCGGCGGCATAAACATAATCAGCGCAGGCTAAAATTCCTAATGCCCCACCAAAAACAGAACCTTGTGCTTTGACGATGACCGGGACTTCGGTATTTTTAATCGCTTCGAACATATCCCATAATTTTTCAGAATCGGCGACATTTTGTTCGAATGTGTAATTGACCATTTCTTTCATCCAACCCAAATCAGCTCCTGCACAAAACACGGTTCCTTCGCCTTTCAGCAAAACAGCCTTGACGTCTTTTTGTTGGTTGGTTTCCGTAAACGCTTGAGTGATTTCTGCAATCATTTCTGGATGAAATGCATTTTTAACTTCGGGTCTGTTCAAACTGATAATTTTAAATTGGTTTTTGATTTCAATATTTAAAAATTTCATATTACATCCTAAATACGCCTTGTTGTTGTGGACCCCAGTCTTTGTTCAGACTGGCTGCGATTCCTAATGCTAAAACCCGACGAGTGTCTTTGGGATCAATAATGCCATCATCCCAAATGCGTGCTGTCGAAAAATACGCTGAACTTTCGTATTCGTATTTATCCAAAGTTGGTTTTTTGAATTCAGCTTGTTCAGCCGGACTCATTGTCTGACCCTTGGCTGCCAGTTGATCCATTTTGACAGTCAACAACACATTCGCAGCTTGTTCCCCGCCCATCACACTGATGCGTGCATTCGGCCACATCCACAATTGTCGTGGTTGATACGCACGGCCGCACATTCCGTAATTTCCTGCACCGTAGGATCCACCAATCACAACTGTGAACTTAGGAACACGTGCATTTGAAACAGCCATAACCATTTTGGCTCCGTGCTTGGCGATGCCTTCTTGTTCGTATTTTTTGCCGACCATGAAGCCGGTAATGTTTTGTAAAAAAATCAGTGGAACTTCACGCTGTTCACACAATTCAATAAAATGGGCTGCTTTTTGTGCACTTTCAGAAAATAAAACACCGTTATTAGCAATAATCCCGACAGGCATTCCCCAAATATGGGCAAATCCAGTGACTAATGTTTTACCAAATAACGGTTTAAATTCATGAAATTGTGATCCATCTACGATGCGGGCAATGATTTCACGAACATCAAATGGAATTCTAGAATCTGCAGGAATGACTCCGTAAATTTCTTCGGCTGAATACAAAGGTTCTTCGATCGGTTGCATTTTCAATTGAACTTTTTTCGTTCGATTTAAATGTTTCACGATACTGCGGGCTAACTCAATCGCGTGCTGATCGTCTTCAGCAAAATGATCAGTCACACCGGATAATTCACAATGGGTTGTGGCTCCACCCAGCTCTTGGGCATCAA
>DALYIB010000303.1:0-2161 GCA_031970595.1 Pseudobdellovibrio sp.
ATCAAAATTTCTGCAGCCATTTATATTCTTTCTTTAAGTTTGTCCTTAGTTGTACCGAATAAAGACATGATAATCAAATTTTTGAGGATGATTCATGGCAACTATCGACGATTTATTTAGATTAATGGTTGAACAAAAAGCATCGGACTTGCATATCACAAGTGGCGCTCCGCCCTATTTGCGAATTCATGGCGGAATGTCGCCGTTGAATTACCGACAGCTAACTGCGCAAGACGTTCAAGGATTAATCTTTGAAATTCTGAATGAAAAACAAAAAAAGGCTTTCGTCGAAAAATGGGAGCTGGATTTTGCCTATGTCCTCGAAGGCGTTGGGCGTTTTCGTTGCAACATCTTCATGCAAAGAAAAGGCTTGGGTGCCGTTTTCAGAACGATCCCTGAAAAAATTAAGTCAGCGCAAGAGTTAAATTTACCGCAGTCAATTATAGATTTAACTGACACAGACCGTGGATTAATTTTGGTAACTGGACCCACGGGTTCTGGTAAGTCGACGACACTGGCCGCAATGATTCAGCATATTAATTCCAGTCGAGATGCCCACATTTTGACTGTCGAAGATCCGATCGAGTTCGTTCATCCGAATTTAAAATCTTTGGTGAATCAACGTGAAATTGGTGCTCACACAAAATCTTTTGCAAATGCCCTGAAGGCGGCATTGCGTGAAGATCCAGATGTGATTTTAGTGGGAGAGCTTCGTGATTTAGAAACAATTTCCTTAGCCTTAACAGCTGCGGAAACGGGCCACTTAGTTTTTGCAACTTTACATACAAATTCTGCCGTCAAGACAATGGATCGTATTATTGACGTTTTCCCTTCAGGACAACAGCCACAAATTCGTGCCATGCTTGCAGAATCATTACGTGGTGTCGTCGCACAAACATTATTTTCGCGAGCCGACAAACAAGGTCGAGTCGCTGCTTTTGAAATATTAAAGGGAACAAAAGCCGTTGCGAATCTGATTCGTGAGGGTAAAAACCATCAAATTGCTTCAATTATGCAAACAAGCGCAGCACAGGGCATGGTTCTGTATGAAAAATATATTGAAGATCTTGTTAAAAAAGGTCTTGTGACCGCAGCCGATGCAAAATCATTCCTCGGAAAAGAAGATTTGCCAGGCGTTAAAGTCGCCTAGCTGTTGATTGCTTCACAGAGCTTGTTTAGAATTTCTAAATGAGCTCAAATACTATAACTCCAAAAGAACTTGCACAATATATTGATCACACATTATTAAAACCTGAGTCGACGAAAGCTCAAGTTCGCAAAATCTGCGAAGAAGCTTTGGAACATCATTTTTATGCTGTGTGTGTGAATTCGGGAATGGTTTCAACCTGTCGCGAAATTTTAAGAAATACAAAAATTCAAATCGCGAGCGTTGTTGGCTTTCCTTTAGGCGCTAACGACACAGCCACCAAAGCTTTTGAAACAAACAGAGCTATTAATCTGGGTGCCTCCGAAATTGATATGGTTTTGAATATCGGCGCGCTGAAGGGGCAAGAATACGCCTTTGTCGAACGCGACATTTTCGATGTTGTTCGTGCTGCCGAAGGAAAAATCGTCAAAGTGATCTTAGAAACATCTTTGCTGACGGACGAAGAAAAAAAGAAAGCTTGTGAAATTTCAGTGAATGCTGGAGCTCATTTTGTTAAAACCTCGACGGGTTTTGGCGGCGGTGGTGCCACCGTGGCTGACATTGAACTGATGAAATCAGTTGTTGGTAAAAACGCTAAAATTAAAGCCAGCGGAGGCGTTAAGGATTTTGAATTCGCACAAAAGCTCATTGCCGCAGGAGCTGTGCGACTAGGAACAAGTTCGGGTGTTCAATTAGTGAAGGGCTTGCAAGTGCAAGCGGGATATTAATCATGATTCCTTCAGAAATTATTAAAAAAAAGCGCAATGGTTCCGTTTTAACTGATGAAGAAATTCAATTTTTCATTATGGGCTATACCCGCGGCGAAATCCCGGACTATCAAATGTCTGCGCTTTTGATGGCGATTTATTTCAAAGGCATGAGCAGCGCTGAAACAGTGTCTTTGACAAAATGTATGTTGAATTCGGGTATCGTTGTCGATACTTCGCAAATACCTGGATACAAAGTTGATAAACATTCGACTGGCGGCGTGGGCGACAAAACCAGTTTAATTTT
>DALYIB010000304.1:0-2155 GCA_031970595.1 Pseudobdellovibrio sp.
GGTTTTTTCATTTTGTTAGATGCAATGTAAAAATCATATTTATTGTTAAACATGAAAATGTACGGAACATCTTTCGCAATGATCGTGTAGGCTTTTTTGAATATCTTTGTTCGCTTAGCTTCGTCAAGCTCTGCGCGGCCTTCGTCGATTAATTTATCCACTTCAGGGTTTGAATAAGCACCACGGTTCGATCCACCTTTAGCGCTTGAGCTCGAGTGCCAGATCTGCTTTGGATCCATTTCAACAGAGCCTGCACCCCATCCCATAGCCCAAAGTTCCATATTGTTGTCCTCTATAGTTTTTACAAAGCTATTCCACTCCATTAACTTTAAGTTCAACTCTACGCCCGCTTTTTTTGCATCTTCTTTAAACATCGTCCAGTATTTCTCTGAATCTTTGTTCGCGTAGATAAAGCTGAAGCTTAATTTTTGTTTTTGACCGTTGATCGTTTTGTCTAGGACACCATCTTTATCAGAATCAGACCAGCCTGCTTTTTTCAACAATTCCTGTGCTGTTTTTGGATTAAACTCGATCGGCTTCACGTCAGCTGCCTGGTTTGAACGAACTGGGACTGGGCCAGTTGCTAAATCAGACATATTATCACGGAATTTTTTGTTCATTTCTGGACGGTTGAACAAATGAGCTAAAGCAGAACGAACATTTAAATCTTTTAGTCTTTCATCACGGAAGTTAAATCCGATGTAACCGTATGATTTAGGTTTGTTTGTAACAACTTTGTAAGCTTTGGCATTTTTATCCAAGCTTTTTGAAGCCTTCATGTAAAGATCAGCTGTGTTATCATTTTCGAAATCGATATCACCTTTTTTAAATCTTTCGATGATGATGTTATCGTCTTTTGTAAAACGAAAATTGATTTGATCAAAGTTATAGTAACCAGCAAATTCTTTGTTGCCGATACCGTGCCATTTATCAAAACGCTTTACAGTGATCATTTGGCCTTTGTCATACTTTTCTAATTTGTATGGACCTGCACCGATCACTTCTTTTTGCATTTTCACGGATTTATTAATATCACCATAAACAGATTTAGGGATGATTTTAACGTAGCTGCAAAGAACTTCTAAATTTTTAAAATATTTTTCTTTCGCAGTGAAACGGATCGTGTGTTTATCTAAAACTTCAATCTTAGTAAAACCTTCTACGTAAGGAATCAAATTCAAAGCTTGGTGCTTTGGTTCTTTGACGGCATCAAAAGAAAACTTCACATCGTCAGCTGTGACCGGATCGCCATTGTGAAAGAATGCATTTTGGCGTAAGTGAAAGGTAAATTGTAGACCATCTTTAGAAATTTCCCATTTTTCAGCCAAACGAGGAACTTGCTTGTATGTTTCAGGATCAGTCCCGCAAATTGGCTCATGAACGTACTCGGCTAAGTATTGCTCATAAATATCACCAGACATGATCGGGTGTAAACTTTCAGGCTCTGCTGGAAAGTTGTAATTCATAACGCCACCTTTTGGGGCATTTACATTTGGCTTCGCAGCCATGGCTCCGACAGACAATAATGAAATCACTACTGCTGTGCTTAAAATTAACTTCATAAAAACTCCTTGTTTTTAAAATTTTTAAAAGCAACATACAAAAAAGAGGCCGTTTTTTTTGACACCATTTTTTTGTGCCTACAAGACTACTTTGACCCACCGCAATTACAAGTTCTGATTCGTGGCGCCACTTGATTTTTATCTCGAAATAGCTAATCTCTGACTTTTGAAAACGAGGTCAAAATGTCTGAACAAAAAAGAACCGTTAAGTTTGATGCGACAACTACAATTTCTGCTGATTTTGGAATTTTCGGAATTCCACTTCCCGAGGAAGAATGTCGAGTTGTGATGTTGCCAGTCCCTTGGGAAGTCACCACTTCTTATGGCAAAGGAGCTTCAAACGGTCCACGCATTATTCGCCAAGCTTCAGAGCAAATCGACCTCTTCGACTTTGAAACAAAAACCGCTTACGAAGCTGGTTATTTTATGAAAGAAGTTTCGCAATCAGTTTTAGATAAAAGTAAAAAATTTAAGGCCTTGGCCCAAGAAGTGATCGCTCTGAAAACAGAAATGTCCGAAGATCACGCTCGCATTGCTGATTTAACGGCACAAGTGAACAAAGCCTCAGCAGAATTAACAGACTGGGTTTATAC
>DALYIB010000305.1:0-2118 GCA_031970595.1 Pseudobdellovibrio sp.
TATACTGTGTGATGGTGGGCGGCATGGCCACAATTGCTGCGGGTGTCGAAGGTGCATATGTGGGGCTTTTAAAAAACAGAATGCCGGATATTGCCGGTCATTTATTAACAGCCAGTGTGATGGGTGCGATCGGTGGTTTAATTATTTCAAAAATTATTTTTCCTGAAACAGAAAAACCGCTGACTGCTGGCAATATTGAAGTGCCTCAAGATGAAAAAATTGATGTCAATGTCATCGAAGCTGTATCCAGAGGCGCCAGCGAAGGAATTTCTTTAGCTTTAAATGTGGGGGCGATGTTAGTTGTTTTTATTTCTTTGATTGCGATCTTTGACGCCTTGATTGGACATGTGGGTCAATGGCTGAATTATTCCGATCCGCTTACATTTGCAGGCCTTATGGGTCAAGTCGCGCGTCCGATGGCCTGGTTACTAGGAATTTCATGGGAAGAGTCGGCTCAGATAGGTCGATTGCTGGGTGAAAAAATCGTTTTGAATGAATTTGTAGCTTATGTGAATTTATCACAGTTAGGTGAACAAATTTCAGATCGTTCGTTATTAATCGCATCTTATGCATTGTGTGGCTTTGCCAATATTTCATCAATCGGAATTCAAATCGGTGGAATTGGCGCCTTAGCTGGTCACAAAAAATCAACAATCGCCAAATTAGGTTTATTGGCCGTATTGGGCGGTAACTTAGCTTGCTTTCTATCGGCGTGCATCGCTGGTCTATTATACTAAGCAGGTTTTTTTGAAAAAGGCACTCACATCGTATTTAATGGGTATTGATTTAAATCAAACTACAACTTACGAGCATAACAAAGCCGATTCAGATTTTATTGACCGCCAAATTTTGAATATCAATTACTTGGATATCGAAAGCCAAATTCAACCGGTAGCCGATAAGCAACTGTGGTTGGATTATGATATTCAAGGAATTCAAACAACCTATAAAGAAATTTTGGAAATGGTCCATTTCCTCAAAGAATCCTCTATCCAAAAATGGTGTGATTTGGGCGCTGGCTATGGGCGATTAGGATTTGTGGTTGGCGTGATTTGCCAGCCATCCGAATTTATCGGAATTGAATACGCTCAGCTGCGCGTTAACGAGGGGAACCGGTTATATGAGAGGATGAACTTATCGCAATGTCGATTGGTCCAAGCAGACTTGGCCGACGAACATTTGGATTTACCTTTATCGGAAGTTTATTTTATCTATGATTTTGGCAGTCATGCCGATGTTGAAATTGTCCTTAAAAAGCTGCAAGTTATAGCCACTTGCCAAAAAATTGTCGTGATTGCTCGGGGCCGAGCTGTGCGCAGATGGATCCTCAGTGATTATCCTTGGCTGGGTCAGGTCAACAGCCCCCAACACTTTGAAAACTGGTCAGTTTTCTATTCGTAAAGGGTACTTTTTACAAATCTTTTAATAAAAAGAAGGCGAATACTTAAATTTATGGTAGCTTCGGTCACCTATGAGTGAATCTAAATGTTATATCTGCGCGAAAACAAAAAACTTAATGGAATGTGAATGCTGTCACTCTTCGGTTTGTAAATCCTGTGCTGAAATTTTACCAGAAGATGCATTTAGTTTTGCAGATACTCAAACAGATTTGCTGACTAAAAAAATATTTTGCAATCCGTGTTTTAACCAGGAAATTCAAGAGCCACTGAATGCATATAACGAAATATTGGATAAAGCCAAAGACGTAAATATTTATTTTGATCACCAAGGTAAAGAAACGCGTCTGATGAAGCGTAAAGAAAAATCTATTTCAATTCCAGATTGTGCCGACAAAGAAGAAATTTTGATGCGATTGGCTTTTAAAGCAGCTGAAAAAGGATTTAACACAGTCCTTGATGTCAAAGTTGTCGGTGAAAAAATTCGAATGGGTACGTATCAAACAACCAAATACAAAGCAACAGGTGTACCCACTCAACTTGAAGAGCGTCTGATTGTCAAAGATCGCTCTATTTGGCAAAATCCGAACTAACTAGTCTTCAATCTCTGTTTTGTTACGCATATGGTCTGCTAAACGGAGCAAAGCATGCAATAACTCGGAACGGTAAGGCTCTTCTACTCTTAAATCTTCAAATGCTTTCACCATACACAGCATCCACT
>DALYIB010000306.1:0-2113 GCA_031970595.1 Pseudobdellovibrio sp.
GCACTTGAAGCCATTCGCGAGAAAGAAAAAAGTCAGTTTCGCGCCGAAGAAGACGCTAAATCACCGACCGATTTCCAACCTGATAATACAATCTTTAAGAGCGAACAGAAACTGCCTGAGGGTTTCACCTTTAAATCCATCGAAAGCGCCAGCCTAGATTCAATTTTTACCGATGGCACCGCTTACATTCATTTTTTTCCACAAGGCTATATCGAGCCCAGCGCCATTCAAATTTTAGATCCGAAAAAAAACATCTGGACGCTTGTCTTTAATCCAATCACAGGTCAAGCTGATATCATAGAAGGCGAAAAATCCCTCAAAGATATTTCTCGCTAATTAAAACGATGATGAAAAAAATAAAGACGTCCGGTTTTACTTTAATTGAAGTTGTGCTTGCTATGATGGTCATGGCCTCGGGCTTATTTATTTTAACCAGTTCATGGAGCGGAACTTATTCGCGCCTCAAAAAAACTCAGATCCAAGTTCAACTGGCCGCTTTACTAGAACGCAAAGTCGTTGAAATCGAACGCGAATATAAAAATAAACCCCTGGATGCCATTCCCGAAGAAAAAGAAGACAACTTTGGGGATGAACTGGATAAATATTCTTGGAAAATGACCTCGCAAAAACTGGAACTGCCCAATTTAGCTGGCATCATGGAAGCCCAGCAAGAAGGCGCCAAAGTCGACGCCCTGAGTTTAATGAAATTATTCACTGAACATATTTCAAAATCCGTCAAAGAAATCAAAGTCGAAGTGATTTACAAAGACGGAAAAAAACCGATGCGAGTCGATGTGGTTTTTTACATGATTGATTATGATCGCCCACTACCTATCCCAGGAGGTGGATCATGATGAAAAAATCAACCGCTGGTTTTACATTGGTCGAAGTCGTCATTGCGGTTTCAATCTTAGCCACATTAACGGTTTTGATTGCCACATCCAGTTCGCGCGCCCTCAGATCCAAGAAAAAAATTCAAGCGGAACTCAGTGATGTTTCCAGCTTGCGTGACACCATGAAGGTGATCCGCGCTGATATTCAGCAAATTTACAATCACTATGACTATGAAAAAGAAATCCTCGATCAAGTTTCTAAAGTCAAAAAACAAAATGCAGCGGCTGGACAGAATCCCAATGCACCGGCTTCCGTTTTACCAGCCCGTGAAAACAAACGTGAAGATCCGCGAACTCAATTTTTTGGCGACGAAACTAAGATCAGTTTTGTAACTATGAACCAAGCCCGTTTAATGGCCAGCGAACAACAAGCGGATTTTGTCGAAGTCGGCTACGAAGTACGCGCTTGTAAATCTCTTTCCAAAGATAAAACCACTCAGTGTCTGTTTCGACGTGTTCAAAGTATCTTAGACAACGATATCGAAAAAGGCGGCACGGAAACTGTGATCTTGGAAAACGTCAAAGAATTTAATTTACGTTATTTAGTTGAAGGCAAAGAGGACTGGGTTAAAGAATGGAAGTCCGTGATTGTTCCCGGCAGCACGGCTGCAAAAAATATTTTTCCGGATGCTGTCGAAGTCAATTTAGGTATTGAAACAGAATTTGAAGGCAAACCTAAAAAATATTCTTTACAGTATGTCGTTCCACTGCATTTTGCGAACAACGTCAAAGCAACGTCACAATCCACGACAGGAACATTCGCCCCAGGTGCAGGATCTACAACGACTCCACCAACGGATAATGGGGGACTTGTTCAATGAGTTTCCTAAAAAGACTGCGCTACCATCCTTTTAAAAAAGACAATAACCGCAAAGGTGTCGCTTTGTTACTGGCGGCAACGACTTTGGTTTTGATGGTTTATATCGCCAACGAAGTTTCTATGGATTCAACTATTGAATACGCCGTGAACTCGCAGGAAATCAATCGTATCAAAGCCTACTACGCAGCTCGCAACAGTGTGGATATTGCTTTGCTCAGAGTTAAATTATTTCAACAAGCCAGCCGTATGCAATTGCCTTCGGGCTTTGCTCAAGAGCTGGATCAAATATGGAAATTTCCGTTTGCTTGGCCATTACCGATCCCCGCCGAAGCTTCGGCCATCGACAAAGAAGATGTCGCAGGAACTTTGAAAGAAGCCCTTTTTGATGGTCAATACGAAC
>DALYIB010000307.1:0-2108 GCA_031970595.1 Pseudobdellovibrio sp.
AGTCATGCTCCATGACCACCAGGCTTTGCGGACGTTCCCGTCCAGTGGAATGATCCATTTGTATTTGTAATGCAAAGGCCCCGGTTGCGGTCGGCACCACATCCTCGAACAAATCATGGTTAAAACTAATTTCTCCGGTTTCTTCGTTGACCGAGTGAGGATGCTTCACAGAATAAATTGTTTGTCCGATTTTAATTTCGATTCTTTCATTCAAGGGATGAGGAAAACCATTTATAAAAGTCGTAGGCCCCACATCCATAAAACAATAAGCCTGATCAGAAACAACACCTTTCCAAACTCCCGGCTGAATTTCTGCAAAAACTGTTGTCGAAAAAATCATTAACAAAAAAAATATCTTATTCATGGGCGACCTACCTGCCATGAACATATCGATAGCTGTGGAATTTGACAATAGGATTAACTATTCGTTCACCTTATCTTGATAGCTTTTTAATCCATTCGGCAAAGCGATTAATAAATAATTGGCACCCACCGCTTTACGAATAAACGGCCAATAATGGTATCCCTTAAAATGCGAGCTCACTTCCACTTCAGGCAGATTTAATACGGCTGGATCCTGTTTAGAGGCCACTGTCGGCTCGGTATAAATCGGATTCAATGGCTGCTGATGACAAAGAGTTCTGAGCTGCGCTAAAAAGGGACGAAACTTTTGATAAGATTTATCGAAGGAAACTTCCAAAGGAAATTGTGGCTGCATAAAATCAGCAAAAGCTTCAAATCCCATAAACTGTTCACGTACCGCCGGACACAATCCTAATTGCGCTGATAAATAAGGTTCAAACCGTGAATCCCACTTTTGAATCCAACCTGCATTCAAAATGGCTGACCAGGCCCAGCTGATTCTTTTAAAAGCCTCAAGGCTTTCCTTGTGAGTCGGTTCAATGACTTGAACCGATAAGCTTTGCAAAAAATTATTTTCAGATTTTAACATCGCAACAGAGACCATGGCCGCGGTTAAATCACCCGCCGTTTGAATTAATTCTGCGACTTTGCGATAAACCAAAGATCCCTGCTGGACTTGATTTTGTTGATACTTTTGAAACCAATAGATAGCTGCCATCGCCCATAATTCGTTGTACTGAGGGCTTGGCAATAAGGACATTTTTGACAACCGAATCATTCTGTTTTGTTTTTCCAACTGTTGAATCGTTTGTAAAATTTCAGCTTGATCTAAATAATTCCAGTGATCAAATTCCAATAATTTTTCTAACCAAACAACATCCGTTTGAGTAACTAAAGGATCTTTCATTTTTTCTAACAAGACGTCTTTTTGTTCGGATTGAATCGTCTGACGCCAATTTGTTAAGGTTTTATTTTTATCGAACAATTCCGAACTTCCAGGAATTTGATTACCAGCGCCCCAAGAAATGTATTTTGAAATTTCTGTGTGAGCATTTTTAGAATACAAACTGTTTTTAAAGATTGAGTGTGTCTTTATAAGCTCTAAATCTTTTAATATATCTACATAATGCTTTTCAACTTGCTGAAACTGGTTCCATAACTGAGGACGAACCCAAAATTGATTCAACAAGTACCCCAAAGAAAAAGTAATGATGCCAGTCGTTAAAAAAAGGACACTGAAAATAAATATGAACTTATTTTTTTTCATCCCGGATCCTTCCTAAAACGAAAACCAATTCAAGAATGTGGAATTTTTTTTCTGGGCTTCGTAACGGTGCAATTCATCCCCAGAATCGGAATAATGCGTAATAACGAAAGACTGATTTTTAAATTCGATGGCCGTAAATCCTGTCACGGCTGCTTCAAATAAAGCTGGATTTTTTCCTTTCAGTTTCGAGGCGCTGGCGCCGCCGCCACTGACAACAAATACAGGTCTTTGGCATTTCGAAGTCCCTGTCAATGTTTGTAAACTGTGATCATGACCACTGATAAATAAATCCACATACGGACACAATTCCTTTTCAACAATTTTTTTAATCACAGATCCTGAATAGGGCGGAAATGGAACACCATCATATTGACCCGCATTACCATGGTCTCCGTTACTGATGTAGGGATGGTGAGCCACTGCCACAATCCACTTGGATTGATTGTTTTTTAAAGTATCTTGAATGAATTTTTTTTGT
>DALYIB010000308.1:0-2051 GCA_031970595.1 Pseudobdellovibrio sp.
AACTGGACCGGAAATCGCGTCACCTGCAGAAATTGGTTTGAACTTTCTTTGAAAGAAGGCCTGACCGTTTTCCGCGATCAAGAATTTTCGGCAGATATGAATTCAGCGGCCGTCCAAAGAATCACAGATGTGGATCGCTTACGGGCCCGTCAATTTTCCGAAGATGCCGGACCGAATTCTCATCCGGTTCGTCCAGAGTCTTGTTTGGCTGTTGATAACTTTTATACAGCGACTATTTACGAAAAAGGCGCCGAAGTCATTCGCATGATGCAAACAATTGTGGGTCGTGATGGATTCCGCAAAGGTATGGATGAATATTTTAAACGTCATGACGGTCAAGCCGTCACCATCGAAGATTTCGCAGCGGCGATCAGTGAACCGAATGGTCAGGATTTTACCCAATTCAAACGTTGGTATTCACAACCGGGAACACCGATCGTGACTGTTCAAGAAAATTTTTCGAATGATGGCACATATACTGTGACATTGACTCAGTCGAATGCCGATCTGGATAATCAAAAAAAGAATCAGCCTTTTTACATTCCTTTAAAATTTGGTTTAATTACAAACGAAGGCCAAGAAATCGAAAAAGGTCTTTGGATTCTGAAAGATCCAACTCAAACTTGGACTTTTAAAAATTTAAAAGCAAAACCCACATTATCATTGAATCGTGAATTTTCAGCACCGATCAAATTAAAATGGTCGATGCCTCATTCGGAAATGTTGAATCTAATCAAGTTCGATACGGATGCCTTCAACAAACGCGAAGCTTGTCAAAAAATGCTTTTGGATGAATGTTTACGTTTAATCACAGCTCTGGATGCAGGCCAAAATGTGACTGTTAAAACAGAAATCATCGAAGCCTTGGGACACTTACTCAAGGACAATTCATTGGATCCAGAGTTTAAATCTTTGATTTTGTCATTACCGATGGATTTAGTTTTAGCCCAGGAAGTGGCTGTTTTAAATCCTGTTTCGTTGGCGCAATCTAAAAAAATGATCGTCAAAGAATTTGTGAATAAATACAAAACAGATTTAATCGCGGCTTATCAAGCTCATCACGCCAAAAACACACGCGGCGATCGTGCTTTGAAAAATTTGGTCTTAGGACTTTTGTGTTCAGCACAAACAACCGAAGGCCATGATTTAGCTGAAAAACAATATTTTTCTGCTGCGAATATGACCGACTCTATTTATGCCTTGATAGCGATTGGACATTTTGATTCGTCTGCACAACAAAAAGCCAATGCGGATTTTTACAATAAATGGAAATCTGACAGCGTTGTTTTCAATAAATGGTTGAACGTACAGGCTTCGTCTCAGCACGAAAAAACATTTGAACGCGTTCAGCACTCAATGACTGTTCAAGGATTTGATTCAAACACCCCAAACAACATCTATAACTTGCATGGTGTGTTTGGAAATAATTTCCTTCGATTTCACACTGTCGAACACAATACTTATCAATGGTATTGCCAGGAATTATTACGCGTCGATGCGGTGAATCCTCAAGTCGCGGCTCGAATGGCACAGGCTTTTAATTTTACTCAAAAATTACCTGCGAATTTAAAACAAGCGGCACAAACTGAAATCTCCAAGCTTTTAAATAATCCTCAATTATCTAAAAATGCTCGCGAGCTTTTAGAAAAGTGTCTATAAAAAATATTTTTTGATTTTTAATCATGTCACACACAAAGCCCATCAGAAAAACTGGTGGGTTTTCTTTGAGAACTTTGAGCAGAGTATGATCTAACCCATACACTCCCCACACTAGCTCTATATCCCCTGGGATCGAATGACTTTCTAGCTCCAAAGTATTTCCCATTCGCTCGACGACAATCCTTTCAGTCGGTCTTTTTTATACCGAATCAATCCGCGTGCTTCTTGGATATTTAACTGAATATAATTTCGCACGACTTGATAGGGTTTCCATCCTTGAATCACCCTGGTAAACGGCCGGTATTTCCACACTTTGTTCGGTCTGTAGCCCGACTTGTTGTTGGCTTTTTTACGGGTATCGGTCACACGCGATGGAATTAAAAATCCATTTT
>DALYIB010000309.1:0-2048 GCA_031970595.1 Pseudobdellovibrio sp.
CAGGACCATCTAGTATTTTGCGTTCTAGGGTCATTCCCAAATTAATCCCGCTTGGATCTATCTACCCGCAGCTTCGCTTTAAATTTGATTTATCAGATACTTCCAGCAACAGTGAAAAACTGAAAACCGGATTTTGCGATTTGGCCCTCCTAGAACACCATGAAGTTTCTAAGGAAATGGACTCTAAAATCCTGCGCCCCGAAAAATATAAATTATTTGCAGCGTCCTCATGGAAGAGGCGCCCTCTTTTAGACATCATTCAAAATGAATCCATTATTGATTTCGATTTAAATGATCGCATGACTTTGAATTATTTAGAAAAATACAAGCTCAAGCAGCATTGTCGCAAAGAACGCCATTTCGCCAATAACACAGATGCCTTAGCTTCGATGATCAGCGCAGGGATTGGTTATTCGGTGCTCTCCGAAGACTATGCTCGGCCGCTTGTAAAAAAAGGAGAGATTTTTGACGTCTCTCCTTCACAGTTTTTAGATTTTAAAATTGCCTTAGCTTGGTATCCCCGACCTGAAATGCCGGATTATTTCAAGTCTTTAATCAAAGCTCTTTTATAAATTATTTTAATTTATAAACTAACTTGATCGGCGTTGCTTTTGAAACCATGATTTTTTCAACTTCACGTTTACTAAATGGGCCCTCTACACTCAGACCGTAACACTGAATCAACAAACCCTCGTTCGTTTCAAATACGATCATCTTATTATCGATCGAAGCCCGTGAATCTTTCAGTAACACTAATTGATTGCCATAACTGATGTCCTGACCTGTGCGATTTTCGATAATACACTGACCGAAAGCTTCTTTGTAATAACCATTTAAAAATGATTTTTCTGGAAACGGAGTCATATCAATAAATAAATCTGCATTTTTAAAATTCAATGTTTTCGTATTTTGAACGAATTCATAAAAATAAGTCCGCGCTAATTGACAGCGATTGCGTAATGCGGATTGTGTGTATTCTTTTTTAACTACAGAGCCATCTGTTTGTTTCACGCTTTTTTCACACGGATTCGCGGCGTGATATTGAATCAAAGGTTCGCAGGCTTTCACCAATAAGGCGGCCGATGAAATAGCGTTGGAATCATATTTCCAAGCAGACATCGAACCCAAGGCCTTAATGGCTGCATTGGCTTTCGTTTCAACAGCGCTCATTTGTGATAATTTTGTAAATTCATCTGAAGAACACTGTTTAAATGGACCTACTTCCGAAGCCGGAACATCCGGAGTAATCACAACTGGTTCATCGACTGCTGGTGGTGGATTCGGCTGTGAAGGCTGTTGTGGTTGGGGTGTTGGCTGAACAACTGAGCCACCGCCTTTGGCAGGTCGAGCGTTATTTTTAACCAAATAGGTTTCAGCACTTTTACAGTCTTTTAATAAACGGGACTGATCATATAATTTAACTTCGCCTGTGATAATATGGGTCCGACGACATGGACTTTGTTTATGGTAATCCGAAATCGCATCGCAGCTGCGAATGGCTTTCACAGCGGCCTCGATAGCAGAAGTTTCTTTTTTACCGGCGGCGGCTGTAATGGCGCCATTGGCAGAATTCAGTAAATTTCTCCAAGCGACTAGTTTGGAAAATTCGGCTTCGGTGCATTCCCGTTTAATTTCAGCTGGCTTTAATTCGCGAATCACTTCTGTTGGAGTCGAACCAGAATCATTGATTTGGCCCTGATCACTGACCGGGTTAGAATTCGCTGGCGCATTCGAACTAGAACTACTTCCACACCCCACGGCAGCTAATAGAAAGGCTGATCCAAAAATAACAAATACTGTTAAGAGTGGTCTTTTCATTTGTCTCATAAAATTTCCCCCACGACAGAACATTCCAAAGGATCTGTTTGTCATTTATGTGGGAACAATTAGCACATTTAACTGATATTCTGGACTGTTAGAATTATCGACAGGTAAAACTTACCGAAACAGACAAATTTCGCCGGCTGTAAACGTTTATATACCTTTTTATGATAAAATCCATTAAATCCATACAGCGATGATTTTGAATAAAATTGAAAAAAATTACA
>DALYIB010000310.1:0-2026 GCA_031970595.1 Pseudobdellovibrio sp.
GTATGAAAAAAACAGAATCTATCGCCCGCGTGGAAAATGGCAGGGTAAAGAAGGCCTTAACTGGAAGCCTGTTGATGCCAGATAGTTTTAAGTTTTTTTTAGTTTTTTTATTTTTGCTTTTGTCAGGCTGTAGCAGTCTGACAAAAGATCTTCTGAAAAATCCTGAAGTCAAAGTCACCCAGGTCACAGTTCAAAATATTTCAGCTGAAAGTTTAACTGTGGGATTAAAATTGAATGTTCAAAACCCCAATCCCATTCCACTTCGAGTCGATCAAATTGATTACGACTTAAAAATTTCAGGCGAAGCGGTCACAGCAGGAAAAATTGATCAAAAGATTGAAATTCCGTCTTCGGGTTCGAACGAATTTGTAGTGCCTTTGACATTTAAATATAATGCTTTGGGAAATATTTTGACGGGGCTTATTAAAAAAACGCTGACGAAAGAATATGAAATTTCTGGAAAAGCCCAGTTGGGTTTTATATCGATTCCGTTTAATCAAAAAGGTGAATTAAAAATTAAATAATATGGCTTCAATATTTACAAAAATTATCAATAATGAATTACCTGCTTTTCGTGTACACGAAGATGATCTGACAATTTCTATTTTGGCATTGGATCAAGTCAATCCAGGACATGTCATTGTGATTCCTAGGCAAGAAGTAAATCATTGGTTTGATGTTCCCCAAGAAGCTTTTATTCGCTGTCAATTGAACGCACAAAAAATTGCAAAGGCGCAAAAAGCGGTTACGGGTTGTCCGCGTATTGGGACGATTACGGCGGGATTTGAAGTGCCTCATTATCATTTACATCTGATTCCAGCTTGGAGCATTCCAGATTTGGATTTTAAACGTGCCAAGCGTTTATCAAATGAAGAAATGCAAAAATTGGCTGATGCCATTAAAGCAGAACTTAATCGTTAAAACTGATCCCTTACATTGTTCCTAAAGTCCCTAGCGCCCTCTATAAGCTCTTGTTATTTCAAGTTATTTTTCTTTTCGGTTGCTGAATCTGGAATTATTTTCAAAATAATTCCAGATTACCGTTCGAAAATTCAAAATCATTAATAAAGATTGGTGTTTAGAGAACGGAGTAAGATGAGCTAGGAACAATGTAAGGGATCAGTTTGTTAATCGTTTGTAAATGCCAGTAATAGACTGCCGTCTTTGATTTGATCATGAATAAGGGTTTTGAAATCCTTTTCATTCAAGGCAAAACAACCCCAGCTGCGTCCGATGCGACCATTTTCATTTAAATATTTTTCCGAAACATAATCGGCATAATGGATGACGATTTCGCGTTTTTTAGCATTGGAATTGGATGGTTCCAGGCCATCCAGCAACAGCGATAATCCATTGCTGCCGCGATAACTACGACCGACTAAATACAATCCCAAAGACGATTTTTTTGAATTTTCTGTATTTGAAAATTCTTGGGCGTAAAGTTCACCCGAATTTTTTCCATGAGCGACCAAAAACTGTTGTGTTTGTCCGGTTTCTGTTTGAATCAGAATAAATCTTTTTTTGGCAGAAGACTTTCGAAAGTCGACAAAGCTGACATAGGATTGATTCGGAATTTGATCTTGGTATTTTTCTAGATAGCCTACCAGTTTTTCAACTTGATGATGGGGGATTCCGGCCGCAGTGGCCGCATTGAAAACAGTTCTTTTGTTAAATGCCAGAGCTGAAATGCTGACCATTATCAACATGCTGACTGTGGCGAAGGTTTTTAAGATTTCCATTTCACCAATGAAACATAATCGTTCCGATGTCGCGATAGATTTTGATACGAACTGGACGAAGTCTGGACAAAAGTCATTCTCGAACTGACACTTTTCCACATAAGAGACAGTTATATGACAGATTATAATTTTGATTTTGAAGGTCCTGGTTGAATTTGTTATTCTGAGTTTGCCGTTCATACGGCACGAAAGGAGGTGGTGTTATGGTACAATCATTTGACATAACTAAGGCGGAGGTGGCGGCTTCTTAGCCGTATCTTAGCTGTTACGAGCTAAGAGGTTTTAAA
>DALYIB010000311.1:0-1995 GCA_031970595.1 Pseudobdellovibrio sp.
ATGTTAAATCCCAACCAGATCACTTCTTTGCAAGTGTCCGATGGAAACACTTATTCCTACTACACTCAAAATCAAAATAATACTCAGTGGACGATCGCTGCAAAAACGAATCCGTCGATTTCAGTTTGGGAACGTATTAAACAAAGCCCCGTTCTGCAAAAAGCCATCGTAACTGATATTCTGTTAGTTATTTATATTATCTTTATGTTCATTTTTTGCGGAGTTCTGATCTTGGCAGAATCGATTCGTAATCAATACCGCAGGCAGGGTAAAGATCCTGCTTGGCTGCGCGCTGTAAATAAAATTTTTGGTTTTATCCAATTGCACGATTTAAAAATTTTAAAAGAAGCCAACACAGCTTTGATCCGTCAAACCGACGACCTTGAAAAAGATAAAGAGCTGTTGGAAACCTCATTGGAACTCAGTATTTTAAACGAAATTAAAAACAATAATCAAAAAGTTCCCTATTCATTCAAAGGCACTGTCGTTAAGGTCGACATCAACGGATTTTCCAAAGTCGTTGCTTCCGGGCACTCGGAAGTGACCCAAAGCCTGACTCAAACTCTAGAAATTTATGGCTGTGAACTTTTACAGCGTTATTCAGGATTATTCGAAAAGACAGTCGGGGATGAAATTGTGGTCGTATTCAAAGGGAAAAATCCGGAATTGAACGCGGTCTCTTTTGCCAGAGATTTAATGTCTGAGTTTTCAAAAATTGAATTCGATCTAGGAGGAGAAAAAAGAACCTTTACCCTAAAGGCTTCTTTAAGCACCTCGCAAATTGTATTTAATAAACGTCCTTCAGGTTATGGATTTTCTGGTGATGCATTGACACTAACGACACGGTTATTGGATGTTGTGAAAATCAAAGACAGAAATATTTTAAGCACTCTTCAAGTTTCAGCACCGGATATTCAAAATTTGGTTACGATTCCTGCTTTGGCCGAACGCTTTGAATTCAAAAACATGAACACAGCAGATGGTTATCAAATTGATTCCTTTTTAAATGTGCAACAGGCCTATCTAAATCAACCGCAGCTATTAAAGTATTTTAAATCGGATTCGGCCGTTTTGTTTTTGTTCGATCGTCTGAAATTCGAAAAAGATTTTGAAAAAATCAAATTGATCCTCGGTTGTCTGTCAGAGATTAAAATTCATCAAACATCTGATAAGGTAGTGCAGGCTTGGAATGAACTGGTCGAAGTTCTGTTGAAACAGAAAGAACAAACGCCCCATTATGATTTTGTTTTAGCTCAAATTATTACCTTGGCGACACAGTTGATTCCGAATCAATTATGGGATCAAAAATGTATTCAAACGGCTTTATCGATTCCTCGGGATATTCAGGGGCGTGTGAATGCGTCTATAGTCGAATTGCTATCGAATAAAAATTTAGTACAAATTGTTTTACAAAATTCTGATACTTTTATTATTCCAAATGATACGTCTTTTCGAACGCGTGGAAATTTATTGCTCAGCCAAGGTTTATATCAATTAAATAATCAGGTTCTCAAAGACATAATCAAAATGCTCAATTCGATGAACGAACTAGAAAAAGGTACGGGGATTTATACTGCCAGCCAGCTGATTCAGTATTATAAAGCTAATAACCCAGCCGCCCTTGAAACATTTGATGATTACAAAAAGCTTTTGCGTAAACTCAAGCAAATTCAGCAACAGCCGTCTGAAAAAATTTCCGATCGCCTTAAGGAAATGTTGAATCAAACGCTGTAACTTATGCATTTATAGATTTTTATACCTTAAATAATGACCGATCTTAGATTTTCAGGTATGAAGTTGCCATGAAAAATTTCAAAAATCACAGAGGCGCACCTGCTGCAAAAAACTCTCATAAAGGTTCTCATCGTCCATCTCGTCCTTCAGGGGGCGGTCGCTCGGGAGGTCCATCTTCAGGAAATCCGTCTGCCTCTGGGGTTAATAAATCATGGCGCCAAGTTGCTGGAACGCACGCTATTCGTGAATTGATTAAGGTGC
>DALYIB010000312.1:0-1982 GCA_031970595.1 Pseudobdellovibrio sp.
TGATTTCCCTGTTCGTGAAGGCTCTGACATGGATTCAGATTCTTCGACATTATTTTAATTTTGAAATGAAATTTTTGATTTGGTCCGCAGTCACATGCAGGCCAAATCCAAATCGCAGAACCGATTTGCGATAATCTGTTAAAATCCCCGCAGCCTTCAAACGCTGGTGCCACTTCTGACAAACTTCCTGTGATTTTAAATCAAATGCTAAAAAATGCCCACGTGATTTGTCCTCACGACAAATCAATTGTTCAATGGAAATTCCAGATAAAATTCCTGATCCTAATAAATGGATGAATTCAGCTTGTTGCTTCATCACAATCTGATGAATGCCAGCTACAGATAAGCCCTCTGACTGAAACAATTCTAATACTGATTTCAAACGATAAATCGCCGAATAATCCATCGTAGCTCCAGCAAAGCGAAATCCATTTTCAGAATAGGCCACGTTTCCCTGATGATTGGTTAAACTGGTAAACCCAGCAAACCAACCCGTATATTTAGGACGCAACTGGCAGCCTGCAGGAACCATTAAAAAACAAGCTCCCTCGCCGCCTTGGGCATACTTATAAGATCCCGATAAAAAAAAAATACGGTCTTGAATGACTTTTAGCGAAGTCGGAACGGCCATGAAACCGTGATAACCATCAACAACCACAATACAATCCGGTGATTGATGTTGGCGAATTTCTTGGACGATTTGATCTAAATTTTGTACCACATAACCTGAATTGAAAAAGACCTGACTAAAAAAAATCATATCAAATTTTTCAGTTCGGATCTTTTCAACCAATCGAGATTCAAATCCACTTAATGGCAAAGTCGGTATTTTAACACATTGAACTTGCTCATCTTCGGTCGCGCGTTCAATTTGACGATCAAAACTATAAAACTCTGAATCTGTCGATAAAATACGTGCCTGATTAGGTAAACATGAAATTAAACGGTATACGAATTCATGCGTATTCGGTGCAAAAACGATTTGATCTGGCTTTGAATATTCTAAATTTTGAGCGATCAGCTTCTGAGTGGCAGGTAAAACTGCACTGAAAAAATAATTCCATTTATCATCCACATACTTGGCTGAATCCAACCAGTACTGCTGATGCGCTTGGAACGAGACATCGGGCCAGTAATGATGACTGTGGGCTGCTAAATGCAGCTTATCGGAATTGGCTTGATGAAATTTGGAATACCATTTTGAATAATCTATCGTCATTACTAAAATTTTAACTGTGACAATACGGTATTTGGCAACTTCGGAAGCAATGTCCTAGGAATTAAATAGGTCGAAAGATTAAATAAATCGATGAAAACTCGATTATTATCTGCTGCCCGTTTTAAATATTGGTGTCCAGATGATCCACCCGTTCCAATTTTAGTTCCTAACATTCTTTGCGCCAACAGAGCATGGCGATACCGCCAAGCTGTGAAATTTTCATCAATATCCATTAACGCCGTTAAAATTTGAAAAGGCACCGTCATCGCAGGCATATCGCGATATAATAAAATGAATAACGCATTCAACATCGCCTTTTGCGATAATTTACGGCCACCCGCCTGAACCAGTTCCTGGTGGGCTTTTTCGTCAAACAAACTTTGAAATGTTGTACGAGTTAAATTCAAATTGTCTAATTGGGCTTGCTTTTCCTTGTCCGACAAATGCGCCGAATTGTCTAATATCGTCTGTTCATCACCTTTCAGCAACGTCTCCACCGATTTTTGATATTCTTCCCAAAAATTAAAATCCTTTTGAAAAGTAAACGGCATTCTTTCCAGCCAAGTCTGCAATAAATTTAAAAAAGAAGGCGCTGTTTCAAGCTCAATTAATTTCGCACGATCTTTATCGCTCAGACGACCTAGGAAAAATTCACGATCAATCGACTGACGGTCATGAGTTTTTAAACCCAATTTAATTTCAATTTCGCGAAATTGAACACTTTGAAATCCCGAAGCAGGAATCAATAAATTTCTAAATTCCA
>DALYIB010000313.1:0-1975 GCA_031970595.1 Pseudobdellovibrio sp.
GATTGTTTCTGGGCAAACCAATTTGAAAATATTGCGAACTATCAAATTCACTATCAGACCACGGGTCGGGAAATTTGGGAACAAACACAGGGACAGCTAGATGCCTTTACAGCCGCAGTTGGCACAGGTGGAACTTTGGCTGGAGTATCCAAATTTTTAAAAGAAAAAAAATCAGATGTACATATTCGTTTAGTGGATCCGATGGGGTCTGGTTTGTTTTCTTATATTAAAAATAACGAAATCAAAAGTGAAGGCTCATCCATCACAGAAGGTATTGGAATTATGCGTATCACTGAAAATTTTAAAAATGCAGTGATTGATGATGCTGTGCGTGTGAATGATCAAGATATGATAAATATGCTTTATCATCTAGCGAATCACGAGGGGCTATTAGTTGGAACATCTGCAGCTTTGAATGTGATGGCAGCCTATCAGTGGGCTTTAGAAAATAAAAACTCAGGTAAAAAAATTGTCACAATTCTGTGTGACTCAGCATTGCGATATCAATCCAAAATTTTTAATCCTCAATTTCTTGAAGAGAAAAAACTTCGGATTGAACCGCTTTACTAAAGGCAATTATAACATCATTGCTTTTTTCAAATTCGAATCGATTAAATCCAAGAATGGCTCAGTATTTAAGTATTGATCTGCAGAAACTTTGTCTCCATAGATACAAACAGCTAAGTCTTTTGTCATTTTTCCAGATTCAACAGTTTCAATACAAACTTTTTCCAAAGTTTTAGCGAATTTGTCCAATGCAGGATTGTTGTCTAACTTAGCACGGTGCTCAAGACCACGTGTCCAAGCAAAGATCGAAGCGATTGGATTTGTCGAAGTTGCTTTGCCTTGTTGGTGTTGACGGTAGTGACGAGTCACAGTTCCATGAGCGGCCTCAGATTCCATTGTTTTGCCATCTGGTGTAATTAAAACAGAAGTCATTAAACCTAATGAACCAAAACCCTGAGCCACTGTGTCTGATTGAACGTCGCCGTCATAGTTTTTACAAGCCCATACAAAGTTACCATTCCATTTTAATGCAGATGCAACCATGTCATCGATTAAACGATGTTCATAAGTAATACCAGCAGCTTCATATTTGGCTTTGAATTCAGTTTGGTAAATATTTTCAAAAATATCTTTGAAGCGACCGTCGTATTTTTTAAGAATTGTATTTTTCGTAGAAAGGTACAATGGCCATTTTTTCATTAATGCCGTGTTAAAGCATGAACGAGCAAAGCCAGCAATTGATTCGTCTGTGTTGTACATCGCTAATGCAACGCCATCACCTTTGAAATTATAAACTTCGTGTTGGATCTTTTCGCCATTTTCGCCTTCGAAAGTGATTGTTAACTTCCCTTTGCCTTTTGTTACAAAGTCAGTCGCGCGGTATTGGTCGCCGAAAGCATGACGTCCGATACAGATCGGAGCTGTCCAATTAGGAACTAAACGAGGAACGTTTTTACAGATGATTGGTTCGCGGAAAACTGTTCCGTCCAAGATGTTACGAATTGTACCATTTGGTGATTTCCACATTTGTTTTAAATTAAATTCCTTAACGCGAGCTTCATCCGGAGTGATTGTCGCACACTTAATACCAACATTATATTTTTTGATAGCTTCTGCGGCATCTACAGTGACTTGATCGTTTGTTTGATCACGATATTCCATACCCAAATCGAAATACTTAATGTCGATATCAAGGTACGGTAAAATAAGTTTATCTTTGATGAATTTCCAAATGATTCTTGTCATTTCATCGCCATCTAATTCCACAACTGGATTAGCTACTTTGATTTTTTGCATATGATCCTCTTTCTTTGTTTAATAATAATAAAAGAATATTGTAACAATATGATTTTAATGGGTTTTTAGCACGGCCTAATGCTGGATATCAATTGAATTCAGGACGTTTCAAGAATACATTAGGATTGTCATGAAAACGCCAAAACTAAAGTTTATTAAAAATTTGAATCAA
>DALYIB010000314.1:0-1934 GCA_031970595.1 Pseudobdellovibrio sp.
TTGTAATGCCATAATTGTGTCCTTTGTAAACTTAAGGACACAATATAGGCACCGAGGGGATTATTGTCTACGTTTTTTATAGCTGACTTTGATTTTCAGACCGTCTTTTTCGCTGATTTTATAAGGGTCAGCCGCTGAAAAAACACGCTCTGAAAGCTGGATTGTTTTGTAGTTAGAATCAGCAGCTTTGATCGAATAATCCGATTCAAGGGCGCGAATTCCATTTAAAATTAATTCTACGGAATCATTTGGTACGGCCGCTGGGATCACCAGTGGTTGTTGAATAACGGTGTCATTCAAATCCTCGTATTGATAGTCAATTTTGATCTCAGAAAGGGCGGCTGGGGCCTCTTTCAGCACTAAACGGCCATCGTCGCTGATTGTAAAATTTTTCTGTTCGACCGAGTTTACGTAAACGCGGACTGAGTTTTTCTTAATTTTCTTATCAGCAATTTTGAATTCTTTGGGATAAGCTTTACGGCCATCGGGTAAATTGCTTTTCAGTTGTACAGAAATCACTTCACCCAAAGCTGGATTTTTCAGTTCGACTTGAGGGGCGCGATCTTTGAGTGGCAAAGTGGCATCTAAGTTGGGTTGTTCTTCCACAACATACTCTGCAACAAAAGTCGTATTTAAATCAAAAATAATTCGATTTAAAATAGTATCTAAAGTAATCTTTCCAGAAACAAGATCCGCAAAGTTAAACCATTCGCCACCAGATAGTGTGACAATGCCTTCTTCTCTTCTGAATTTTTTATTGTACCCAGCCAGTGATTGAGTGGCCGCAAAAACTTTCATTTGGGATTTTTGTAAAGCCGTTTTAACTTCACTGTACTGAGGTGCTAATTTACCAACATCACCTTCGTTACCTGGTGAATATAAAAATCCAGCATCTGTGACCAAGATAGCAAATCGTTGAGTCAATGATTGCCAAGGTGATTCCGAGGCATCAATCAGAGCGCGCATTGGATTTTCATCTAAATCACGGCCACCGGGATCCTGAGCACCTGTGAGGGCTTTTAATTGAGTAATTTCTGAAATCAACTCGTCGACCTGGGATTGTGTGGCTGGGTTGCTGGGATCATTATCATAAAATTTTTGACATTTCTTAATCGTATAATCACCAAAAGTGACTAAACACATACGTGAATGATAACCCATTTGGCGTGAATTTTTGATGAAATTAATCAAACGTATTTTGGCAGCTTCAATTGTGGGTGACATAGAACCTGTCACGTCCACAACGAAAACGATATCCGCCGTTTGTGCGAACTGAAAACTGTTTTTTGTCAGATTGTATTTATGAACAGTATTTTTATTTTCGCTCAGAACTAATTCGGCAGGTGATAAATCTTGAACATAAGAACCATCTGCTTTTTTAACTTGAAAAGATAAAGTCGAACGATTTTGTTCCAATGATTCTTGTGTCAATGTGACAGAACTTTTTTGAACTGTGAAATTCTGATCGAATTGTTCACTGACTAAATCATCGACGGGAGGGTTTACGATTTCTGCGGGTGGGGCCACCAAGTCAATCGGAGTGAATTTTGTGTTGCGATTACAAGCGACCAACACGGATACTAAAGCCAATGTGAATAAAATTTTTAAGTTTCCATTTGTTGTTTTCATAAACCTCTACCTCAGACAAACTGTCTTTGGTCTTGGTTTCGGCTTATGTCTGGCCAGACTGTACAAAGGGGCGGCAAAACTAGACCCCGGTCTAGCCTTGCGATTTAAAAACTATTTAAATTCAATCAGGCCGTTGAATTGCGAAGAGGCTTTTTGCAAGCCATTGAATATAAAGGATTCGATCCCGTCGCAAACGCGTTCCATATACTGTGGCATGAGAGCCATTTCTTCTTTGGGAAAATTACCGAGGACATAATCGCCAATATCAAATCCAGGATGACTAGGACGCCCGACGCCTAATTTAA
>DALYIB010000315.1:0-1898 GCA_031970595.1 Pseudobdellovibrio sp.
CAGGCGCAAGGCTTGTTTCAGATCACTGACGACGGTGTCCGAAAATTTTTCGGATGAAAATTCTTTGACGGAAACTGTTTTGTACACAACAAATTTTTTCAAACGAATCCAGTCGATATCAGAATGGTCGGCGTTAAATCCACGCGGCACACGCGGGGAAATGTCTGCATCATAAAAGCCTTTTTTAAAACTGGCTTTGAATTTTTTGTCTGAAAACAATTCATGAAAGGGTTCTGAATCTTGGGCGATAGCTTCACGAATCAGGCGTGTTTGACGTGATGTCGGTTGCCATAATCCGCCGGCGATAATAATTTGATCGTCTTCGTTGGGGAATAGTCCAAAAAATAAATGAGGATTGTTTTCAAAGCGCGAAGCGGCAGGACGCGAGGCCAGCATAGAAACCCAATCTTTGTATTGGCTTTGTCCACCGATGACTTTGAAATCGGGGCGTTTAATGCGAGCCAATCCTTTGCTGGGAAAATGATAATCGCGCGCTAGGGGTTGCAAATTGGATTTAATTTTTTCGGCCAAAGCAATAAAGGGCGCTTTTAATACAGTTTCATATTCATCCGAATTTTTATTCAACCATTCTGGATTTTTCTGTTTTCCTGCTTTCACCAGGAAATCCAATGTTTTCTTTGAAAATTTTTGCACCTTATTTTTTTCTGCCATCATCGACCTCGTGGGGACATCTTAACTGAATTTGATCTCAAAATCATGCACACCTTAGTCCGGGTTTTTGTTATTTGCTAAATATCATAAATAAAACACCGATGTGTTTAAGGATGAGTTATTCGCATTTAAAAATAGATCTTCAATCGCTTGTTAAAATGCTGCAATCCGAAAAAAGGGCAGATTATTATCAGTATCGTACTGAAATTGATTCTCCGCTCAGTCGGATATGCGACAGTGCGGATGCTTTGGGGCCATTGATCGTCAAAGAAAAAATCAGCTTTGGTCGTCTGCGTTTGTGTGGGCGATTATTTTATTCGCGATTTCGGCCAGGGGATGGTGTTGAAATCAGAACCCAGAAATTGAATTCTGATTTTTCACAAAAACTATCCTATGGTTGGAAAGTGGATGAAATTATATATCCCGAACCCGGACAAATCGAAGTGATTATTTCCAATTTAAAACCGGATGAAATTTCTGATCAGGTAGAGCTCTTTATTCAGAAGTTCAAGTGCACTTTTTCAAACTCATTTGATTAAAAAAGTCGAAACGCTTTCTCGAAATGGAATTTCTCCGATATTAGGAACCGATCGATTTACTTTAAACCGTGAAAATTCTGAATTTCGACAATTGTTTGAAAATTTAAACAGTTCGCAAAAGAAGGCCGTCGAATATTTAATCGATCATAATCTGAACGGAGCCATTCAGGGTCCGCCGGGCACCGGTAAAACGCAGTTACTGCGAGCGGTGATTGCGTTGGCTTTGAAATCTAATATGAAAGTCATTTTAACGTCGTTCACAAATGCGGCTGTGGATAATTTATTGGGTCGTATTGTTCAGCCGGATGTTGATTATGATTGGGTCCGTGTTGGTAATGCGGATCGTGTGCGACGCGAAATGTATCCCCACTTTCTAGAAAATCAAAATTTTGTGATGAATCAATTTACAAAATCTGTGTGTGAAGCAAATTTGTTGGGCGCGACTTTGCATAAATTGGCTTATAACAGCAAGGCTCCGCAAGTGGATTTGATGGTGATTGATGAAGCGGGTCAGGTGCCTATTTATTTTTGGCCGTTTATTCAACGCTTGGCTAAACGTGTAATTTTAGTCGGTGATCAGTATCAGTTGCCTCCGGTGTTGTCGTCGCAACACGCGGATTTGCCTTTTGATAATGTGTTTTCATTTTGTATCGATTCAAATACGCCGATGCTGGATACGCAATATCG
>DALYIB010000316.1:0-1878 GCA_031970595.1 Pseudobdellovibrio sp.
AAGTGTTTTGTTTTTTACTCAGCTATCCTCTGCCGCCTTGAATGGCGAATGGGTTGGTTGGGGTCAGTGGAGCTATGATAATGCGGCTGTTTCTTGTAACCCAATGAAAATGACATGGACTGAAAACGAAAAGACTCTGGCTATCAACAAGGGAATTTTCGAGTGTGAAGTTTTAGTTATGCATTTAGGAAAAACAGAGTGGACTAAAAAAGAGGGCTTGTTGTTCGACGAAGATAATAAGCAAGTTGGCACCTACACAGACGAACTCATCAGCTTGTATATGCCAAGTCCCAACGTGAATACGACAATACATATTCAGGTTAAAAAAACTAGACCAACCAGCTACGATTACCAAGAGGTTTGGTTCAATAAAAACGAAAAACTGTATGTCATTACAGGTCGTTTTTTTAACGGTTCAAATTAATTTATTTTCTCGACTTTTTCACGACTGGAAAGTCTAGTTTCCAGACTTATTTTTTACAAAATCTAACCGAAAAGCTTTCTGTGACGTCATCAGAACAGACCACCCTTCTGATGCCACCAGAAAGCTACTGTGCAAAAATTAAAAAAATTACAAAGCTTGTTCTTCGTAGTCGTTGGTCTAGTTGCTCTTTCGGGATGTAACAACGGAAAAACATCTGAATCCGTGATGTCCGAACAAAACGCGCAGGCCTGCACAAGCGCGACAGTCAAAAATCAATATGTGGTTGGCTGGGAAGATGGCACTTATACAATTGAAAATGCCACATCGGATGATGATTTTAGAAAAAATTTTGTTAATAAAAAATTAGCCCTCATTCGACACGTCGATCGTGATTATAAAATCCAGCTGCAAGTGAATCAAAATAGCGAAGTGACCGTTCAAGCGGCTGGTGGATTGAACTGGGGGCCCACAAAAGTCGAAGCCAGTTCTGTTTGGTCACAAGGTTTTGAGGGACAAAACATCAAAGTTGGTGTCGTCGATGGGATGGTCGACGCAACTCACTCTCAACTGGCACCGAATGTAGTTTCAGTGACGCAGTTTAACAATGAAGCCAATGATCCTGCTCGCAATAAACATGGCAGTCATGTCAGTGGTATTATTGCGGCCGATCCTAACATGGGACCCGTCACTGGAGTCGCTCCTAAAGCAAAAATTATCGGAGGTCAGTTTATTGACAATGCCGGTGGTGGATCGCTTGGCGAAGCTATTTTGGCCATGAATCACGTCGCCAATCAAGGCGCCAAAATTATTAATATGAGCTGGGGTGGCGCCCCGTGTGTACAAAATTTAAAAAGCGCTATGGAGCAATTGTCTGCGCAAAATATTTTATTGGTTACTGCCGCGGGTAATGAAGGCATTAATCTGGATTATTCTCCCAGCTATCCGGCGGCCTTTGGAGTTTTGAATCAAATCAATGTGGCCGCAACGACGGTCGACGACATGATGATTTATTTTTCGAATCGTGGATTCAGAACAGTCAACATTGCTGCACCTGGAGTTGGAATTTATTCAACTGTTCCTACAAACAAAATCGAGGCGATGGATGGAACCAGCATGGCTGCGCCACTGGTGTCTGGGGTCGCTGCTCTTTTATTCAGTGCAGAACCTACGGCTTCAGCTCAGCAAGTCAAATTAGCAATTTTAAACTCGGTTGATACACCAATGGCCGGTTTACAGGTCAGTAGTCGGGGTCGAATCAACGCGCGAAAAGCTCTTGATCAACTTCGTCTTATTTTGTCATCAAAATGATGCTCTGTGTTTTGTTAACACAGAGATTCAGTTGAGCACCTCTTTGCAAACATGATAAATTTTCATTCTTAGAGTCGAGTAAAAACTCGATTAAAAAATGAAAGGTTTTTCATGCGACAATATATCTCAGATCTTAAAAATTTTGT
>DALYIB010000317.1:0-1876 GCA_031970595.1 Pseudobdellovibrio sp.
TATGAAAAGTTAGCGCAAGCGCATTTTGATAAAATTGATCGGAATGCTATTTTCACAGGGGACAGTCTTGTGGCCGCTGAACAAATTGCTGAATTGATCGAAAAAATGCACGAAGAAATTACTGAAATGAAAAGGTCGTTGTTGATTGATACTTTTGTTGAAATTCGTTCGCGTCAGTTGTCTCAATACAAATTTGCAAATGAAATTGCAACCAAATTGACAAAAGATTTTATTCCCCAGAAATACAATCAGTATGTAAAGCAATTATTTGAAACAGAAACGTATACACGAGTGTTCGAAGTTTTCTACAAGGATGAAGCTTGGAGAAGATTTATTTACAGCAACTTTGGTGTCAACTGGATTAATGGAACACAAAAAGATTTATTAACGAATTTTGTTTCTATGAAAGTTAAATTTAAAAAGATGCTCAGTCGTCGTAACACGGTTTTATTGGCCAGAATGAATCGTGTTTTATTGGCCGAAGCCCGCAAAGCCGCTGAACATTTAGTTCCAGGAGATGAAATTCCTAAACGTTCCGAGGCCCAAAAAATCGAATTTAATCGCTTTGGAAAATTAACTTACGCCTGGAAAATGTTTAAGTATGTTGGTCTTGGATTCATTCCTTATGTTGGCGAAAAATATTTACAACGAATTTACAAAAAAGCAGAAAAAAATGCGAAATCTCATGAAACTGAAAACGTTAAAGATAAGATTTTTGAAGGTAAGTACCAAACAATCAAGCTGGATGGAAATACTAAAATACAGTTGCAGCATATGGCAGCTCCGAACAAGTGTGTTCAGATGTTTTTATAAATAATTTTCTATAAATTGCGTGACGGCCGGTTTATATTCACTTGGAAAGTCGCGCAATCCATTTAAATGAGCAGCCTCAGGCAATGAAAGTTTTTGCCATTTTAACTGGCTGTGCTTTTCAAAAATTTGATCGATATGCTTGGGCGAAATCATCGGGTCGCGCCATCCTCGGATACTCAGAATTGGAAATTGATCGGGAAATTTGTCTAAGTCATTTTTAATATCTTTGTGTAACGACGGGCTCCAGCCAAACGCAATCAAGGGTGTCACTGCAATTTTTAATGGAAATGACTTAATGCCAATTTGATGTTGAGCTAATTTATAGGATGAATAAATGAAACTTTCTCCCGGCCCACTATCGCAAATCATGGCTGTGATGTCGCGATCGCCCGCCGCAAATTTACGAGCCATAAACTCAAAACAACATCCTGTGACGTTCGAAAATGCAAAAATAATTTTTTCTTTGTATTCAGGAAGTAAATTAAAATGACTTTCGATCTGATCCGCCAAAGCATGCTTCATTCCAAATTTTTTTGAAATCGGACTGTAGGGAACAAAGTAATGATCTTTGGGTGAATCTTGTAAATTAAAAGCATAAGCATCAAACCCGAGTTCATTTACGAATTCGATATGGCGTTTTAATGCTTTTTTGTGTCCTTGAAAAAAGTGAACAAAAAAAACCAAGCGCTCGGAGCGCTTGGTTGGAGCTTTGAATAATTCACCTTGATCCGGAAACTGTGTCATTTAAAAACCTAGTGTTTATGAGTTTGATTTTTAGTTGGCCACAATTCTGACCAGTGCGGACGACCCGTGGCTTCGGTCGCCTGGGCAGTTTCTGTCATAGTCGCTTGTGAAACGATGACTTTTTCTAAAGCTGTTTCAGATAAAACTTTGCCAACAGCTTCAATCACTGCTTCTGAATCAATTCCGTGGAAATGATAAATTTCAGCAGGACGTCCGCATTTAGAATGTTTGCGAACAGCACATGATTCTTGGCGAACACCTACGATTGAACCCATGTTATCCAATAGACCAGCTTCACCATCGTGAACGCTGACGATCG
>DALYIB010000318.1:0-1861 GCA_031970595.1 Pseudobdellovibrio sp.
AGAGAATAGATTTTTATTTTTTTCAGAGGAGAATATTGTCTTTGATCGAGTTTTTACGAGTGAAAATAGTGACAAAGATCAAGTCGTGGTGATCTTAATCCAGTCGAGTCTATGTCAAAATTAAGAGGACAAAGTGAATTAATCGATTTCAATAAATCGGCACAGCGCCATTTTTCCTGATACTTCGTAAGAGTGAAGTTGATTTCGTTTCAGATGAGGCTCTGTTTGATATCCCAGAGTGCAAGTCTCGTTTTTCGAAGAAAAATGTGAACAGTCTTCACAAGAGTAAGGGAGCTTGTAATAATTAAAATCACGAGGGTGAATAACGTCTTTTTTAATGGAAGGACGAATTTTTTTTCCAGCACTTGGGTTTTTACTTTTAGTTTGATTCACGGCTTAAATAAACATTTTTTAAGCAGGTTGACAAATACTATTTTGAACTCATGTTGAAGGTAAGATGTAGGGTGACCTAAGGGGATTATATATGAATGACCATATTCAAAAGATGACTAAAAAAAGCCAAGAAGCTATGCAAGCAGCGGCGCGACTGGCGGAAGTTAAAAAGAACTCAAGTGTTGAACCAGAACATTTGCTATTGGAAGTTGTCGAACAAGCCGATGGAATCGTGCCGCGCGTTTTGCAGGAATTAAAAATAAAGCCAGCGACATTGGTTACTGAATTAAATCGAATGGTGCAAAATTTACCCACTTTATCAACTGCACCGGCTCAGCTATATGCAGGTTCGAGATTGCAAAAAATATTTAAAGCCGCTGAAACTGAAGCCGCAAAAATGAAAGACGAATATATTTCGACTGAGCATTTTTTCTTGGCAGCGCTAAAAAGCGATGATTCATCTTTGGTTCAGTTATTCAAAAAATCGGGTGTGGCTCTGGCTGGTTTTGAAAAATCTTTGAAATCTTTGCGCGGAAATCAAACCATTCAAACGGATGAACCTGAAGGCACATTTGATTCACTTAAAAAGTATGGACGTGATTTAACCGAATTGGCCGCCGAAGGGAAATTAGATCCTGTGATCGGTCGTGACGAAGAAATCCGCCGCGTGATTCAGGTTTTAACTCGTCGAACCAAAAACAATCCGGTTTTGATCGGTGAGCCAGGCGTTGGTAAGACAGCGATAGCAGAAGGACTGGCTTTAAGAATTATTAAAAAAGACGTACCAGATCATTTACTGGGTAAAAAACTGATTTCTTTAGATATGGGGGCTTTGATCGCCGGTGCCAAATACCGTGGCGAATTCGAAGACCGCCTTAAAGCTGTGATCAAAGAAGTCACATCTGCCCATGGCGAAATTATTTTATTTATTGATGAATTGCACACGCTTGTCGGTGCGGGTAAAAGCGATGGCGCAATGGACGCAGGACAATTGTTAAAACCAGCGTTAGCGCGCGGTGAATTGCGTTGTATTGGCGCTACGACATTGGATGAATACCAAAAGTACATTGAAAAAGATGCCGCTCTCGAGCGCCGTTTTCAAACAGTGCTTGTGGATGAGCCCACTGTGGAAGAAACGATTACAATTTTACGTGGCCTTAAGGAAAAGTACGAAGTCCATCATGCGGTCCAAATTACGGACGGAGCCCTTATTGCTGCGGCCAAATTATCGCATCGATATATTACGAATCGATTTTTACCAGATAAAGCCATCGATTTGATTGACGAGGCTGCTAGTAAATTAGGAATTGAAAATCGCAGCGTTCCAGAGGAAGTCGATGAGCTTGAAAGAAAAATACTGAGTTTGAAAATTGAACAGCAGGCTTTAAAAAAAGAAACCGACTCTAAATCGATCGAGCGAGCGGATTTGATCAACAAAGAATTGTCGGGTTTAACAGAAAAAGCTTTT
>DALYIB010000319.1:0-1840 GCA_031970595.1 Pseudobdellovibrio sp.
GTACGGCACGTGCGGGTCGCAGTGGTTGGGCTTATTCATTTTGTGATGCCGAAGAAAAAGCCTTTATCAAAGATATTGAGCGCACGACTGGACAATCGATTGAAATCGATCGTAAACAGCCATTTCATTCGATGGAAGTTGAAAAGGCTGCACTAATATCCAAAGGTAAAGCTAAAGAAATGATCGAAAAAGCACAAAAAATGACCGGCGGTAAACAATTAAAAATCGGATACGGCTCAAAACGTCGTTTTTCTGGGCAAAATCAAAAATCTGGCAACAAAAAACGTGGTTTTTTCAAAGGCAAAGGCAAATAGTCCTTTAACATCTAGAATAAAAACTCGATTTTCAGTCTAAAAAAAGGAATGCTTGAAGTATGACTAATACAAAGCATTCCGCAAACTCTGATTCTTCAAAGAACTCTCTCTCTCATTCGTCTACAGCGACCCAACGAATTCGTGATCTTCAGCACTTTGGCGAAGAAGGGGGCGTTGTGCCTGTCATAGATTTGGCCGCGACATCGACTTTTTTAAATCCCAAAGATATGGAACAAACTTTCCTGGGCGAAAAAGAAGGCTGCTACTTGTACAGCCGTCATTCGAATCCCACCGTAAATATGTTTTCGGCCAAAATGGCCGCAATCGAAAATACTGAAGCCGGCCTGGGTGTGGCTTCTGGAATGGCTGCGATTGCCTGTTCACTGGAACAAATTTTAAATTCCGGCGACACCGCTGGTGGCGAAATCATTTCTTCGCTGACTGTTTACGGCGGAACGTATGCTTTATTTAAAAATGTTTTCCCTAAACAAAATATCCAAGTCAAATTTGTCGATATCGAAGATTTAGCAGCCGTTGAAAAAGCCATCACGCCAAAAACCAAAGTGATTTACGCCGAAACAATCAGTAATCCGCTTTTAAAAACGCCGAACATTCAAAAATTATCAGAAATCGCACGTAAACATAAAATCAAATTAGTGATTGATAATACGTTTGCACCGATGCTGATCACTCCAGCGGAATTGGGTGCGGATGTGGTGATTCATTCCTGTACCAAATACATTTCAGGATCATCCGATCTGATCGCCGGAGTTATTTGCAGCACCAAAGAATTTATTCAAAGCCTGATCGACGTCAATACCGGTGCCGTCATGTTAAAAGGTCCAACGATGGACGCTCGTATTGCGCACGAATTATATATGCGCCTAGATCATTTACCGATTCGGATCCAAGCCCATTCACAAGCGGCACAGTATTTTGCGGATCAAATGCAGGCGCACGGAATGTCGGTGATTTATCCAGGACTGAACTCGCATCCGCAACACACAGATTATCAAAAAACCATTCACCACGAATATGGTTTTGGTGGAATGATGGCTTTACGAATGGATTCAGCTGAAAAGGCTATGAAACTGGCGCAAAAGCTCCAAGACGAAAAATTTGGCCTGTATGCGGTTTCATTGGGTTTTTCACGAACCCTGTTAACCGTACCTGCCGTCACAACATCCAGCGAGATCACTGCGGAAGATCAACAAAAGATGAATCTGAGTCCTGGATTACTTCGCATGAGTATTGGTTACGTGGGTGATTTAAAAACCATGTGGCAGCGATTTTATAATTGCTACCAGTCCTTAGATTCCTAACCGGATAAAATTACGATCCAGAACAACGACTGAGCGTCACGTTTTTAGATGTACTACCAACGGTCAAAGTCGCCGTTCCACAACCGGTGATTTCCAAAGTATACGCACCTGAATTTTGACAAGATCCGGTCCAAATGCCACTGGCCGCACATGTGCACCCACTGGACCATGTCACAGGCGTTGTCGCTGAAGGTGAAATATCAC
>DALYIB010000320.1:0-1416 GCA_031970595.1 Pseudobdellovibrio sp.
AATGAAGCTAAACTTTTTAAATATGGTTCTGGCAGTGGGACTAATTTTTCCAAACTGCGCAGCAAATATGAATTATTGAATTCCGGCGGTACCAGTTCTGGATTGATTTCATTTTTAGAAGTATTAGATAAATCAGCGGGCGCGATTAAATCGGGTGGAACAACCCGCAGGGCTGCTAAGATGGTGTGTGTAGATTTAGATCATCCGGAAGTAATTGATTTTATCAATTGGAAAAAAAACGAAGAAAAAAAAGCCAAACAGCTCATTCAGTTAGGCTACAGCAGTGATTTAGATGGTGAAGCCTACAGAACAGTTTCTGGCCAGAATGCAAATATTTCAGTACGCATTCCAGATTCTTTTATGAAGGGTCTTGCGCAAAATAAAACTTGGTCTTTGCGATCCCGATCGAATCGTCAAGTCATTCAAAAAATTGATTCACAGAAACTATGGCAGCAAATTTGCCAAGCGGCTTGGGAATGTGCAGATCCTGGGGTACAGTTTGATGATACGATTCAAAAATTTCACACGTGTGCTCAGGCTGGACGTATTAATGCAAGCAATCCTTGTTCTGAATTTATGTTTTTGGATAATACAGCCTGCAATTTGGCCTCGATTAATTTAGGCCAATTTTATGACGAAGAAACTCAGTTCGATATTGAAAACTATTTAATTGCTATTGAAAAATTAATTATAACTCAAGATGCATTGGTTGATTATTCAAGTTATCCGACGGCACAAATTGCACAAAATTCACATGACTTTAGGCCCCTCGGATTAGGGTATGCTAATTTAGGCAGTTTAATCATGCGCATGGGTTTAGCCTATGACAGTGATCAAGCGCGGGCTTGGGCGGGAATGTTGTCCGCACTTTTAACAGGACAAGCTTATTTGACTAGCGCAAGGCTAGCACAAAAAATGAAACCTTTTGCACAGTATTCAAAAAATAAAAAATCGATGAAAAGCGTGATTCGACGGCATCAGTCGTCTTTGAAAAAAATTAATTGGCAGTTAAAAGCGACGACTGAAGCGATTTGGCAAGAAGCAGTTCTTTGTGGAGATCGTCATGGTTATCGCAATTCTCAGGTTACTGCGATTGCGCCCACAGGGACGATAGGTTTAGTCATGGACTGCGATACGACGGGAATTGAGCCTGATTTTAGTTTAGTTAAAATTAAAAAACTAGCGGGTGGCGGACAAATTAAAATTGTGAATCAAAGTGTTCAACCGTCTTTAAAAAAATTAGGTTATACTGTTTCGCAAATCGAAAATATTCAAAATTTTATTTTAAATCATAATTCATTAAATGCATGTCCGGATTTGAAACCTGAACATCACAATATTTTTCAAACGGCGACGGGGGATAACAGTATTTCACCACAAGGGCATTTGTTGATGATGGCGGCAGTTCAGCCCTTT
>DALYIB010000320.1:1447-1826 GCA_031970595.1 Pseudobdellovibrio sp.
TTCCAAAACGGTGAACTTACCCCAAAGCGCCACTGTCGAAGACATCAGTCATGTCTACCAGCAGGCTTGGAAATTAGGATTAAAATCAATTACCATATACCGTGATAACAGTAAATTCGCACAACCTTTGCAATCCGAGCAATCGCCGTTTCCCAAATGCACCGAATGCGGAAGCGACACGTTTTTAGAATCCGGTTGTTATCGTTGTAAAAATTGTGGTTCCACGACATCGTGTGCGGGATGACTTTTTAATTTTATTTCAGTTCTGAGATCTTTTGTATATCGACGCGAACTTTGCCGTTTTCTCGATGTAGGATGTCTGTAAACTGGCGATCAAGAATTAGATCTTTGGCCGTGTATGAAAACCTTGAAAAGACAA
>DALYIB010000321.1:0-1825 GCA_031970595.1 Pseudobdellovibrio sp.
CTGATTTTTCCTTTTCAGAGTTAAAAAAAAGGGCTGTGTTTGAAACACAACCCTCAGTTATTAACGATATGAAAATCAGACTAGCGATATTCGATAATGTCTTGAGTTTCAAAACGCACCTTCTTGATATGTTGATATTTATCGTCAGCGGATCGGTAACCACACGCAACGGCGGCGACCGTTTTCCAGCCAGAGCCTTCTAATTTTAAAATTTGGTCATAGGCTGCTGGATCCAAGCCTTCCATCGGTAATGTATCGATTTCCATTAATGCCGCTGTCGTTAACAGTGTTCCCATAGCGATGTAACATTGTCTTTGCGCCCACCAGTTAATAATTTGTGAACGCGGACCAGAAACAAGATCGCCCATGATCACTTTTTTGTAGCCATCCAAAGCAGCCGCTTCTACTCCGCGAGCTTTTGCTGTTTGTTGGATGAATTTATCGATATGAGCTTCGTCGACTTTTTCTTTGTATGTGAAAACGATAAAATGAGAAGCTTCTGTGACTGGAGTCTGTCCCCATGACTTTTCTTGCAATTGTTTACGCAATTCAGGATTTTGAATCACTAAAAATTTCCATGGCTGTAATCCATAAGAAGAAGCTGACAAACGAAGTGATTCAGTCAGAATATTCCAATCAGCTTCGCGAATTTTTTTAGTGGCATCAAATTTTTTACAAGCATAACGCCAGTTCATTTGGTCATGCAAAATTTCATTATCAATACGTGACATATATTTTCCTATTATTTAACTTCAAAAGCTGAAGAAGTAAAAAGTGACTTGATGTACATAGCATCGTTTTTGTCATTAACAGCAGCTACGCGCCAGAAATATTTGTTACCAGCTTCTAAACCAGTGACTTCGAAAGATGTGCCTTTGACAAATTTTTCATCCGCAACGTACATAGATCTATTATTGAAACCAGCATCTTTAGATACTTGGATGTGGTAGTGTGTGGCACCTGTTACTTCGGCCCATTCTAATTTCGCAGAAGTCCCAGAAATAGTTGATAAAAATTTAGGTGCTACTAAGTTAACTTTGGCTGGACGTTGAACAACTTCTTTGTTGGCTGTTGGCTGTGGTAAAACAGCGGCCACTTGTTCTAAACGCTTATGAGTCCAATCTTTGCCTTTTTTGCCATGAGCATCGTGAGCACCAGCTGCTTTTGCACCGTGTTCATTAGCCATTTCTGCGCAATTTTTATTTTCTTCGGGCTTGCAAGTCGCTGCTTCTTCTGAGGCAACTGATTTGATACCCAAGCTAAGTGTTAAAATAAATACAAAAAATGAAATCGTCATTTTCATAAAAACCCCTTTATATTTGATAAGGCCTTAAGTTACAGCGAAACCCTAATGACATCAATGTTTTCGGCGTAAAATCATTAGCCTTTTTGCTAAAATCCAGCTAGAAGCTGCTGTAAGGTTTTGCAGACGTTCACTGCGGTCGAAAGACCGGAGAGGAAAGTCCGAGCTTCACAGAGCAACGCCAGGGGTAACGCCCCTCCACCGTAAGGTGAGGAACAGTGGAACAGAAAGAATATCCGAAGCTATGATCTTAGGGGTGGGAACGGGAGCCTTTAAGGGAGCTGGCGGAGTGAAAACAGCCAAACTCGGCGTGAAGCAAGATCAAATAGGAAGGCATTTTTTGACCCAGTTTTAATTAATTGAGTCGGAAATAAGTGCGGCTCGCACGAAGCTTTCGGGTAGAATCGCTTGAGCCCATTAGTAATGATGGGCCTAGAGGAATGACCGTCGAATTGCAGTTAGAAATGTGGGATTCGCTGCAAGGAACAGAACTCGGCTTATCGCAAAACCTGACCCATCTTT
>DALYIB010000322.1:0-1792 GCA_031970595.1 Pseudobdellovibrio sp.
CGAATCCACTTTTGCAAGCTTTTAGGAATATGTAGCTCTGAAAAATCTAAAATTCCTCTTTCATCGGGACAAAACCACAACAGCGGATAACCTTCGTGGGGCCATGGAAAAATCCCCATCGAATAGGACTTCTTCAGGTTGTCAGCGTTCAGTTTCCCACCTACCCAGATAATACCTTCCATCGTATCGACGGTCCGAGGATTGGGAAATGGAATCAAATCATTCACCTTCACAAGTATCGCACTTTCCACAAGGTTCTGCTTTAAGGTATCCAAAATACTTATAAATTAAATTCAAACGACAATCGTCTTGATTTTGTGTCCAACGTAAAATTTCGAGCAATTTTTTTTGATGCTCTTTTTTCAGACTGCTTTGATCTTCTTGTTGAAATAACACTTCATCCGGTGGATTTATAGCTTTAAAGCCAAACGGAGTATCAACTTCTTCCAAAGATCCCCAGCGTTGCAAAATAGAAACGGCCGAATTCACACGAAAGTCTTTTTTATTTTTAAAAACCATTTGCTCACGCAAATAATCAAATCCTTGAACGGAAACTTGCTCAAAATTCGTTTCAATTAAATGATAAACTTTTTTAATAAATTCTTTGTCTGGATAGGCCCAATCCAAAAACTGCATTTGGATGGAAACATCTTCTTGGTCGTAAAATAAAATTGTCTGAGCATCTTGACCGTCACGACCTGCGCGGCCGATTTCTTGGAAATAAGCTTCCAGTGTTGATGGGATTTCCGCGTGCAAAACAAAACGAACATCCGGCTTGTTAATTCCCAGCCCAAACGCAGGCGTTGCGCAAATCCAACGAAATTTGTTTTGAATAAAATCATTTTGATTTTTACGACGGACATGCGCCGGCAGATCTCCGTGGTATTTTGTAAAAATTATTTTTTTTCGCGCCAACTGAGCACAAAATTTTTCCAAAGTTCCAATCAAAGAAAAATAAATAATTCCCGATTGTTCCTGGTTTTTTTCGATCCTTTGGATCATTTCGTCAAATTTTTCCGATTCACCATAAGTTTCAATAACAGACAAATGCAATTCAGGTCGCTCAATGCCACCTAAAATACGAACACTATCAAAATCGATATTTAAAATTTGACAGATGTCTTTTTGGACAGACTCCGTCGCTGTCGCCGTCATCGCCAAGACTGGTGGGTTTTTGCAAAATTGAATCATTTCACCCAAGCGCGCATAATCCGGCCTGAAATCATGTCCCCAAAATGAAGCACAATGAGCTTCATCAACCACAAACAAGGAAACTTTAACTTTTTGTAAGGCTTCTCGGAACTCGGGTTTTCTGAATCGCTCTGGCGTCACAAATAAAATTTCGTATTCAGATTGTGCCAGTTTGAATTGGCGCTTTTGTTTTTCTTCGAAGGACAGCGACGAATTAATAAACGCCGCTTTAAGACCCAGCTTTAAGCATTGATCCACTTGATCCTGCATCAAAGCAATCAGGGGCGACACGACCAAAACTAAGTTTTTTGGGGGCTGTAAAAAGGCCTGCATTTGATAGCATAAACTTTTTCCCGTTCCCGTTGGCATTAACGTGAATACGGACTGCCCTTTTTCAAGGCGCTCCAAGACCTGCTTTTGAACTCCTCGGAATTGATCAAAGCCAAATTTTTCTTTTAAAACAGAGTATGCAGATTCCATTTCTCTAGATTGACAGCCAAATTTATCAGGGTCAAAATCCATTTTTTAAGCTGTAATTTTAGGCAGTTAACCGAATCCCAACGAAAGCCCTTATTTTTCCCAAAAAAGCGCATGCTTTGTT
>DALYIB010000323.1:0-1791 GCA_031970595.1 Pseudobdellovibrio sp.
AAAAGCTTGGTCGAAATCTCCTTTTAAGAAAAAGCGCGATAACTAATCCGCTTTAACTGCTGTTACAACTTTGGACAGAAATCCAATTTCTGTCGCAATCATTGAAAGCCCGTGCGAATCCAACAAAGATTCCATGGGCTTTTGTGTATAGTCCTTATAAAATGGCTCATGAAAATCTTTTGGGAATTGTTCTAAGGCCCAGTCAAAATCAGGATCATCATTTTTCTGAAGCGAATCGACCAATCCTACAAAACCACCCGTCTTGAGCACACGCATCGAATCAGCAATCACCTTTTGGCGAATTTCATAAGGCAGTTCATGAAATAAAAAACACGAAAAAACAGCATCGAAAGACTGTTCTTTAAATGGCAATTCTTCACCCGCAGCTTGGACAAAATTAATGCGTGGAAAATCGGTCAGTCTGTTTTTGGCCTTTTGCAAATAAACAGGACTCAGATCGACACATGTAATTTTCGCTTTCGGAAAAGCCAGAGCCACAAAACGTGTTAAACGACCTGTCCCCGATCCGATTTCTAAAAAGTGTAAACCTTCGCCGTCCGAATTTTGAAAATGAATTTTGAGTGGCGCCAAGATCATTCGTCTCATTGCGTCGGCGGCTCCTGAAAATAAAATTTCGACTTGGTGTTCATACAAATCCGCCGAAGTTTCACCTAAATAACCACTGGGTTGAAAATGAAAATTTCGCGAATAGTATTCTGGCATTTCAGCCAAATATTCTTCGGCCTGTGCATCAAATTGTTTGGAATCATTTTCATCACGACGACGAGCTGCTGCCAGTGATTCTTTGACAATCCGCGGGTAACGCAATGTATGCTGTAATATATTTTCTGGTTTTAGAACCGATATTGGATACAAACCGTTCGCAATATGTTCGCAATCTTTTTCAATCAAAGAGCGAATTTTTGGAAAAGCATTTTTTAAATGCTGAGGGTAGTTTTGCGGTGTTTCGCGTTTGGTTTTTAAAACAAAGCGATCGACCAACGGCAACAAAAGGCCTTGTGTCGCAAAGTGACCTGACCGCAAAGCCGCAAAACCCAGCGACGCCATTTTAATAATTTTTTTTTGATTGTCGGGATTTGAAATGAACTTTTTCATTACTTCCATCCTTTTGTAATTCCATCCACAGATTGTCTGGAACATTTAAATCGCGTTGTTTTAAAGCCGCGTTTTTTTTCATGCTTAAGCTGGCCTTGTTCATGGGCGCGACGACGCCATCGTTCAAAGTCAGAACGCTTCAGAGTGGATCGCATAAAACGCACGAACTCGCCCTCGGTTAAACCAAACTGTTGTTCTATACTATCAAAAGTAGATCGATCTTCCCAGCCCATCCTTACTAGACGCGACTTGTCCTCTTCGGAAAACTGACTCCATTTATCCTTGGTCTTTTTTGAGATTCCCAAAAATAGCCTCTCTTTCTTGTTGGGGAAAATGATCTGCTTTTCCTTTTTTGCCATGACTTCGACTAGCGTGTCGAACCAATACTTGACGAGCCTGCTGTTTAACATCCGTTCGCTGTCGATAATTAAATATTTTTTGTTTAGCGTCATCATAGGATTTTTTGGGATCCACAATAGGATAGGGATAATGCGTTCCCATCTTAAAGCCCATCTCTATCTGAAATAACGGCGGCATAGACTGGGGGTCATGAATGTATTCATCCGGTATCAAGGCTAATTCAGGAATATATTTCCGAATAAAATCAGCTGCCCCTTTTTGCTCAGCCGCTTGTTTTGTCGGTGAATAAATACGAATGGTATTAATTCCTGTTAC
>DALYIB010000324.1:0-1776 GCA_031970595.1 Pseudobdellovibrio sp.
AATTTCACGTTCAGCAAAATCAGGAACGGCTTCGTACATAGATCCTTCACGGAATTCCGAATCGCCCGACAGAGCCCAAAAGTGAGCTTCTGGAACTTCGTATTTGTGTTCTTTTGCAAATCTGTAAGCCAAAGCTAAGTAACCAGCTTGAACAGGTGGGATACCAACAGTTCCAGATGGGAAAAAATTATGATGATCGGGATCGTAAGCCGAGTGATAAGATTGTAAAACAGGTTCGCCATTTTTAGAATATTTGCGAAGTCCCATCATGGCTGTATTTTTTTGTTCTTCGGACATTTTTGAAAGATCCGAATTTAAAAATAAATCCATTAAATAATTGTATGAGTGATCTGTCGGACTGGCGTGAGGTTTGTTGGCTACAAAATCAAAACCTGATTTTACAATTAAATGCAAAGCACCCATAATGTGTAAAGCAGAAGCTGATGCAGATTGATGACCACCAATTTTTGGATCGCCTTTTTCTTTGTCCGGTCGAATGTTCGCTTGAAAAATCATTTGTGTCGCCAAATAATGGGCGCGACGAGCGATTGAATCGAGCGTGTTTTTATCAAGATCTTTCAGATCTTTAAGAGTGGTATTTTTAGAAGACATGTTAAATTACTCCTACTTTTTTAGTGTAAAGACTCTACACCAAATGAGGGTTTGAGTTCAATTAAGAAAGTACGAAATCCCAGCGAACTTTGATAGTGCCGTCAGGATCGACCATTCCCTTCGGAGGATTTGGGAATGGAGCGGCCTTTTTAAAGGTCTCGATCGCTGCGTCATCCAGTTCTCGAAGGCCAGACATGCCAAGAACTTGGACTTTTAAGAGGTTTCCTTTGTCATTTAAAATAATTAATAGCTGAGTTCGCTTACTTTCGACGGCGGCCAGATTACGGCCTTTACTTAAAGCTCGTTTAATTTGCTCTTTCAGTTGCGCTTCGTACCATTGATCTAATTGCTCACGAATGCGCTTATGGTAGCCATAATAAACATACTCTCGTGTGTTCAACTGGGTTTTTAAGCTTTGCTCTGTATTTTCTATATGGTCATTAGTTGCAGAAGCGTCTTTGTTATTTTTGTTAATACGCTCTTTCAAAGCTTGTTTTTGCACAGCTTTGTTTTGCGAAAGCTTGTCATAAACATCAAAGCCAGTATCAAAAAGTTTTGATTTTGAATTTGCAGATTTTTGAAATTCTTTTTCAATTTGTTTTTCTATACTTTCATTTTCAGAATTATTTTTAAATTGACCAACTTGTTTGGCGATCGTTTCTTTTTTGACCGTGTTATTTTTAGCACTTAAAAAACGTGTTTTTGTCACTTCGTTATTAAATTGATTTTCGTCTGTTTGAACGATTTGTTGTTGCACAGGTTGTCTGATTTTTTCTTTGGCTACTTCTTGAACGGGTTCGGCAGGCAGTTCTGATTTTTCAATCAAAACCACTTGAACTTCGGCCGCAGGTGGAGATTTTTTTGTTAGTAATAAGGGTAAAATATATGTGATTCCGGCAACCAGAAAATGCAAAGAAAGAGATAGAACTATAAATGTGGATAGTTTGAATCTGATATTTTTCATCTTTTTCATACGTTCGCCCTCTACTCATCTAGACTATCGGAGGTATGACATTGGAAATTGAGGGGCGGGTCAGTGGAACTTGAGCAAAACTGAATATTTAGACCGAAGTCTAGTTCGGCCTTTGTTTGACATCATTTCGACGGCTTGTGACAATGTCTAAGGATGAGATTTCAATGCTGGTGTTTGTCCGATAAAGGACT
>DALYIB010000325.1:0-1766 GCA_031970595.1 Pseudobdellovibrio sp.
AATTTGGGGACTGAATTAAACGAAAAAAAATCTGTCATTGTCGGATTTATTCAATGTTTAGCACTGATCCCCGGCGTTTCCCGATCAGGCGCTACGATTATCGGCGGTCAGCTTTTGGGACTAACCCGAGAAAAAGCAGCGGAATTTTCTTTTTTCTTAGCGGTTCCCACCATGTGTGCTGCGACTGTCTATAAACTTTGGAAAATTCGCCACAGCCTAGAAGGCAGCCATGCCGTTGACTTGGGCCTGGGGGTTATCCTGTCATTTATTTTTGCTTTACTGGCGATTCGTTTTTTTATTTCGATCGTGAACAAATACGGATTTAAGTGGTTCGGTGTTTATCGAATTTTATTAGGCGCTGTGGTTTTATTTTTTAACTCTTAAAAGGTGTATCTATGAATAATATTGTGAATATGGCCGGATTCGTTTCCGCTGAATTTGAACAAATTCTAAATCAAATTTACTTTGCTGTTCCAAATTGGAAATGGTTAATTCTGATAGCTGGCATCGTGGCACTTTATGTTATTCGGCCTTTTTTCCAAAGCTTTTTAAAAAGTTTAAAATCAACAAAACCTTTTCAGTCAGATCAAGTATTCATGAATCACTTTTTAAACTTGGAAGTTGAAAAAGGAATCAGCTGGGCTGTTCTGGCCTTAGTGGGAATGATCTTGGTGGAAAACCTGGAACTGACCATCAACATGGAAAAATATTTTCTTATTTTATTAAAAGTCTTTCTGGCTTTTAATGTGATTCGCGTGATTTATTTGTCGATGGATTCGTTGGGCTATGTGATTGAACAATGGGCTGAAAAAACCGATTCTTCGATCGATGACCAACTGGCTCCGCTGGCGACCAAAACATTAAAAGTCCTTGTGATCTTAATTGGTTTTCTAGTGGTTTTACAAAACTTTGGCGTCAACGTCACAGCTTTACTGGCCGGTTTAGGTTTAGGGGGCGTCGCCATCGCTTTTGCGGCTCAGGACACGGTGGCAAATGTATTTGGGACTATTACGATTTTATTAGATTCTCCTTTTAAATTAGGAGACCGTGTTAAAATTGGCGATGTCGATGGCACCATCGAAGAAGTGGGATTTCGTTCAACACGAATCCGGACTTTATATAACTCTGTCGTCACAATGCCTAATTCCGTCGTGGCCAAAGAAAAAATCGATAACTTGACGGCGCGTAATAATGTTTTTCGCTTTAGAACAGTTTTGGGTTTTACTTACAACACAACCGAACAGCAAATTGAACAATTTTGCCAAGAATTTAAATATCATCTGAAACAAGATCCCACAGTGCAGCAAGATCGCGTGACGGTTGTTTTTCAGGATTTTGCAGAGTCGTCTTTGAATGTCCTGATTGCTTTTCACTATCAGATCCCAGATCCAGTCATGGAAGCAGATATTGTCCAGTCCCATTTAAATATGATTCACAAATTGTCTAAAAAATTGAATTTAGATTTTGCGTTTCCAACCCGAACAGTCATTTTGGAAAATAAAAATTAATTTTATTTTGCTTTCACTTCTTGGATCATTTTTTTGAACTGCAAATAATGCGAATCAGAATCTTCGCTAACGATTTGAACACGGTGGCGAATTTTTTGATCTTCGACCATCGAGCACATGACAGGATATGGTTTTTGTTGAAAAAAGACTGTGACAATAAAATATCCTGAAACCCAGTCTGGGATGATGTCTTTGAAATACAGTCCACCTTCCGACAAATCCACAGTTTGAGTTTTAAATATTTGATGTGAAGCTTCG
>DALYIB010000326.1:0-1761 GCA_031970595.1 Pseudobdellovibrio sp.
CAGTATTTTCCGGGAGCGAATCTAAAACCCGAAGACATTGTTTCAAGTTATGTGGGTGTAAGACCGCTTGTGAAAGACGATTCCCAAGACGAAGGAAAAACCAGTCGCGAACACACCATTATTTCTGATCCTCGCGGACTGACGTTTGTGGCCGGTGGTAAATACACAACCTATCGACTGATGTCGCAGCAAATTGTGGATACAGCTTTAAAATGTTTTTCATTTGAAAAAAAGGCGTTGTTGCAAAAAGCAAAAACAGATCAACCACTGAATCCATGGACTGATCCAGAAACTTATCAAAATTCAATCTTAACTGCGAATTCAGATCTGGAAAAAAAATTAGCTGAAAGATACGGTTCAGAAGCCAAGCTCATACTGGATAAATACGGGTTTACAGAAAATTATTGGCAGATCGAAGCCTATCAAGCGATTCATCAGACGATGTGTTACAGTTTAATTGACTTTTATACGCGTCGGGTGCCTTTGATGTTGTCAGAGCCAGATCATGGTTTGCAATATCTCGAGGATATTGCAGCTGTATTTGAAGTTGAGTTGGGCTTAAGCGCCCAGCAAATCAATCAACAGAAACAAAATTTGAAAAATTATATCGACCACGAATTGTCATGGCGAAAATCTTTGATGGGCGCCGATTTATAAAGTTGATCTTTGTGATTCAGCCAATTCAAAATTTTTTGTGGATTTTGAATTAATCCTAAATGATCTTGGATAAAGACAGCACAGCAGGCATGCCCCAGCAGACCTGCCAAGCTGCTGTAGGGATAATTTTGGACTTGGTTACAAAGCCCGGCCTGCAGAGGGTTGCGGTAAATATATTTATAAGTATTTAAATATTGATTGTATTCAGTGACCGGTTCGACGTAATAATCCTGTTGAGTTTTTAATCCCATTTTTTTCAATAAATCTTTGGTAAAAAAGTTTTCTTGTTGATCCGAAATTCGGAATAATAAATGCACATGTGTATCCATCATGACCAGACAGTGATATTGAATGTCATAGCTGGCAGAAAGCGTTTCTAAATTGAAACATAACAATTCCCAATCTAATTCTTTGAAATAGCCCGAGGATTGGAAATCAAAGTTCAAATGAAATATTTTATTTTGTTTCCAGAAATCTTTGTGACGAATCATTAACACCTCTTTAACAATTTATGTTGCACGATCTAGGCCAAGGTCATAACGCAAACGATGTTTCAAGATTGGTGATTGGAAATCATGTAAAAAAGCATAGACTGATACAAACAAAAACATAATCAACATGGAGGATATATGTTAAAAGTGATGTTATCAGTTTTATTTGCAGGATCTTTTGCATTTGCTGGCGATGCAGGTTGCGGTGTTGGTGGAATGCTTATTAAATCAAACACAAAATTAATGCAATTATTTGCTGTTACAACAAATCATAGTTTTGGTTCACAAACTTTAGGTATCACTTTTGGGACTTCAGGTTGTTCATCAAGCGGTTTGGTTCAAAACGACAAGCAAATTCAATACTTTGTTGAAGTGAATCAACAGGATTTAATGCGTGAAATGGCTCAAGGCCGTGGCGAAAAACTTTCGACTCTAGCTGCTTTGAATGGTTGTATGTCTGAAAATCAAGTCAATGCTTTCAACACAAAAGCTCAATCACAATTTAAAACAATCGTTCCAGCATCAAATACTTCAGCTGTTGACTTTGTTAACAACATGAAGTCTGCTTCTATTGCAGATGCATGCCACGGTTCATAATTTAAAATTCATATTT
>DALYIB010000327.1:0-1255 GCA_031970595.1 Pseudobdellovibrio sp.
ATCTACTTTCGACGTAAACATCGTAGCAACTGCCAAAGCAGCACCCAACATTAAACAATACCAGCTCGCTAGATTTAATTTCGGAAATGCCACATCTTTTGCTCCAATTTGTAATGGCAAAAAGAAGTTCCCTAAAATAGCCGGAACTCCAGGAACGATAACCATGAAAACCATAATAGCTCCATGATATGTCAGAACCTGATTGTAGACATCTCCATTTGCTAAAATCTGTCCAACATTGGCTGTCGTATTATGAGCAAATAATTCAGCTCTTAGTAATAAAGCTGCAATCCCGCCAATAAGAAAAAATGTCATTACAGAAATAAAGTATAGAATACCAATTCTTTTATGATCTAAAGTTGTTAACCAAGACCACAAACCTTTTTGTGCATTTAAATAATTAGAACCCTCTGGTGCGTGTCCCATTTTTGACCCCTTATTTTAAACCTTTAATATATTCAATTAAGGCATTCACTTCAGCATCTGACAACTGACCTTGAAATGCCGGCATCGCAGAACGCGGACCAAAACCTTTAACAATTTTAGCCTGAGAATTCACGATTGATTCTCTAAGATAGTTTTCATCTGCAGTCACTTTTGTGCCACCCTCAAGCTCGTGGTCAGCTGTGCTGAAAAGCTTGTATAAAGAAGGCCCAACCTTTACACCTGGATTATCAACATTGTGACAAGAAGCACATGCACGTGTTTGAAATAATTTTTTACCACGCTCAGCTAAAGGCAAAGTTGAAACTTCTGATTCAGAAGTTAACCATTTATCGAAATCTTCCTGAGATACAACACGAAGCTTAGTGATCATGCCTGAGTGAGATGTTCCGCAGAATTCTGTACAAAAAACATGGAAGTCTCCCATTTTTTCAGCTCTGAACCAAACATCTGTGTAACGACCTGGAACCGCATCTTGTTTAATACGGAAGCTCGGCACGTAGAAAGAGTGAATAACATCGTCCGCCGTCAAAATAATACGAACATCGCGTCCCACAGGAACAACAACTTCATTTGATTTAACACCATTTTTGTATTCAGCAACCCATGCCCATTGTTTACCATTCACATGAATTTCAAGAGCATCTTTAGGCATCGAACGCATATCGTGATAAATTGTCCAGCCCCATGCAAAGACGATCAAAAAGATAATCAATGGCACAACTGACCATATGATTTCCAATCGAGTATCGTGCGTTATGTAAGCCGTCTTATCATTCGGAGACTGTCTTTTGTATTTCAAAACAAAATA
>DALYIB010000327.1:1265-1712 GCA_031970595.1 Pseudobdellovibrio sp.
GCATTCCGCCAATAAGAATCACACAGGAAATTAAACTGGCCACCAATAGAAATCCGTATAGATTATCTACGTGCTTAGCAATTTCAGTTCCTTGCGTGGGCATGAAAGATTCTGCAATCGCAGAATGAGTTAAGATTTTTTGAACTAACAACCATAAATTCATGGCTACACCTTCTCTCTTCTTGATCTAAATAAAACAGGCAACAACCAAATCGCCAAAATAAGAACAGTCGCAGCGCCACCGAGTTGCACAACTCGGAAAACCTGTAAACCGTATTTTGATTGATGTTGATCGTACTTAAAACAATATAAAATAACAGAGTCGACTAAGTTACCAACTTTACCTTTTGAAGTTTCATTCAAAGCCAGTTTCATATCACGTGAATCAAATTCGACACCATGAAGATAACGTGTAATTTTACCTTCAGGTGAAATCATTATTGCTGC
>DALYIB010000328.1:0-1634 GCA_031970595.1 Pseudobdellovibrio sp.
AAATCACATCATATCTAGATACTTTTTGTCCGACTTGAACATAAATTTGCGAATTATGTGCGTAACGTGTCAGAACTCCGTAACCGTGATCAATTGAAATCAATTTTCCGTATTGCTCATCCCAACCCGCAAAACTGACAACGCCATCTGCCGGAGCACGCACTGGAGTCCCCGGGCTTGCCACGATGTCCAGGCCTGCATGCATTCGCTGTTTACCGTTGAATGGATCCACACGATATCCAAATCGCGAACCAATCGGGCCACGTGCGGGACGAATACTGGGTGTTGCCGCCAACAAACTTTGGCGATCAGATAACAATTCCCACAGTTCGATCACAGATTGTTCTTTCAAGTTTGATTCTTTGATCGCATCATCAATCCGAATCACTAATGTTGAATAATTAGAAAATGCCTTTTCAGAAGCGACTTCGCCCTTCATAGAATTCAATGCAGGCTCTTGCCCCACATAGGTATCACTTTGTTCTAATTCCTGAGGATTGATTTTTTCATTCGTAGGACTATTTTGGTTACCCGCAATTTGTTGAGCTGGAAAATTTAACTTTTCAGGACGGTCAGATAGTTTTGTATCTGTGATCAATTTTAATTTATTCGAAATATTTGTGACTCGATCAAGTGCTGATTGCAAACTGTCCAATTTACCTTCGACGACTTGGAATTGCTTTTTCAAATTCAAGTTTTCAATTTTCAATTTTTTATTTTCAAGGGACTGAGCCAATAAACCAAAGTAATCAATAAAGCCCGTTAAAAAAATCAATACAACGATTGATGTCACAAACAAACTGACTTTGAAATATGTGACAGGAATCACCCAACGACGTGTTTTTTGTTCGTCGGAAGTATACAAATAAATTGTAATTGTTTTTCTTTTATTACTCACTCGGTAAAGTTCAACACAAGTACAGTCACGTTGTCATCGCCACCGTGAGCTAATGCCTGTTGAATAAACAATTCAGCTGTTTTTTCGACAGGATGGTCATTTAAAATTTGAGCAATTTTTTGATCTGTGATCATGCCTGACAATCCATCTGAACAAAAAATATAAATATCACCCGATGAAACTTCGCGCTCGCAAATATCAGGGAAAACGTCGCGCTCAAAGCCCACACTCCGTGTAATCACATTTTTTCCAATTGTTTTTTTAGCTTGTTCTTCGGTTAATAATCCCAAACGAATTTGTTCGTTAATCAAAGAATGATCTTCGGTAATTTGCCAAACATAAGGTTTGCGATGCAAATAACAGCGGCTGTCTCCGACATTAGCAATAAACAATTTACCTTCACGGTAATAGCCCATGACCATTGTGGTTCCCATGCCATTTAACTTTACTTCCTGAGAGGCGCGATCGAAAATTCGGTGACTGGATTCAGTATAAGCCTGCATCAAAACTTCTTTAGCTGAAAACTGATGGGCTTTCGGATGACCGATCACTTCGCGAACAGTTTCGACAGCCAAAGCCGAAGCCACTTCGCCACCCATATGACCACCCACTCCATCTGCCACGATAAAAAGCCCTAACTTTTCATCGATCAAAAAAGAATCTTGGTTACCCTGTCTTTTTAGTCCTTTATCGGACAAACACCAGCATTGAAATCTCATCCTTAGACATTGTCACA
>DALYIB010000329.1:0-1628 GCA_031970595.1 Pseudobdellovibrio sp.
CGGCGCAGTTTATGAAAGTTCAATACGATGATTTATCAGGTTTTGGCGATCAATACAAAAATCGCAGACCCGATATGCTGTTGGTTCGTATGCGCGCCCTATTTGATCAGTTAACTGAAGCACAAAAAAATCAATTGCGTGCACAAGGACAGATTATTCGCGATGCTTTTGGTGGAAAGCCTTCCAAGTTTCTAAATCCGAAACGAAACGAATGGGACTCTGTTCAAGCGATGATTAATGAAATGGGATTATCTGGTCAGGTGCCAGAAAAAGCCACACCAGGGCCAACACCAGATCCTGGTTATGGCGGAGGCGGCTAGTCGGGTATTGATTCGGCCAGTTGAATCGCGGCGGCATATATTTTTTTAATGTCGCCGTGATTATAATACGATTCTTTCGAAACTAAAAATTCTTTCAAGTTTTGTTCCGGATGATGAACCTTGTGGTAAATCATATCTTCGCAAATAATAAAAACCGCAGCCAGCGGATAAATATTTAAAAAATTCATTTTATGAGGAAAACCACTGCCATCAAACTTTTCATGATGTTGGACAATAATTTTATCGACGTCCGACGGGCAGCCTGACCAACGCTGGACAAATTCAGCCGCTTGCAGAGTGTGGTTATAAATTAAATAATTGGCTTGCTGATTGATTTCTGCGGCTAGTTTTTGTTGACCAATCAGATCCATTTTATTAGCGAACATGACTTCGTTTAAATCCATATCGTGTAATAGACAGGCGAAAGTCATTTTTTGAACAGTCGATGGTGAATTCCATCCCAGAATCTTAAGTAGTGAAGTCGTGAAAAAGACCAGCGTATAACAATGCGGAGGCAGTTCATTTTTCATGTTATTCATCTTTAGCTTCTGCGCCACTTTTTTAAGTTGGTCATTTTGATTCATCAAGGCTAATGTGCGCGCAATATTTTCTTTGGCTAATTCCGATACTGACTCAGACCAGCCAAAGTGTTTGTTAGCCTCGGTAATCATTTTCCAATCCGTTTCCAGATGGCCTAAGGCTTCGGTGATATCGATTTTATCCCACTCAGCTTTACTGAAAACATTTTTTCTGAACTGTGAAATGAAAATTTTAAAATCAAATAGTTCCACATAAAGATGAGAAACCTTTTTGTTTTTAAAACGAATGTGTTCGGCGTCATTGAAAGGAATATTATCACGCAAAACTTTGATATATTGCGCATTGTTCAATCGAATAAACAAAGAAACGCCCGCATATTCAACGCGACGAAGGATGTCGATGCTAATTGGGATATAGCTTTCTTTTTGTGACGGGATTTGCTTTTTGGAAAAAATTAATTCAACTGTCTGAGTCAGATCTTGTTCCGTAAAAGGCTTGTCGATGAATTCATAATAGGTCGGATTGGGTATGTGCGATTTAAAGACCTTGTCTTCAGTCGTTACTAAAATAAAAGGAGTCTGCGGAGAAAGGTGTCGAAGTTCTTTATAAACTTCGACACCATTTTTTTTCGGCATATTTAAATCAGAAAAAACAAGATCAAACGGGCCATCAGCTTGTAAAATTTCAATCGCGTTTTCGCCGTCGACAGCTTGTTAAATTTGCACATCATAATTAGATTGAATCATCAGGGACAGGATTTCGCGGATA
>DALYIB010000330.1:0-1627 GCA_031970595.1 Pseudobdellovibrio sp.
GGCAAGTAACTGATCCATCTGGGGATTGACTAAACGAATCACATTTCCACCTGCCCAGGAGTTTTTTGAATTTGGAATTTCTGTGGAATGAAATAACCCCTTTAACGAAGTATCAGGATACGTCGCGTTGCCAAACATACCAATTTCAAACTGTCCATGCGGTACGGAATCACCCAAAAAAACGCGTGCCGGTTCGTTTTTTATCGAACACTGAATTCCGACCTGCGAAAAACGGTCGCACAAATAAACTTGAATATTTTCTAAAACTTTCAGCCCTGCAGACGTTTTAAAGACGACAATCAATTTTTGATCATTTTTTTGACGAACACCTGAATTCAATTTCCAACCGTTTTTATCCAATAATTCGTTGGCTTTTTTGATATCGCCTTTAAAAAAATTTTTAGCGGTTTTTTCTTGGGACTGAATTGACATAGCCGGTTCCAGCTGGGAATTAAAAAAGTTTTTAACCATGGATTCTTTATCGATCGCTAAATTCAATGCCTGTCTGACCTCTGGATTTTGTAAAGTGGCGCTTTCCAAATTTAAAAACAGGGCTTGATATAAAAACGATGGAATAAATTGAACTTTCACGTTTTTCATTTGCACGGCTTGAATATTCAAAGCCACATCAAACGGTAATCCCACTGGAGCAATGGCCTGAACCTGGCCTGATGCCAAATAACTTTTGATTAAATTGGAATCGGGAATAAATTTTAAAAGTATTTTTTTTATCGCTGGCTTTTGTCCCCAATATTTTTCATTTTCCACAAAGACGATGTATTGACCTAATTTAATTTCTTGGACTTTATAAGGTCCGGAATATAATCCAGCTAGGCTGGGGTTTTTCACATAATTCGAATTTTGTTCATAGGACTGGGGTTGTTGATCCGCCCATTTTTTATAAATTTCACTTTCGATGTGCGCCGGTAAAAACGGTGGTAAATCACGATCAAAAGCCCAGCTGTTATCGCTGTATTTAACAATGCATTTTTTATTATTTTTGGCCCAAGTAATATCTGAAATTTTAGTATAAATGCCTTTTTCTGTTTTCGAAACTTTGTCGTTCAACCCAGCCTTCCAGGCAAATTGCCAGTCAGCGCAAGTAATAGGTTGTCCGTCAGACCACACCGCTTCGGGACGCAAATCCCATTCGGCTACAATCATTTTTTTTCCGTTTTCGACAATTTCGCGGGCTTTTTTATTTTTAAAACTGGGTACCTGAACTGCGACTTCGGGTAACACAGTACCATCCACCGAACGATAAACGATCTGACGTTGCAAAAAATGCATGACGGATTCACTGGCTGCGGTCTGATAACTGATAGGGTGTAATATATCCCATTCTTGTAATATCCCTATTTTCAGTTCTTGGGCTGATAAAATGCCCGAGGCCAATAAACTTATTAAAACAAGATTGAATTTCATATACACCTCGCAAGTAACCATAGACTGTTTCTGTCAGATTTGCTATTCCTTCACAGCATGGCACAAGAAAACAATGAAATAAAGCCCGGTCAATCGATTGAACTTTTGCAAGAGCTGCATATCCTGACCCGCGATGCCAAGCTGAACCAAGACAGCCGACGCAAACTGAAGCAGATTTACCATTTATTTAAATTCGTCGAAC
>DALYIB010000331.1:0-1562 GCA_031970595.1 Pseudobdellovibrio sp.
ATTGGGTATTCTAGTTTGTACTAAAGACTAGTATGTCGTTAAAAGTATTGCTTGCAGATGAAAGTTCCACGATTAAAAAAGCCTTCCAACTGGCCTTGGGTGAATTTGCAGCAGATGTTAAAAGTGTTCCTTCAGGACTGGATGTTCTTTCCGTCAGTCAAGCTTTCGAACCAGACATTATTTTTGCCGATGTGCTTTTGACTAAAAAATCAGGCTATGAAGTTTGTAAAGAACTCAAAGCTCACCCTTTGTTAAAATCAGTTCCTGTGATTTTAATGTGGAGCAGCTTTATGGAGTTTGATCAAAATTTAGCGCAGGCCAGTGGTTATGACGACCGCTTGGAAAAACCTTTTGATGCTCAAACCTTAAAAGATAAAATTTTCAAGTTTGTTAAAAAAACGAATTCGCATCCCTTAAAAAATAAAATTGATCTTCCTCGCATGCCTGAATTTGAAGAATCTGAAACAATTTTCAGACAAAAAAATCTTTACTCTCAAGGTCAAACAAAGACGCCAGACACATCTGCTTTGAATGCTTCTGAAAAATCTCAAACTAAGAAAATTCCTTTAACGGAATCGTACACTGAGGTCGAAGTAAATCCAAAAACGAATACAATGACCTTAGCGCCCGAAAAAGCAGCTGTTCATTCACAAAATATGGAATCAGTCCCTGCTGCAGAGCCGTACGACATTCATATCGAAACAGAAAATTATGGTGACTTCGAAGAGGTCATTTTAGTTAAAAATGAAAAACCAGCTGGTAAAGACTCTAACTTGAATAAACACATCCAAAGCTATATCGAAGACTCGATGGTGTCTTTAAACAAGGCACAAACTCAAGGAATTGGTCAAACTTCAGGCATGTCAAAATTTGATCAGGAATTGATGCGCGAAGAGGTTCGCCTGATGGCTGAAAAAATTTGCTGGCAAGTCATCCCCGAAATCACAGAAAAAATCGTTCGCGAGGAACTTTCTAAGTTGATGTCTCAGATTGAAAAAAGTATTTAATCTGTATGTCACCATATACACCTATTGAAATTATTAAAGCCGCCCTCAAAGAGGACATGCCCACTGGGGATATCACAACTGAGTCTTTGGCCGTCAAACCAAAAATCGGTGAAGCGATTTTAAAAGCCAAGGCTGATATCGTTCTGTCTGGATCAACCGTCTTTGAACAAACAATCCAATTCCTAGAGCCGAATGCAAAATTAAAATGGCTCTTTGAAGAAGGCGATCTGATCTACAAAGGTCAAAATATCTGTGTGATCGAAGGTGATCTGATTCAAATTCTTAAAGCGGAACGCGTTGCTTTGAATTTTCTAGGACGTCTTTCTGGAATTGCCACTTTAACACGTCAATATGTCAAAGCCATCGAAGGCACTCGCACTGTGATTTTGGATACTCGCAAAACGACTCCTCTTTATCGTGAATTTGAAAAAAAAGCGGTCGTTCACGGCGGAGCCCAAAATCATCGTTTCAATTTATCAGACGCGGTCATGGTCAAAGACAATCATATTTCCTTAATGGGTGGAATTACCGCTGCTGTTGAACGCATTCGCAGAC
>DALYIB010000332.1:0-1549 GCA_031970595.1 Pseudobdellovibrio sp.
GAGAATTTCCGTCGACTTGGTAAAGCCAGTCATCAATAATTTTTTGTGTGGACTTTTGAATTTCAGCACTGGCTGTCAGCTGATTTTTTTCAGCCGATTGCAGTAATTCAAAGAGTTCTTGTTGGGTATGAGCTTTGTGACTGACATCTTCGGCATCCGGAGCATTGGCTGATGTATTGACCCATGTCGGTGAAATAGCTGGAATATTTGCAATGGCGGCCTCGATCGCCGTCGTACAGTGGCGATGCAACACAGCCTTTGATTGCAAGATCCACGGAATGACGGGACCTTCGCGGTGAACCGAAACATTTTTAAACTGTGAATTGATTTTATTGGCATAGGTTCGGCCATTTTCGTGCGGGTGGGGGCGAATCACCACCGACCAGTCTGGAAAGTTCTGTCCGATCCATTCTGATAAGGCCACATTATCCTCAATCGATAACAAACCGTATTTCAGGAAAAATTGAATTTTCTCTTCTGAAATACCTAATTTGTTTTTATAAATTTCAATTTCTTTTTCGACAGTGACAAACAAGGGATTTGCTAAGGCGACCTTGGTGTTAATCAAGGCCAATTTTTTATTTTTAGGCATTTGAATTAACGGTGAAAGATCGACTGTTTTAAATTTATCGGCGTAAAAATCAAAACGAGGTAGCAGGCCTGTTAATTTCAGCTGATGATTCCATTGGGGTTTGGATTTCAGATAATCCAACATTTTTTGACCCCACACCAGATTGCAGCGGACATTTTCATTTAAATCGCGGTCTAATGACAGCACGCTGCCATAATAATCCAAATCGCCATAGAAACCGCCTTCAGTATCATTGATGCCGTATTGGATGCCACATTTTTTCAATCTGTGAACAAAATGTTCATTATTCTTGCGCAAATAATTCAGCAAAACAAAATCGGGAGCCAAGGCCAGGCATTCGCGTTCTTGGTTGTACATAGGGACTAAAAACACTTCACAATTTTTTTGCGCAAGATCTTTGGCAATCAAAGCCAGTCCTGGCAAATCACGGAGAGGATGGTCAACAATCAGAGCAATGCGTGTTTTTTTCATTTGATTAATCTAGCGGATTCGAAAATATTCTCATTCTGCACTGCGACAGGTATGCTGTCTGTCCCCGAGTAGTAATACAATTTCAGCGAGGTTTTTTATGAAAAAAGAAATTCAATTTGGTCATGTTAAAGTAGGTCCTGGACATAAGCCTTTTTTAATCGCAGAAATGTCAGGTAATCATAATCAATCGATCGATCGCGCGATGAAAATCGTCGAAGCCGCAGCGGCTTCGGGCGCACACGCTTTGAAATTACAAACTTATACTGCAGATACGATGACTTTGAATGTCCAAAAAGACGGTTTTAATATCAAAGACAGTGGCAGTTTATGGGCGGGTCGTAATTTATATGATTTATACAAAGAAGCCTATACTCCGTGGGAATGGCATGCACCTATTATGAAACGTTGTCAGGAATTGGGTATGCTTTGCTTTAGTACTCCGTTCGACGAAACCGCTGTGGATTTTTTAGAAAGTATCAATGCTCC
>DALYIB010000333.1:0-1529 GCA_031970595.1 Pseudobdellovibrio sp.
TGGTAAATTTGCACATCATAATTAGATTGAATCATCAGGGACAGGATTTCGCGGATATCTTCTTCGTCATCAACAATCAAAAACTTCATTCGTCAAATTTATCGCAAAACGTTGTTGTGATAAACATATTTCAAAGGAAACAACTAGATCTTAGTAGAGCTTAGTGTTTCGTATTCATGTCGGGACGTTTTTCTAAAATAAACGCTTTGGGATCTTTCTGAATGGCACGGATATAATCCATCAACCATTTTGTTTCTTGACCTTCTTTGCTGGCGTAATTCGAACCTGTAAAACCAAACCAATCCCAACAACCTTTGGGATTATAGGGATAATTTTTTTCAGTAATCCAAGTCTGCGGAAATAAAATCATCAAGTTATTTGTTTCAGCCATCTCGGCGTAACCCGAAGACATAGCAAATTTCAAATTCCCCCAGCTCAGGCCTTTTTGTTCGATCGTGGGCAGTTGTTTAAAATTAAAATCAAACAAGGTTTTTTCCTTCTCCGAGCGCATGCGAACAATCTGTGTTTTTTGAACTTGTTTTTGATAAAGTAAATCAAAACTAGGGTCATAGCTGTCGCTCATTTCACAGCCATGCAGGGCCACATGCAGTTGACAACGAGTCGGGTTATTCAAGCACTGATCTGTTGCATACAGATAACCATAGGCGCCGATGCTGTAATTGGGTTGAAAAGCTTTTTCAATAGTAAAATCCTTGAAGTTATTTTTGTGGTCCAATGTTTGATCGACAATATAAAGATGATTTTGATTGAACTGTCCGCCTGGCTGAGCGGAAGGGATTAGAAACTGAATCATCTCTGAAGCTAAATTGTAATCGCAACTAGACAGGTAAGGAATCGTTTGAGCTAAACAATCATTCAGATCTTTTTTGTTGGTCGGGAAATTATGTCCTCCAACGACGTTGGCCGTTTTGATATTTTCCTTCGGTGTATTATACCGTTGATAGAATTCAACAATTTTATTTTGCATAGCAGGGTTGACAATGCTGTCACGAGTTCCATGGTAAACAAAAACTTTTTGTGCCGCTATATTTTCAATCGGGTCAATCCAGTTTTTTTCCTGAAGTGGTTTCAGCTGAGGAATGACGGCTTTTTGTGGGTTCTGCATACAAATACCCAGTGATTTATAAAGTGGATTTTTTTTCGACGGAGTAAACCACTGCGGAGAAAAGCCGGGAAATAAAAAATGTCCAAATAATAAGTCAGATAGAACGACATCACTCTGTTGATACAAAAAGAGATTTTTTGTACCCATAAAAAAGTTTTTTTCGCCTTCGGCGATTTTTTCCTGCATGTGGTTGCCAGCACAGTAATAAAATCCACCGGCCACAGTCCCCAGACCTGAAATTTCTTTGGAAAAAATGGTGGCCATCTGGGTTGCCATAAATCCGCCAGACGATATGCCCGAAATGGTCACTTGAGCCTTTGCACTAGAAGGTGTTGTCAGACTTAAAACCAGCTGAATAGTTGTAAGCGCTAAAATTTTATTCGGGGTGATCCAGTTTTTATTC
>DALYIB010000334.1:0-1518 GCA_031970595.1 Pseudobdellovibrio sp.
TACCTATTCAAATGCTATTTGACTTATATTAAAGTATAAGTTATACTTTAATATAAGAGCTTGAAGGGTAAAATGAATCAGATAAGTGAAAGTAAACAGGCTCTGAAGGATCTGGACAAAGCGCCCAAAGAAATCCTTCGATCGTAAGAGGTATGGGCGCGTATGATTGAAAGCCACGGATTTGCCATTTTAACAAAGTTTCCTGGTTATCGTGATGAAATGCTTCGTGGTCAGTGGCGTGGACATCGATCATCTCGCCTGAATTTAAAATGGCAAGTTATTTATCAGGTTAACCATGTTGGCGCAGTTGAAGTTGTAAGTGTCTCTCGAATTACAGCTCACGATTATAGGAGGAAATAATGACTCGCAAATCTAGATATGTTTTATCTCCCGGTGAAGTTGTCAAAGAGCTGCGTTTGAAAAAAGGCTGGACACAAAAAGTATTATCAGAAATTACTGAAATGGCCGTTGCAAATATTTCGAATATCGAAAGTGGGCGTTCGAAACTCGGAGAAGAGCGCGCGATTTTGTTGGCCGAAGCATTTGGAATAAAGCCTGAGTTTATTTTATTTCCAAATGGTTTTGAACGAACCGATCTGAGATCCAAGCTAGAAGCTATTCGTGCGAAGATTAGACGATACGAAAAGGCATCCTAAAAGAATCTTGAAAGTGAACCCGTAAAAAATAAAAACCCCGCTGTTTCCAGCAGGGTTTTATTTATTTTACTTAGCATACGCAAACGTTTTCATCCTCATAATCCTGCTTGTAAAAGTCACGTTTATAAAGCCCCTTTTGAAATAATGACGATTGCGGGGTCGAATTATTGCAAGAGAGGGATCTGTTGTGTGAATTTAGATATTTTAAAAACAAGTAGACTTATAGATAAAAATAAGTTATATTTAAACATAAGAAAGGCCTAGAAGTGGGTTGGAGTGTTAAGGAAGAGGGCTCGGTTGGTGAGGAGCTGAAAAAGGCCTTTCAGGTGGGAGAGATCACAATAGACGATATTCAAGTCATTAAGATTTGGACACGTCAAGTTGAGGAGTTTGGACCGGATTCGTTATCAAAAACCTTGAGTTTGCGAGAAGCAATGCAATTGAAAGAAGAAGTTTTGCTCCGCGATTCGAGTAATATCAATTTTTGGAATGATCATGATTTGACTGGGGAATGGGCTGGGCATCGTTCATCAAGTTTTAGTCGACTGGGTCGAATCATTTATAAAATTGAAGATGGGCAAATTAAAATTGTGAAAGTCGTTAAAATAACAGCGACTCATCAGTACTAAGCGGAGGATACATGGCAGGAAAAAATCTAAAGGACATTTTAAATGAAATCGATCCAACTCCGACGACTCCTGGAAAAACATTGCGAGCCTTTCGTAAAAATTTTGAAATTACATTAAAAGAACTAGAAGAAGTCACCGACATCAAAGAAAGTAACTTAAGCGCATTAGAAAACGATCGAACGGAAATGACTTCGTACTATGCGGAACGCCTTGGGGCTGCTCTGGGTATTCAT